>METI01000001.1:0-101 GCA_001771285.1 candidate division NC10 bacterium RIFCSPLOWO2_12_FULL_66_18
TTCCGGCGGTTGCGTCCTCTCCCTTTGAGAATCATAGGTTAGCTCCTGAATACCATACATCAGTTTGGCTGTCAAGCTCTTTCTGGTGGTTCCTACTTCTA
>METI01000001.1:192-535 GCA_001771285.1 candidate division NC10 bacterium RIFCSPLOWO2_12_FULL_66_18
AGACGCCGGGAGGAGGCTCCTCTCGGTGTGTCTATCTGCGTTGATTTGCGTTCATCCAAAACAGTGCGGTGAAACCGCCAAGACGCCAAGTCCGCCAAGAAACTTCCCGATATTCAAGCCCTGACGGGGGTAGCGTCGATCGGCGCCTCGGAACAGTTTGGCCCGGCGTCCGCCCCCAGATTCTTCTGGGTTGACGTACGTTTGAGTTCTTGGCGACCTTGGCGGTGAAATATTCGGGCTCACTTACGGTTCCGGTGTCTCCTCGCCACTACGCCAGGTTGAAGCACACCATCCGCAGGTTGGTCATCTCCTCGATGGCAAAGCGGACGCCCTCGCGCCCGAT
>METI01000001.1:550-4606 GCA_001771285.1 candidate division NC10 bacterium RIFCSPLOWO2_12_FULL_66_18
CGCCCGATCCCGCTCATCTTGTTGCCCCCGTACGGCATGTGATCCACGCGGAAGATCGAGGTGTCGTTGATCATGATGCCGCCGACGTCCACCCGCTTGATGGCCTTGAACGCCTTACCGATGTCCCGGGTGTAGACGCCCGCCTGGAGACCGTACGGGCTGTCGGCCAGGAGTTCCAGCGCCTCGTCGAAATCCTTGTACGTGACCAGGGAGACCAGCGGGGCGAAGGTCTCCTGGCACATGACCTTCATGTCGTGTCGGACGTTGTCCAGGACCGTGGGCGACAGGATCCGTCCCTCGCGCTTGCCGCCCACCAGGATCTTGGCCCCCTGGGCCACCGCCTCGGTGATCCAGGCCTCGGCCCGCTTGGCCTCCTTCTCGTCAATCATGGGACCCACGTCGCAATCCTTCTCCAGGGGATTCCCCACCTTGAGCCGGGTCGTCGCCTCGACGAATTTCTGGGTGAACTCCTGGGCGATGGCCCGGTGGAGGTACAGCCGCTGGAGACTGATGCAGACCTGCCCCGAGTTGGCGAAGGAGGAGACCACGCAGCGAGGGACCGCCGCATCGATGTCCCCGTCGGCCTCGATGATGGTCCCCGAATTGTTGCCCAGCTCCAGCGTGACCTTCTTGAGGCCGGCGCGACTCATGATCTGCTGCCCCACCGGCGGGCTGCCCGTGAAGGTGACCTTGGCCGGGCGGGGGTCGGTCACCAGCCAATCCCCGACGGTGCCCCCCTCGCCGTAGATGAGGTTGAAGACCCCGTCGGGCAGGCCCGCCTCCATCAGGATCTCCCCCAGACGGATGGCTGTGATGGGGGTCGTCGTCGCCGGCTTCAGGACGACGGTGTTGCCGGCGGCCAGGGCGGGGGCAATCTTGTGGGCCACGAGATTCAGGGGGAAGTTGAACGGCGAGATGGCCGCCACGACGCCCAGGGGGGTCCGGAAGTAGAAGCCGAACCGCTTCTCCGACCCGGCCGAGGCGTCCATGGGGACAGTCTCGCCGTGGATCCGTTTGGCCTCCTCGGCTGCGAACTTGAACGTCTCCACGGCCCGGCCGACCTCGCCTACGGAATATTTCCACGCCTTCCCGGCTTCTCGGCAGATGATGGTGGCGATGTCCTCCTGATATTTCGCCAGGAGCTCCGAGGTCTTCTCCAGGATCTTGGAACGGCGGTGCGCCGGCAGGTCGGCGAATCCGCTGAAGGCCGCCTGGGCCGCGCCGATCGCCCGCCCCACATCCGCCTTGCTGGCGCGGGGAATGGTGCCAATGGTCTCGCCGCTATACTTGTCCATGACCGGGATCGTGTCCGCCCCGGTCTCCCACTTGCCACCGATCAGCATCTCGTACGCTCTGGCCATGGTCCCGTCCTCCATTGTGTGTATGACGTCCCGAGTGTGGCCGCGGTCAGGTCAGGCGCTCGCGGCCCTGTTCGTACAGAAAGAGTGCTGCGGCGCCCTGCACGCCCGACTCCTTCGTGAGCGTGGAGCGGACAATGCGCGTCCGGTCGAAGGCAGCCTCGAAGGCATAGAATCTGGCCCACCGTACCACCGGCTCCATCAGGATCTCTCCCGCCTCCATCACACTGCCGCCGAGCACGATCAGCTCCGGGTTGTAGAGGTTGATGAGGTTGCCCACCCCGGCGCCCAGGGCCTGTGCCGCCCTGGCCACCACGGTGACGGCCATTGGGTCGCCCTGGGCGGCGGCGGCGAAGACCTGCGGGGCGTCTATCCGGTTCGGGTCTCCTCCCACCAGCTCGAGGAGAATGGAGGTGCGATCCGCTCGCAGCAAACTTCGCGCCTGCCGCGCGATGTCCGCCCCCGACGCATACACCTTGATGCAGCCTCGGCTTCCGCAGAAGCAGTCGGGACCATCCAGGTCCACCGTGGTGTGTCCGATCTCGCCTCCATACCCGCTGACCCCTCGCACCAGCGCCCCGTTCAGGATCAGGCCGCCGCCGATGCTGGTCCCCACGGCGATCATTGCGACGTGGCGGAGTCCCCGCGCCTGGCCGAACATCCATTCTCCCAGGGTCAGGGCATTGACATCGTTATCCACGACGACGGGCAGGCCTGTTCGTTCCCGGAGGATGCGGCCCAGGGCGAGACCCCGGAACTCCGGGATGTTCTGGATGTCCTCGCCGATCGTACCGGTGTCCACCTCGATGACGCCGGGGGCGCCGACGCCGACGCCCAGGATCGGGCCCCCCATTCTTCGTGCGTCGTCCAGGAGGCCCGCGACGACTGCCAGCAGGTTCTGCAGGACGCCTTCGCCTCGGCTCAGCCGGTCCGTGGGGACGGAGTGGGAATTCCGGACCGTTCCCGCCCCATCCACCAGCCCTCCCGCCAGCGTGGTCGCCCCCAGGTCCACGCCGAGGATGGCGCCGGGGGGAGAGGACGCGGCCATCAGCGACTCGCCAGGACGGGTGCGAGGTCGCGGTAGGCGATGCACTGGACGCCGGCCGCCATGAGGGCGTCCTTTACCCTGGGGTCACACAGCGCGCGAAGCTCGACCTCGCGCTGCATGCAGTAACTGCTGCCAGCCAGCGCCGCATCTGCATAGCCTGGATGGCACATGAGCTCCGTGACGCCGGGAGGGAGATCCTGGAAAAACGCCAGCAAGCTCCCAGGCTGCCAGAAGGGGTCTGGCCCCACGTCTCCGATCGCCCGATCCGCCGCAGGGAGGTGGCGCTTCCGGATGCGATCCGCCATCTCCGGGGTAAATGCCCGGAGGGGGATGCCCAGTGCCCCGGCGAGATCGAGGACCACGTCAAAGATCCGGGGATGCCGGTGCACGTGATGGTGCGTGTCCAGGTGGCTGGGACGACACCCGAAGACCGTCTCGAACCATTCAGCCTGGGCGGCCAGCTCTTCGCGAATCTCCGACAGATCACCTGCCTCTCCCACCCGGCCGGGATTCCGGATGAAGCAACCGGTACCATCCACGAGGGAAGCCACCTTTGCGGGAGGCAACACGGGCCGGCCGAAGGTGAGATTGAGATGCAGCCCCAGCCCGAGTCGGGACGTCTCCCGGGCCAGGTCTCGGCTTCGCTCCAGCCCGGGGAGATTGACCATCACGGTCGTGCTGGTCACGATGCCGCGCTGGTGAGCCTCCAGAATCCCGCGGGTCACCCCCAGGGTGAGGTTGAAGTCATCTGCATTGATGATCAGGAAGGACGGCACCGCCTATTCCTTCTGCCCGCAGAGGACGAGGCGCGGGCACGTTGCCGGCCGCCCCGGCGGGAGGATGCCTTCGCCATTCACGGATCGGATGTGGTCCAGCCGCTCCCGGCCGATGCGGGGGAAGGATTGCTCCTCCCGGGCCAGCACGCGCGGGTCCAGGCCAGCGGCCCGCAGCTTCTCCAGCGCGCGTTCGATCCCCAAGAACCCGAAGAGCGTGAACACCAGGCGACCTTGGGGCTTGAGATATTTCGGGGCCTCGTGGATAATCCGGTCCAGAATGACCCAGCCATCCGGCCCCCCATTATCTGCCCGGGACTGGGCATCGTTCCACTCCCGATCCGGCGGGGTCGGCATCTGGGGAGGGTTGGTGGCGATCAGATCGAAGGCCTCGCCGTTCACGGGAGCGAAGAGATCTCCGGTCCGAACCTCCACCCGGTCGGCCACCCCATTGAGGAGCGCGTTGGCGCGCGTGCACTCGCTGCAGCCGGCCACCACGTCCGTGGCCACCCCCCGATGCCCCCGGCGGGCGGCCAGGATACCAATCAGGCCCGCACCCGCCCCCAGGTCCAGGACCACGTCACCCTCCCGAAGTGGAAGATGCCGGGCGAGGAGCAGGCTGCCGAACTTCGGAACCAACGCGCCGCTGGGCACCCGGATGAGACAGCCCTGAAACTGGAAGAAATGAATGGCGTCGTCAGCCATGCGGGGCTCCCGGCGGGAGAGGAAGCTGGTTGGGGCAACGCAACCCTACCAGAGCAAATGAGAGGCGTCAATTCTCCTGGTGGATGATTCGGGTTCACGACGCAGGGATCGGTCGGAAAGCTCGTGCCGGAACAGACGGAGGGAATCGGCATGTGGCGGTCAATCGGCTTCC
>METI01000001.1:4689-16812 GCA_001771285.1 candidate division NC10 bacterium RIFCSPLOWO2_12_FULL_66_18
CCGGGACCATTTGGAACTGGCTGGCGCAAAGCCCTGCCGTCCTCCACGAAAGAGCGGGCGGTAATGTAAGCCCCTCGACGAACGTTGGACCGCGCACCTTCCTCCATCGTCCATCGGCGGCCCCCCGATTCATCCAGGAAGCCCGCGAGTAAAAAGACGGGGAAGGAGGCGAAATGATCAACGGGGGAAGTCGGAATGACTCTCTAGGCTTGGGAGGTTTCTACCTTCCGGATTCAAGGGTGAGGAGCCCGGAGCTGAGATCCAGGTTCACCCGGAAGCGCTCCAAGAAGCTTAGACCGAGCAGGCCGACGATCGTCGGAGGGGCATTGGGCAAGTCGTGAATGACCGCCGGAACATGCCGTGCGACGGCGCCACCGACATCCACCTCTTCCAAAAGGGCGAGGGGGGCCTGGATCACGCCGCTGGCCGTGGCTAGGTTGACGCTGCCCCCGCTACTTGGAATCCCCAGCGTCCCGGCCACCAGCCGGCTCACCGTGGTGAAGGTGGCGCCGGTGTCGAGGATGAAGTATCCGACCTGCTGCCCGTTGACTCTTGCAGGAACAAGCACCGAGGCGCCTCGTGTCTGAAACGGAACCTGGGTGGTTGCCAGAGCCGGTTCCCCCAGGGACTCGAGGGCTCGCCGCGCAGCAGTCGCCAGCGGGGACTGTGGCGCCATCTGAAGGACCTGGCGGTAGACCTGCGCGGCGGCCGGGCCGTCGCCGAGCAATCGGTACGTCTCGGCCAGGTACCAGCGGCGCTGCGGTTCGCGGGGGGCCTGGTCAGCGGCCTCAATGAACTTCTCCAGGGCCCACCGGTAGTGCCCACCCTGGAAAAATTCTACCCCTTCCTCGAAGGGACCGGCCTGCGCCTTCGCAGTGGGGTAGGCCAACGCGCAAATCACCGCCCCAGTCAGAACCAACGCCAGGCGACTTCGCGATCGAGAACCTTTCGCCATGCGAGTCATCTCACTCCCGAAGTAATCCGGGCTGGGCAGATTTGGCTCGCTCGATCGCCTCCCGCACGGCGGGGAGCAGGAAGACATCCTCCAAGTCAAACTGCGCAAGGCCGATCGCCAGGAGGCGGGCCTTCTCGCGAGTCGTCAGGGTTCGCTCGATGATGATCCGCCGCTCCCCATGGATGACGCACAGGCCTCCGCGCCCTGGCAGCTCCTCGGTCTCCAGCGTGGCGTAGGTCACGGGAATCTGGAGCTGCTCCGCCAGGCTTTCCAGCGCCGTCAACAACCCCTCATTTTGCATGGCTCCCGCCAACTTATGAAGGGAACCTGTCTGCGTCCATGGCGTTCAAATGCCCTCCGCCGGTTTAGCCCGAGCGGAGCGCTTCCGCCATGCGGACGGCCTCCCGGGTGGGGCCGACGTCGTGGGTCCGGATCAGGTGAGCGCCATTCACCACGGCGATCGCCGTGGCGGCCAGGGAGCCCGCGAGTCGATCGGCGGGATCCGGCCGACCCAGGATGTGTCCGATGAACGATTTCCGGGAAAGACCCACCAGAACGGGGTGCTCGAGCGTCCGCAGGTCTCCCAGCCGCCGCAGCACCTCGCAGTCCCACGCGTGCCAGGAGATGACGGCCTTGCGGAAGAACCCGATCCCCGGATCAATGACCACGCGATGCTCGGGCACCCCCGCCTTCCAGATGATTTGCAGGCTTTCCTCCAGGAGGTGCCGCACCGTGCCGATCGGGTCCCGCGCCTCCGGTTCCCTCTCGGACGCCATGAGGATCACGCCGCGCGCCCGCCGGGCGATGATCTCTGCCATGCCGGGGTCGTGGCGCAGGCCGCTCACGTCGTTGATCACGTCCGCACCGGCGTCCAGCGCGGCCAGGGCCACCCGGCTCCGCGTCGTATCGGCGGAAATGGGGACGGCCGTGACCTTGCGGACGACGCCGATCGCCCAGGCCAGACGTCGGATCTCCTCGTCCTCCGTGATCTGGGTCGCCAGATACGGGGCCGTGGACATCGCCCCGATATCCAGCACATCCGCCCCTTCGGCCGCCATCTGCTCTGCTTTCTGCCGCAGCGAGTCCTCCCCCTCTGCCACCGAGCCCGAATAGAAGGACTCGGGACTCACGTTGATGGCGCCCACCAGGCGCACGGGGAATCCGTCGCCGACTTCCAGCTCCGCCAGATTCGCATAGGCGGTCATGGGCCGTGCTCCGCGGCCATCCGCCATGTCGGCGGCAGCATGTAGCGCCTCCTTCCCGGAAAGACGAACGGCGCCAGGAGGATTGGCCCTGACGCCGTCACGCTCTGCAGGCTTCCCCCGGCCGTCACGCCGATTTCTTGTCCCCCACCAGGATCCGCAGCATATCGATAGGCAACGGGAAGATGATGGTGGAGTTCTTCTCCGTCCCGATCTCGGTGAGGGTCTGCAGGTAGCGCAGTTGGATGGTGACGGGCTCCGAGGCGATGACCCGGGCCGCCTGGGCCAGCTTCTCCGAGGCCAGCAGCTCGCCCTCGGCGTGGATGATCTTGGCGCGCTTCTCGCGCTCGGCCTCGGCCTGCTTGGCCATGGCCCGCTGCATCTCCTGGGGCAGGTCAATGAACTTGACCTCCACGGCGCTGACCTTGATCCCCCACGGCTCGGTGTGCTCGTCAATGATCCGCTGGAGCTTCTGGTTGATCCGGTCCCGCTCGGAGAGCAGCTCGTCCAGCTCCGACTGGCCCAGGACGCTCCGCAGGGTGGTCTGGGCCATCTGGGAGGTGGCGAACAGGTAGTCCTCCACCGCTACCACGGCCCGCTCTGGATCCATCACCCGGAAGTAGATGACGGCGTTCACCTTGAGGGAGACATTGTCCTTGGTGATGGTATCCTGGGAGGGCACGTCCATGGCCACCGTCCGCAGGCTGACCTTCACCATCTTGTCGATGACGGGGATCAGCAGAATCAGGCCGGGGCCATTGCCGTTCCCCCCGGGGTTGAGCAGGGCTTTGGACACCCGGCCCAGGCGGAAGATGACCGCCCGCTCGTACTCCCGCAGGACCTTCACACCGCTGGAGAAGATGTACAAGAGCACGACGATGACGAACAGCGTTGGGACGACCGCAAACGGTAGATTCATCCTGACCTCCCCATCGCGACGGGGTCGGACGCCGCCGTCGCGCGTTGGACCGGGACGACCTTGAGCGTGAGGCCGTCCATCCCCGTGATCCGGACCGATTCGCCGGCCTCCACCACGCCGTCGCCCTCGGCATTCCACAGCTCCCCGCGGAGGAAGACCTGCCCCCGTGGCGCCAGCCGGGTCCGCACCACCCCGACCTCGCCGATCAGCCCCTCCATGCCGGTGACCGTCTTGGTGCGCAGGGCCTTCACCCCTGCACCCACCACGAAGATGAAGAAAACGGCGGTGCTGCCGGCCGTCCCCACAATGGCCCACAGAGAGATTCGCATGTAAGGGACCGGGGCGTCAATGAGCATCATGGAGCCCAGGATCATGGCGGCGATGCCCCCGGCGGTCAGCACCCCGTGCGAGACGATTTTGATCTCCGCGATGAACATCACGATGGCCAGGAGGATGAGCAGGACCCCGGCATAGTTGATGGGCAACTGCTGGAAGGCATACAGGGCCAGGATCAGGGCGATCCCCCCCAGGACCCCGGGCAGGATGGCCCCGGGGGTGCTGAACTCGAAGTAGAGGCCGGCCAGGCCCAGGATCAGCAAGAGGTAGGCGATCGTCGGATCGGTGATGATCCTCAGGATCTTCTCCCGAAGGTTCATCTCCTCGCGGTGGATGACCGCGTTCTTGGTCTCGATCTTCACCTTGCCCGCCGCCGTGGTGACGACGCGGCCGTCAATGGCCTGGAGGAGGTCATCCAGCTTCGGGCTGATCACGTCAATCAGCTTGGCCTTCAGGGCCTCGGTCTCGGTCTTGGCCGTGGCCTTCCGCACCCACTCCTCGGCCAGGTCAATGGGGCGCCCGCGCTTCTCCGCGATGGTCCGCATATAAGCCGCGGCGTCGTTGGTGACCTTCTTCTCCATGGTCTTGTCCATCGGCCCGCCCATGGCCACGGGTGCCGCGGCGCCGATGTTGGTCCCGGGCGCCATGGCGGCGATGTGGGCCGCCACGGTGATGAACGCCCCGGCCGAGGCCGCCCGCGCCCCGCTGGGGGCCACGTAGACCACGATGGGCCGCTCGGCCGCCAGCATCTCCTTGATGATGACCCGCATGGAGGTGTCCAGGCCGCCGGGCGTATCCAGCTCGATGACCAGGGCAGCCACCTTGTCCTTCTCGGCTTGCTTGATGGCGGTGACGATGTAGTCGGCCGAGCTGGGGGAGATCACGCTCTCCACCCGGATGACGTTGACCTGGCGGGCAAAGGCCGCTCCGGGCTGGACGAGCAGACACACGGCGAGTGCCACCAGGAGGGCCCTGGCGAACAGGGGGAGGAGGGAAAGCATTGTGAGGCGCATGGAGACCTTTGGGGTCCGGGATGAGCCCATCACCCGGCTGGATTATAGCATACCCAGATGCCGCAAGATAGCCGGGGCGATGTCGGTGAGGTCCTTGATCCCGGCGGCCGCCTCCGCGGCCCCTGCCCCCCAGAGGACCGTCGGAACCGGATTTCGGGTGTGCCGGCTGGTGGAAAGATCCTCCAGGTTGCCGTGGTCGCTGGTCAGGATGACGAGGTCGGCGGAACGGTCAGTTATTGAGAGGACCCCATCCAGGAGTGCCTCCAGATCCTCCAGGATCTCGACACCCCGCGCCATGTCCTGGGTGTGGCCGGCCCGGTCCGTGAGGAAGTGCTCGTACATGGTGAAGGCGTGGCGTTGGGCCAGGCAGGCGAGCCGCCTTCCGGCCTCGCCAGGGGTAATGGTCGGCAGCGAGTACCCCCGTTCGGGCAGGAGCCGGTTGGTGAAATCGTGAAACAGCGCCTCGCCCCGCGCCAGATCGTCGAGCGTCCGGAACCGGAGGCCCGCGCGCAGCGTGGCGACCGTGCTGACCGAGAGGAACCGGGGAAGGTTTGCCAGGAAGGCCGGGGTGTAGGCGTTGGCGAAGGTGGCCTCGCCCCCAGCGGCTTTTACGCAACTGAAGAGGGACCGGCCATCCAGGATTTCCGCCAGCGACTTCGTGCAGTAGCCGTTGATGTGCCGTCCCATGGCCGCGGGCGCGTTCACGCCCGCCAGGATCGAGGTCTGCCCCGTCGCGCTCTGGGGCAAGCCGGCGACGCCCAGACAGGCGTCGGTCGGGATCAGGGTGGCCGCGGGGTCTGGGGCGGGGCAATCCCGGAGCAGGCGCAGCCGGCGGAGGCGCGCGCGGGCCACCGGGTTCCTACCCGGATCGTCCTCGCCCAGCCCCAACCCATCCACGAAGAGCAACAGGACGCCCATGCCTACCTCTCACTCAATGCGTTCGAGCGTTCGGGGCACCCACGCCACGGTGGTCCGCCTTTGAGCGGACCGCGGTGCCGTGGGTCCCGGTAGTTCGGAGGTTCCTCCGAGCCATGATACCGTCGCACTCCCGAAGGCTTCCGACATTCCGCGAACACCCGAACAACCGAACCATCGAACCGCCGAACGCTTTTGAGATCACCGAGCCGCGAAGAATCGCTGGAGATCCTCCGGCGAACTGGTCACCGGGCAAGAGGGGAGACTTTCCAGGAAGACGCTCCCGTAGCGGCGGGTGAGCAGGCGGCTGTCCAGGATGCACAGGGCACCGCGGTCCTGTTCGCTCCGGATCAGCCGGCCCAGGCCCTGCCGCAGCGTGATGATCGCGGACGGGACCTGATAGTCCCAGAACGGGTCGCCACCCTGCTGCTGGATGTATTCCAGGCGCGCTTCCAGGACCGGATCGCCCGGGAACCCGAAGGGAAGCTTGTGGACGATGACGCAGCTCAACGCCTCGCCGACGACATCCACGCCCTGCCAGAAGCTTCGCGTCGCCAGCAGGACCGATGCCACCTCCTCGCGGAACCGGTCCAGCAGCTCCGTCCGGGGCGCCTGGCCCTGGACCATGAGGGGGAACGGAAGCCGGCCCTGAAGCAGGCGGTGAGTCGTCTCCATGGCGTCCAGGCTGGTGAAGAGCACCAGGGCCCGGCCCTGGGAGATCTCCAGGATGCCGCGGATTTCCTCGGCCGCGGCCTCGACGAACCCCGGTCTCCGGGGATCGGGCAGGTGGCGCGGAATATACAGGATGGCCTGGCGCGCGTAGTCGAAGGGCGAGGCGGCGTGAAACTCCCGCGCCTCCAGGATGCCGAGGCGGCTTCGCAGAAAGTCGAAGCGGCCGGCGGTCGAGAGGGTCGCCGAGGTCAGGATGACCGCGTCCGCCGACTCCAGAATCGTCCGGCGGAAATCCGCCGACACATCCAGCGGTGAGCTGCGAAGGAAGACACCGCGGCCCCGCCGCTCGGACCAGCGGACCATGGGCGGCCCGCCCGGGGTGTCAGGGGGCTCACCCGCGGAATCGAAGAAGCCCTGCAGGATCCCGGCCTGCTCCCGCGCCCGCCGCGCGCAGTGGAGGAGGCCCTCCGGCTTCCCGGGAACCGCCTGGACGAGGTCGTGCAGCAGGTGGAGCGCCTGCACCAACTCCCGCCCGGTCTCCCGGCAGTTCCCCTCCAGGGCCTCCGGACGCAGGCGGCGCATGCCCTCGGGGAGGTCCAGCATCTGGAAGAAGCGCAGGGAGGCCTCCGCCAGGCGACTGAGCTGGGAAGGGATGCTCCGATCCTCGGTGGGGGCGTTCGTCCACTCGCGGTGCGCGTCGCGGACCAGCCGCTCGACGCGGAGGTTGCTGATCTCGACGCCGAAGAAGTCGGTGGCAACATCCTCCAGGAGGTGCGCCTCGTCCAGGACGAGCACGTCGTAGGATGGGATCACCTGGAACTGGCTGCCGTCCCGCAGGACCGCGTCGGCCAGGAGGAGGTGGTGGTTCACGATGACGAGGTCGGCCGCGCCGGCCTCTTGCCGCATCCGGGTGAGGAAGCAAGCGTCGTAGTCCTCGCACGAGGTGCCCACGCAGGTCTCGGACCAGGCGGCGATGTCGTCCCAGAGCGGATCCGGCTCGGGGAGGAACGTGAGCTCCGCCCGGTCGCCCCGCGCCGAGGTGGCGGACCACGCCTGGATCTTCAGCAGCGTCTGGCGCTGGGGCCGGGTGTGCGTCTCCGTGAGCGACCGGCGCAGATTTCGGCGGCAGAGGTAGTTCGAGCGGCCCTTCATGAGGCTGGCGACGAACTTCCGGGGAAGCGCCGAGGCGAGGAGCGGGACGTCCTTGAAGAACAGCTGGTCTTGCAGGGTCTTGGTCCCGGTGGCGACGACGGTCTTCCGCCCGCTCAGGATCGCCGGGACCAGATAGGCCAGCGTCTTGCCGGTTCCGGTCCCGGCCTCGGCCAGGAGCGTCTCGCCGGCCGCCATCGCCCGTTCGACGGCTTGGGCCATCTGGAGCTGGGCAGGCCGGTACTCGAAGTCGGCCAGCGCCGAGCTGAGCAGCCCGCGGGGGCCAAAGACGGCCGCCAGTGCCGCGTCACCGTCTGTCTCAACCTGACGCGGAGTGCGCCTCATGCTCCTCGATCGGCAATCGGGTTGGGGAAAAATATGGATGGACTAGCGACCCTGGGCCTTGACCTCCGCCCACAGGGCATCCATCTCCTCGAGGGTCGCCTGGCGTAACGATCGGCCGCGCCGGGCCAGCTCCTCCTCGATGTAGCGGAAGCGCGCGATGAAGCGGTCGATGGTCTTGCGGAGCGCCTCCTCCGGGTTGACCGCCAGGAACCGGCTGAGGTTCACCAGGGCGAAGAGGAGATCGCCCAGCTCCGCCTCCATTTTCTCTGCCGCCTGGCCCTGCATGGCATCCCGGAGCTCGACCAGTTCCTCCTCGACCTTCCGGAAGACCTCCTGCGCCTCCTTCCAGTCGAAGCCGACGCGCGACGCCTTCTCCTGCAGGCGGTGGGCACGGAGCAGGGCCGGCAATTCCCGCGGCACCCCGTCCAGGAGGGAGGTCTGGCCTTTCGCCTTCCGGCGTTCGCCCTGCTTGATCTGCTCCCAGTTGAACAGGACATCCTGGGCGGTCTCGGCCTTCTCGTCGCCGAAGACGTGGGGATGGCGCCGCACGAGCTTGTCGTTGATGGCCGCCAGAACATCCGCGATGGTGAAGGCGCCGGACTCCTCCGCCATCTGGGCATGGAAGACCACCTGGAGCATGAGGTCGCCCAGTTCCTCCCTGAGCTTCGCCGGATCCTGCTCGTCAATGGCTTCCAGAACCTCGTAGGTTTCTTCGATGAGGTAAGGCTTGATGCTTTCCGACGTCTGCTCCCGGTCCCAGGGGCAGCCGTTCTCCCCTCGGAGGCGGGCCATGATCTCCACCAGATCGGCAAACAACGTCTCGGGTGTATCCGACACGGTGGTCATGCTCCTTGATTGATATGCGGGATTCGCTCCCCACGGGACGGACAATGCTACGATACGGGGAAAGGCCATGCCGGGCAAGCAGAATGTTCCCGGCCCGCCCATCAACTCTCGGCTCGCGGTCCGCCTATGGCGGATCTGGCGCTAGCCGGATCCGCAGGGCGGATCCGCCTCTGGCGCGACTCTCGGCTCTACGCTCTCAGTCCCCGGCTCCTCCGCCCCCCCTTTCTCGGCTCGCGGCTCGCGGCTCTCCGCTATCGGCCCCCAGCATCCCGAGGGTCGAACAGATACAGACGTGTATCCATAAGCATCCGGGGCCTTTCCATCCCGGGACGCGCGCTCGCCCCATCACATGAGCCTTTCCGGGGCCTTGCGGCCGTGCAGGAGGTTGGCATGTCCGCTGCTTCACTCATCGGCCAAGCGGGGGAGGTGGTCGATGGTGACTTCGATGACGGTCGGTCTGTGGCGGGTGGCTGGACTCTTCCTGGTGGGGTTGCTCGTACCGGGAGGGAGCCTGATCGTTCTCTCAGCACTCCTCGCCGAGCGGGCCCGGAGGAGCAGGTCCACCCCACCCGTCCTCGACAGGAGTGAATCCCAATGAAAGAGCGCATCATCCTCCTCGCCGCCCTCGCCGAGGCCGTCGCGGGCGGGCAGCCTCACCGGTTCGAGGGGCTGGTCAAGGCGGCCTACGAGGCCGGGGCCGACCGGGAAGATCTGCTCACCGCGGTCGAGATCGGCCGGGTGATCGGCGAGGTCTCTGGACCCGTGCTGACGGAAGCCCGCGCGACCGTTCAGGCATGGCAGTGGATGGTGGTCCATCACCTCACGCATCGAGCAAACGTGGAGGCGAAGACCAGACGGAGGGAGCGGTGGGCTCTGTCTATTCCGCGGTGATAGCTTTCATTCTGCTGTTCCCGTGGGGGATCCTGGCGGTGACGATCCTCGGGGACCTGCACGCCCGGCTCGTCCAGAAGGTGCGGTCCAGCACTTGCGATTTCCCTCACTGATTCGTGGGGTGTCCCACTGGATGTCCTCGCCGCCCATGAGGCGCGGCAACCCTCGTCCGGATCCCGCCCAGCCGTCGGGCCGGGCCGTCGCGTCCCTCACGGCTTCGCGACCAGGCCCGTCCACACCTGCGAGTTTGGCCTTGCCAGGCGGGAGGGCGTCTGCTATAGGTTCCGCCCGATGGGTACGATACTGGTCGCTTTGCTTGCCGGAGGCCTCCTGGTGCCGGCCTCGGCCGCCTTCGCCGAGGCGGCGATCTACGTCTACGTGGACGAGGCCGGCACGGCGCACTTCACCGACGCCCCCACCAAGCCGTACTACCGCCCTCTCCCCGCCTTTGGGCTTCCGCGCGGCGTGAACCTCGCGCGGGGCCAGTACGCCGACCTCATCAACCAGGTTTCCACGGAGGAGGGGGTGGACCCGGAACTGGTCCGGGCGATCATCCGGGCCGAATCCAACTTCGACCCCTCCGCCGTCTCGCGCAAGGGGGCCCAGGGCCTGATGCAGCTCATGCCCGGCACCGCCGGGCGCTACGCCGTCGGCAACGCGTTTGATCCCGCGTCGAACATCCGCGGCGGTGTCCGGTACCTTCGCTTCCTCCACGACATGTTTTCCGGCCGGCTGCCCCTGGCGCTCGCCGCCTACAATGCCGGAGAGAACGTCGTCCTCCGGTACAACGGCGTGCCGCCCTATCCGGAGACGCGGCAATATGTGAACCGCGTCCTGGGGTTCTACGGACGCCGCGAACCGGTTGCGATCCGGACCGGCGCGGGGCCATCCCCCCGACGCGTCCGGACCGACGTGGCCCAGTTCGTTCCCTCCACCCCGAGCGTGTTCCGGAGGGTGGATGCAGATGGAACTCCCCTCTACACGAACCTGCCACCACTGGTCCAATCGCCTCCGGGTTCCACCCGCTAAGTGCTTGATTGCATAAGTTCGTGTCGGTTGGGCGCGACCCAACCCTACACGAAACGCCCTTGGCAAAGGGCGATCCGTATCAGGGGAAACCTGATACGGATTTATGAAATCAAGCACTAAGTACTGCTGGCCGTAATTACGGTGACGTATCCCGGCCCCCCGGACCGCCCCTCGGACGCCTGGCGCCTCGTCGATGCCGGCTCGCCCTTACCCCGGG
This sequence comes from candidate division NC10 bacterium RIFCSPLOWO2_12_FULL_66_18, assembly GCA_001771285.1. Classification (GTDB taxonomy): domain Bacteria; phylum Methylomirabilota; class Methylomirabilia; order Methylomirabilales; family 2-02-FULL-66-22; genus 2-02-FULL-66-22. The sequence continues at coordinate 15,179 of METI01000001.1, forward strand.
TCGGCCGCCACAGAACGGCGGCCTCCGTGCCGGGGACGGGCTCGCCCGCGGGCGCGGCGTCTCAGGTCGGCCCGGGGGGCCGGGACTTATGCGGCCATTGAATACGTCATAGAATTTGTGCCATCAAGGACTAAGGCCCCCTGCGGCCGGCGGGGGTGGTCCTGCCGGTGCTGTTTTCCCTCCACTACCTCGCCGGCGTTTTCCTTGACAGGCCTGGGCCCCAGGACTAGACTCGTCCGACCGTTTCTCGGTTCCGAGAATCTCGTATGTTGCGCGGAGGGGGGCGTTGTGAAGCGATTGATCGACGTGGATCCGGAGATCGCAGAGGTCGTCCGACTGGAGACGGATCGGCAAGGATCAAAGCTGGAGCTCATTGCCTCCGAGAACTTCGTGAGCCAGGCAGTCATGGAGGCGGCCGGATCCCCATTGACCAACAAGTATGCGGAAGGCTACCCGGGAAAACGCTACTACGGCGGCTGCGAGTTCGTGGACCGAGCCGAGAGCCTGGCCATCGAGCGGGCCAAGCAGCTTTTCGGGGCCGATCACGTGAACGTGCAGCCCCACTCCGGCGCCCAGGCCAACATGGCGGCCTACTTCGCCGTCCTGGAGCACGGCGACACGATCCTCGGACTCAACCTGGCGCACGGGGGCCATCTCACGCACGGCAGCCCGGTCAATTTCTCCGGCCGCTTCTTCACGATCATCCCCTACGGTGTGGACCGGGAAACCGAACGGATCGACATGGCCGAGGTCCGGCGCCTGGCGCGGGAGCACCGGCCCAAGCTGATCGTCACCGGCGGCAGCGCCTACCCCCGCACGCTGAACTTCGCCGCGTTCCGCGAGGTGGCGGAGGAGGTCGGCGCCCTCCTCATGGCGGACATCGCCCATCCCGCGGGGATCATCGCGGCCGGGTTGCACCCCTCGCCCATCCCGTACTGCGACCTGGTCACCACCACGACGCACAAGACGCTCCGGGGCCCCCGCGGGGGCATGATCATGTGCAAGGAGGCCTATGCGGCCGCGGTGAACAAGAGCATCTTCCCCGGCATGCAGGGCGGCCCGCTGATGCACATCATCGCGGCCAAGGCGGTGGCCTTCAAAGAGGCGCTCACGCCGGAGTTCCGCGCCTACCAGAAGCAGATCACCGGGAATGCGGCCGCGCTGGCCGAGGCCCTGCTCTCCGCCGGGTTCCGCCTGGTGTCGGGCGGCACGGACACCCACCTGATGCTGGTGGACCTGACCTCCAGGGGGCTCACGGGCAGGGCGGCCGAGACGGCCCTGGACCAGGCCGGCATCACCGCGAACAAGAACGCCATCCCCTTCGACGTGAAGCCCCCCACGGTCACCTCCGGCATCCGGCTGGGGACGCCCGCCCTCACGACGCGGGGCATGCGGGAGGCCGAGATGCGGCACGTGGCGGGCCTCATCGCCGAGGTGCTGGAGAACATCGAGGATGCAACCCGGCTGGCCCGCGTGGCGGCGCAGGTGCGGGAACTGTGCGCCGTGTTCCCCCTGTACCGGGAGCGACTGGCCCCCTAACAGGCCCGTACGGCGGAGCAACCGCGGTGCGTTGTCCCTACTGCAGCCACATGTCGGAGAAGGTGGTGGACTCCCGCGAGGGGAAGGACGGCGAG
>METI01000002.1 GCA_001771285.1 candidate division NC10 bacterium RIFCSPLOWO2_12_FULL_66_18
GGCGTCGGGCCGCCCGCCAAATTATCATCGTGTCGGATGCGACCGGCCACACGGCCGAGATGGTTGTGAAGGCGGCGCTGGTCCAGTTCCAGGGTGCGGAGGTTGAACTGCGCGTCCAGCCTCGTGTCCGGACGGCCGACGGCGTGCGGGCGGCTGTCCAGATGGCGTCCAAGCTCCGGGGCCTCATCGTCCACACCCTGGTGTTGCCGGAGCTGCGCAACCTGATGCTCACCGAGGGGCGGACACGGGATGTCCCGACCATCGATCTGCTGGGGCCGCTCCTGCTCCGCCTGGAAGATCTGCTGCAACTGCAACCCATGGCCAAGCCCGGCCTCTTCCGGGACATGGACCAGGAATACCGCCGTCGCTTCGAGGTGGTCGAGTTCGCCGTCAAGCACGACGACGGGCAGAACCCGCGAGGTCTCCAGCAAGCGGACGTCATCCTGGTGGGCGTCTCCCGGACCTCCAAGACACCGCTCTCCATGTTCCTGGCGGGGCGCGGGCTGCAGGTGGCCAACGTTCCCGTCGTCCACAAGCTTCCGCTGCCGGAGGAGTTAGCCCGCGTGGATCCCCGGAAGGTGGTGGGCCTCACCATCAAAGCGGAACGGCTGCTGGAGTTGCGGCGCGCCCGTCTGCAGCAGATGGAGACTCCCCCAAAATTCCCGTACGCCGACCCACGGCAGATCTGGGCGGAACTGGAATATGCCCAGAGCCAGTTCTCCCGGTGGGGGTGGCCGGTGATGGATGTGACCGACAAGTCCATCGAAGAGGGCGCCGCGGAGGTCCTGGTGCTCACCGGGATTGATCAGCCCACCGCACGGCCGGCCGCCGCGCGGGGCATCCGCGCCCCGGCCTGGCGCCGGACCTCGGAGTGAGGGCGGGTGAGGAAATCGCCTTGAGCTGACGCCGACCTGGCATGTCCCGGAGAATCCCCTCCGCTCGACAATTCCCGCGTGCGATTTCTTCGCGCAACCCGGGGAAGGAGGGTGGTCATGACCATCAGTGCATACGTCTTCATCGAGGCCACGCCGGGGAAGGCCGGTCAGCTCGCGGAGGCGGCGGCCAAGCTGCCGGGCGTGAAGATGGCTCATGCCGTCACGGGGTCCTACGATGTCATCGCCCTCGTGGAGGCCCAGGATGTCGCCGCCCTGGGAGAGTTCCTCACCACGCGCGTCCATCGCCTGGCGGGGGTGCTGAAGACGACGACGAACGTGGTGGTGGATTAGGCGTGCCAGATCCTGGGCACTCCCCCGACTGCCCGCTCGCGTGATCCGATCCGGTGGCTGAATGCCTCGAGTGCCCGGTCCGCCCGTTCTGTGTCCGGACCGCCCGATCGCGTCCCTGCGATCGCCACCCTGATCAGTGAGACGGCCACGTGGAAAACACTCGCCTCCGTCGGGATCCAGTCAGCCTGCGCTGGGTGGTGATCTCCCCGAGCCGTGCCGAACTCCCGTTTCCAGGCTTGCCGGTGCGCCCGCCGGGCGTTCCCGCCGAGGCCTGTCCTTTCTGTCCGGGGAACGAGGCCAAGGCCGGCCCGGAGATCCACGTCGAGCGCGAGCCGGGCAGCCCCGCCAACGGGCGGGGCTGGTGGGTCCGGGTCGTGGCGGACAAGTATCCCATCCTGCACATCGAGGGCGGTTTGGAGAAAAGCGCCGAGGGCATGTACGACAGCATGAACGCCACCGGGGCCCACGAGATCCTGGTCGAGACGCCGGAGCACGACCAGCACTGGGCGGACCTGGAGGTGCTCCAGCTCGACCGGATCTTGCGGGCCTGCCAGCAGCGCAGCCTCGATCTCCGGAACGACCCGCGCTTCCGCCACGTCATCTGGGTGAAGAACCACGGCCTGCCCACCAGCCTCTTCCAGCACCAGCATTCCCACATCGTGGCCAGCCCCTTCGTGCCGCCGGCCATCGAGGAGGAGCTGCGGGGATTCGGCACCTACGTCCGCTGGAAGGAACGCTGTGTCCTCTGCGACATGGTCAAGCAGGAGTGCGCCGTCGGCCATCGGATCATCCTGCGAGAGGGCACGGTCCTGGTCTTGGCGCCCTTCGCCCCCCGCTTCCCCTACGAGACCTGGATCGTCCCCACCGACCACGCGCACGATTTCGGCGCCACCCGCACGGCCGTGCTGCGCGATCTGGCGCGGGCGCTCCAGGGAATCGTTACCCGCATTCGCAGCTTGCTGAACGACCCGCCCTACACGCTCGTCCTTCACTCCTCGCCCCTGGGCGAATTCACTCGTGAGGAGTACCACTGGCACCTGGAACTCGTCCCGCGCCCGCCCCAGGTCCTGGGCCTGGAGTGGGGGACCGGCATCTACATCAATCCCGTACCGCCCGAAGTGGCTGCCGAACGTCTGCGCCAAGCAGTGCAGTAGCCCCGCCCCCGGCATGTGCTCGGCAAGCCGGGTTTGTACGGGCGGCGGCCGGTCCCGCCAGAAGTCGCCGCCGAGCGCCTCCGGGAGGCTCAGGGATAGGCCGGGCTCTTCGTCGCGGCCGGGCGCGGGCGAGAAAGTTGACGCCTGCCGGGTCGTGGTGTAGGCTGCCATCAACGACCCCATCATGCCATGACGACCCAGCCTGATCCGAAACCCGGGATCTCTCGACCCACCGAGGCGAGCCTCGAGGCCCTGTCTCCCGTTCTCGCCGAGTACATGGAGGCTCTGGGTGTGCCGGTGTGCGTGGAGGTGTCGCGCCGCCGCGTCGTGCGCCCGCGGGGGCGACGGGGGTGGAATGTGCACCCTTTCGCGCTCCCGGGGCGTCCAGGGTGGCTCGGCCTGGGACCACAGGTCCGCCTCACCACCTTTCCGGCGGTTTGCGGGTACCCCCTCTCACCGGAACGGCGAGCGGCCTGGAGTGTCTCGGGCCGGAACCGCTGGGGCCGTCCCCTCCAGGACGCCGAGGGGCTCCTGATCACCGACCTGTTCCTCCTGTCCCAGAAGGTCTCGGCCTCGGACACCGAGCTGGACGCCGACGCCCTCTTCGAGTTCCTCGGACGCGTGGTGGCGGAGGGGGGAGACGTGGCGAGCGTGCGCGTGTGGTGGCACAGCCACGCCGATATGGACCTGATCTGGAGCCAGACCGACTGTGCCACCATCGGAAGCCTGCCGGGGGATTTTTGGGTGGCGCTCCTGGTGAACCGGCGGGGAACGATCCTCTGCCGCCTGGATGCCTTCGCGCCCCGCCGACAGACCTGGGAGCTGCCCCTGGTCGAGGTCGTTGAGGAGGGGCGCGGGGACCTCGAGGCCCTGCAGGCCGCCATTGATCGCGAGATCCTGGAAAAGGTGCGGGCCTACGTGGTGGTGCATGATGTGATCGGCAGCGAGGGGATCGCGGGTACGGTCGCCGGATACCCGGTCCCTCTGACGCTTGAACCCACGCGCTCCCGGCACGACCCGGGCGACGCGAGACAGCGAAAGTGAGGTCGGCATGCGACGGTGGGTGGTGATCCTCGCAGGGCTTCTGGTAGGAGTGGGAGGTGGGATCGGCATGGCCGCCGAGGCCCCGCCCGCCGGAGAGCCCGAAGCGAGCCGGGTCGTGGCGCGGGTGAACCAGGCGGAGATCACCTACGGCGAGTTCAAGCGGCGCCTGGAGGGCTTTCAGCGGGAGCGCGGGCCGATGGCGCCGGAGCAGTGGCGTGACATCCTGCGCGGGATGGTGCAGGAGGAGATCCTGCTCCAGGGGGCCGCGGCCGCGGGGCTGGACCAGGATGCCGCGGTCAAGGCCCGGCTGGAGCAGGCCCGACGACAGGTGCTGATCGAGGAACTGTTGAAGCGCAAGGTCCTCGCGGTGGCCCAGGTCACCGACGAGGAGGCGCGGAAGATGTACGAGGAGAACAAGCCCCTCTTCGGCACGGAGACGGTCGCGGCCAGCCACATCATGGTGAAGACCCAGGAGGAGGCCGAGGCCATCCTCCAGGAGCTGCAGGCGGGCAAGGACTTCGCGGAGCTCGCCAAGGCCAAATCGCAGGATACCGCGAGCGCGGAGAAGGGGGGAGACCTCGGGCCCCTGAGCCACGGGCAGACCGTTCCGGAGTTCGAGGAGGAAGCCTTCCGGCTCAAGGAGGGGGAGCTTTCCCCCGTGATCAAGACCCAGTACGGCTTCCACATCCTCAAAAGTGGCGCCCGCGCGACCGTCATTCAGCCCTTCGAGGAGGTGCAGGATCGCATCCGGCAGTCGCTCCTGCAGCAGAAGCAGCGGGAAACCTTCATGGCCTTCATGACGGACCTCGAGAAGCGGGCCACGACCGAGCTCTTCGAGGACCGGTTGAGGTGACGCTATGCGCCGGTGGAGAGCAGAGTGATTACGGACACCCCGGCGGCGGTCGGACTCTTCCCGTTGCTTTCCCAGGAAACAGAAAGCCGTGGCGAATCCGCCACGGCTCCTGCGAAAACCTTCGTGGTGCCGAAGGGGGGACTCGAACCCCCACGGGGGAACCCCCACTACGCCCTGAACGTAGCGCGTCTACCAGTTCCGCCACTTCGGCAGCGCCCATCTTCTAGACCGGTGGCCGCGAAAAGTCAATGGAAAATCACAGGACCTAGTGATGGCCCCAGGGCGATCGCATGTGCCGCTCGGGAGGCAGGCGGGGAGGGGAGCCGGCGTGTCGGTCAGCCGCAAAGGCGTGCGGAAAAATCACCGGACTGAAAAGGCAGGAGAGCGTCGCCCCATCATCACCTTGCTCACGGACTTCGGCCACCAGGATCCGTTCGTGGGAATCATGAAAGGGGTGATCCTGGGTCTCTGTCCGACAGCAGCCCTCGTGGACCTGTGCCACGAGACGGCCGCCTACGACGTTCTGGGCGGAAGTTTCCTCCTTCATTCGGCCGTGCGCTTCTTCCCAGCGGGAACGATTCACGTGGCGGTGGTGGACCCGGGGGTCGGCGGGCCGCGGCGACCGATCCTTGTCCAGATCGACGATCACCTCTTTGTCGCGCCGGACAACGGCCTGCTCAGCTACCCCATGTCCTCTGGGACCGTCCGATCGGTCCGGGTCATCACCGCGCGGGAGTACTTGCTGGAGCAGGTGAGTGCGTCCTTCCACGGCCGGGACGTGTTTGCGCCCGTGGCCGGCCACCTGGCGGCGGGGGTTCCCCCGGAACGATTCGGGCCCGAGGTGACGGACGCCGTCCGCCTGGCGATCCCGCGAACCAGCCTCGACCCGGCCGGGGCCCTGACAGGGCAGGTCGTGTGGATTGATCGGTTCGGCAATTGCATTACGAACATCCGGCGCGAGGATGTGGAGGCGTTCGCGCCCGGCGCGTCCTGCACCGTCCGGGTTCTCCTGGACGGCCGATCGCTGGGCGGCATCGTCCAGTTCTTCGGGGAGGCCGGTCCGGGCGGCCGTGGCGCCATCATCGGAAGCACCGGCCATCTGGAGCTGTTCTCGCACCAGGGGAATCTCGCGCGCCAGTGGGCCATCGCCCCCGGGGGAGCGGTCCGCCTGGAGGTCGGCGCCTGACCCACGCCTCCTCTGACGCGTTCCTTCCGGATGGAGCCTCCGTCGGCCCCGGACCTCGCGCAACGGTCCTGAGTCGCCCCCCACGGTCATTCGCGCCGCCTCTCTCGCCCGACCAGAAACGATTTGTCTTGAAAAGCGTCACGCGGTTGCTAAGGTACGACTGCCGGAGGGCATCGGTCCTCGGAGGGGGGACCGCGGTTCGTACACGACGTCTTTCGCTGTGCGGGGCGGCCAGCCAGCCAGGGTCGAGTCATGGGAGAGCCGGAGCAGGAGCGGACCGACGAGTCGAGCGCGGGGCCGTTCAGCGCCCTCGTGTTGATGCTCGGCACGACGGCCCTGGTCCACCTGGGGGCGGCGCCGGACCCCGGCAGCGGCGAGACGAAGGTGAACCTGGGCCAGGCCAAACAGGTGATAGACCTGCTGGAGGTTTTACAGGTCAAGACGGCGGGGAATCTGACCGCCGCGGAGTCCAGGATGCTGGATGATCTCCTCTTCGATCTGCGCATGCGCTACCTGGAAGCGGGAAAGCGGGCGTGACCGCGAGCGGAGGGAGAATCTCCTGGGTGGCGGCGCTCGGCCTGGGGCTGTGGGTGACCTGCCCGGGACTCGCGGCCGGGCTCGAGCTGTTCCCTGCGGCCGAGGTTCAGGAGGCGCACGGGCTCCGCCAGCGGATTCTGGCAGAGATACCCCAACTGGACGCGCGGCAGCTCCGGGAGCGCCCCCCGCTTCCCCCCCAGGCGTTCGCCCAGGTCCAGCAGCGGCTCCTGGCATTGCAGGCGCGCGAGACGGACAACCCGTTCTTCCACTGGGCCCAGGGGGAGCTGATGCGCCAGGGGCAAGATCCGGCCGGGGGCGCGACCGCCTTCGAGCGGGCCCGGCAGGTTGCCGGTCCGCGGTTCCTGGTGCACTCGCTCCTCTGGCAGGAGTATCTGGGACGCGACCTGTGGGAGGAGGTCCAGCGGGAGGAGCGGGCCCTCCAGGCCATCCAGGTGACGTGGGGGCTCTCGCGCTTCCCTCTCCTGGCTGACGAGCTGATTCGGCGCGGGACCGAGGCCGCCGAGAGCGGCGATCTGGCCCGGGCCCTGCGTTTGTATGACGCCGCGGTCGCCAATACGCCGGAATCCCCCGAGGCCCTCATCGGGCGCGCCAGCCTGACCTGGCAGGCGGACAAGACGCGGCTCCTGTCGGCCGGGCGGGACCTCGTGCGGGGCATGTATTACACCCTGCGCAGCACCCCAACGAGATTCCAGGTGACCGGCAACCTGCTCCTGAGCCTGCTGATCGTGTTCCTGGTGTTGCTCGTTCTGGTGGCCGCCTTTCGGGCCGTCCGGATCCAGCCGCTGTTCGGCCACGACCTCCGCGAGCGAGTCCTCACCGCCCTCTCGCCGGCCACCCAGGGGAGCCTGGCGCTCCTCGTGTTCCTCCTTCCCCTGCTGTTGGGTCTGGGCCTGCTCTGGTGTGCGATCGTGGCCCTCGTCATCTCTGCGCCCTACATGAGCCGGCGCGAGCGATACGTGGTGTCAGTGCTGCTGGCCATGCTGGCACTCTTGCCACTCGGGTATGAGCGGCTGGCGGCCCGCCACCTGCTCGTCGCCTCGCACGAGTTTGCCCTGGTTCAGGCGGCCGAACAGGGGGGGCGCGGGGAAGCCCTGGTGCAGGGGCTCTCCCGCTGGGCTCGGGAGGAGCCAGACAGCGGCCTGCCGCATTACTACCTCGGGCTCGTGTTGAAACGACGCGGTGAGCGACCCCAGGCCGAGACGGAGATGACCCGGGCCGCCCACCTGTTGCCCCGGGCGGCCTTCGCGCACGTCGGGTTGGGAAACCTGCAGTACCTCGGCGGTCGACTCGCCGAAGCGGAGGAGAGCTACCGCCGCGCGGCCGACCTTGCGCCCGGGTCGGCGGCCGCCCAGATGAACCTCTTCACGCTCTACACCCAGCGCCTCCAGCTCGATCGGTCCGAGGAGGCCCAGCGAAAGAACCTCGCCCTCGACCCGCACATGGTCATGACGCTCTCTCGTTTCCATGGACAGGGGTTGACCGGGGTCGTCGTGGATGAGCCGGTCCCCTGGGATGACCTCGTGGCAGGGCTCGCCTTCCGGACCGGAGAGGTGAAGGCTGTGGCCGAGGGCCTCTGGGGGATGCCACTCCGCGGCGTGCGGCTGCGCCAGCTTCCGGTTGTCGCCCTCGCCCTCTTGGTCCTCTTCTGGTTCTCTGGGACGCTGCACGGCCCGCGCTCTCCGGTTCGGCGATGCCAGCAGTGCGGGGAGGCTTTCTGCAGGAGGTGTCAGCCCAATCCGAAAGAAAAGGATTACTGCAGCCCCTGCGCCGCCGCGTTCCGGCCGCGAGAGGGGGTCGCGGCCTTTGTCCGGGCACGCAGAATACGCGTAGGGGAAGACTGGACGCGCCGCGAGCGCATCCGGGTCCGGCTCCTGGGAAACCTCGTCCCGGGCGGCAGCGACCTCTATCGGGGGCACCTCATCCGGGGTCTGCTCCTGTGCCTGCCGGCCGTCTGGCTGCTGCTCGAAGGGCTCCTGCTGGACGTCCTGACCCCGACGTTCCGGTTTGCCGTGCCGCTGCCGGGCCAGGTCCGCTGGGCGGGAGTCCTGGTCCTGCTGGCGGTCCTGTACGCCTGGTCCGTGTGGCGGCACCGGAGCAGGCCGGCGGGCCAGCCCCGCTGAACCGTCGGGCAGTGGCGTGGCGAGGCGCGTGACCGGGAGGCGAATCGGTCGCCTCCGCCCAAGCGAGCGGAGAACCGACACCGTGTCCTGAGGACCCCACATGGCATTAGAAGGCACCTTCAAGGACTTTCACATCGCCGACATCGTGCAGCTGATCGGACTGCAGCGCAAGACCGGCACGCTCACCGTGGAGAGCGAAGAGGACACCCTGAGCATGATCTTCCAGGAGGGGGCGGTGGTGTCGGCGCACTCCACGCGGCTGCCGTGGGAGCAGCGGATGGTACAGCTCCTGGTGCCCCAGGGGGTGCTGACGCTGGCGCGACTCCAGGAGGCGCTTGCTCTTCAGGGGGAGACCGGGAAGAAGCTGAAGGCTATCCTGGCCGAGAAGGGGTTCCTGCCGCAGAAGGAGTGGGAACGCGTGTTGGCCGTGGAGGTGGCGGAGGCGATGTACCGACCCTTCCGCTGGAGGACCGGGCGCTACCGGTTCGTCTCGCAGCCTTCGGTAGAAGTGGCGGACGGGACGATCGGCCCCCTCGGCGCCGAGAGCCTGTTGATGGAGGGGATCCGCCGAGTGGATGAGTGGCCGAGAATCCGGGAAAATATCCCATCCCCGGCCATGGTGTTCCGGATCGGTTCCCGGGCCGGCCAGCTCAATCCCAAACAGATCGAGCCCGGCGAGGTCCGGATGCTCGACCTCGTGGATGGCAAGCGCACGGTGCAGGAGCTTCTGGATGCCAGTGGCCTGGGGGAATTCGAGGCGATGCGCAGCCTGGCCGCGTTGGTCGGGGCTGGCGCGATTTCTCCGATCGGCCCGGTTCCGGCCCCGGCGCCGGTCGAGGGTCCGCCGGCCCGCGCCGCCGCACCCCTCCCGGTGCGATCCGCCGTGGCACTGCCCTCCTGGCTTCCCCGGGTGGCGTGGGGCCTCATGGCCGCCTGGCTCGTCGCGAATCTGGTGATCTTCCGAGCGGAGCCACTGGGCATCTTTCCCCTCTCGGCGGCAAGGGGGGCGTCGCTGGACCGGGTGCGGTCCCTGCGCGCGCGAGCCGATCTGGCCGAGCTGTCCCGCGACCTGGAGCGGTACGCCGCAACGACGGGGGATGTCCCGGCCAGCCTGGAGGCCCTGGGGACGCTCGGACGGGGCGCGCGCCTCCGGGACCCCTGGGGACATCCCTATCAGGTTCGCCGCTCCGTTGATCCCACCCTCGGGCCGGCTGTTCGTGTATTCAGCGCCGGCCCGGACGGCAGGATGGGAACCCCGGACGACATCGCTCTGGGCGACGGATGAGGGTCTCGCCCGGTTTGACACTATCGGTCCCGTATGTTAGAAGAAAAGACCTCTCACCCGTGAGCATCTGGTGCGCCTGGAGGCTGGCGTGAAAATGCACATCAGCGACACCCTGCCCGGGGGCGGCCGAGTCCGTGCGGTCGCCTTGGCGATCATCTGGGTCCTTGCATTCGGCCAGCCGGCCATGGCTCAGGACGGCAAGAGCGCCCTGCAGACCCTGCAGGATGCCTTCGTCCAGGTGGCCCAGGCCGCCAAGCCGGCGGTGGTCAACATCGCCACCACGCAGCGGCCCCGCCCGTCGGAGGGGCGGCGGGCGCCGCAAGTGCCCCCCTCATTCCGGGGGCCCTTCCGCGACTTCTTCGGCGAGGATTTTCTCGAGCGCTTCTTCGGGGAGCAACCCCAGCGCGAGCGGCGAAGCCTGGGCTCCGGCGTGATCGTGGACAAGCGGGGCTACATCCTCACCAACAACCACGTCGTCGAGCAGGCGGACCAGATCGAAGTTCGTCTCTCGGACAAGCGGAAGTTCGCGGCCACGGTCATCGGCAAGGATCCCAAGACCGATCTGGCGGTGATCAAGATCGACGCGCCCGACGACCTGCCGGTGGCCAAGCTCGGGGATTCGAACACGATCCGGATCGGCGAGTGGGCCATCGCCATCGGCAACCCCTTCGGCCTGGACCAGACGGTGACGGTGGGTGTCATCAGCGCCGTGGGCCGTTCCGACGTCGGCATCACGACCTATGAGGACTTCATCCAGACCGACGCCTCGATCAACCCCGGGAACTCGGGCGGGCCCCTGGTCAACCTGAACGGCGAGGTGATCGGGATCAACACGGCCATCGTGGCCACGGGGCAGGGCATTGGCTTCGCCATCCCCATCACCATGGCGCGGGAGATCAAGGATCGCCTCATCGCCCAGGGCAAGGTCGTCCGGGGCTGGCTGGGAGTGGGCATCCAGGAGCTCACCGAAGAGCTGGCGCCCCAGTTCGGGGTGAAGCCGGAAGCCGGGGTGCTGGTTGGCAACGTGATGCCGGGCAGCCCGGCTGAGCGCGGCGGGCTGAAGACCGGAGACATCATCCAGGAGTTCAACGGGGCGAAGGTCGCCAACGTCCGCCAGCTCCAGCGGGAGGTGGCCCAGACCCCCGTCGGCTCCCAGGCGCGGGTGAAGGTCCTGCGGGAGAAGCAGTCGGTCGAGGTCACCATCGTCCTGGGCGAGCAGCCTGCGGAGGTCGCGGCGGCGGCGCCGGCCCCCTCGCCTGCCGAGTCGGCGGAGCGGTTCGGGATGACGGTCCAGGACTTGACACCCGAGCTCCGCGAACAGCTCCGGCTGAACAGCACGGACGGGATCATCGTGTCCAGCGTGGACGAGGCGGGCCCCGCGGCCCGGGCCGGGATCCGTCCGGGCGATCTCATCACGGAAGCGAACCGTGAGCCGGTGAAGAACGCGCGCGACTTCACGCGGATCCTCGGCCAGATGCGCAGGGGGCAGAACCTCTTGGTCCTGGTGCGGCGGGACGGGAGCTCGCGGTTCGCTGTGCTCCCTCCGAAGAACTGACAGCCTGTCAGGGCCGACGCTCCCGCTCCCGATCCGGCCCGTTGCCCCACCACCCGCAGCACTCTCGGAGCCAGGATGGCTCGACGCTCGGCATCGTTTTACGAGGAGATCAGCGACGATGCGCTGGCCGCGTACATCCGGCGGATCGTGCGCATCCCCCTGCTGACCAAGGAGGAAGAACTCCGGCTGGGCGCCCTGATCCAGCAGGGAGACGAACGGGCCTCCCGCGCGCTGGTGGAGGCCAATCTCCGCTTCGTGGTCAAGGTGGCCATGCGCTACCAGGGATGCGGCCTGTCCTTGCTGGACCTCATCAACGAGGGGAACCTGGGTACGCTGGAGGCGGCGCGTCGCTACGCGCCGGAGCACGGGGTCAAGTTCATCACCTACGCGGTCTGGTGGATTCGGCAGGCCATCATGCAGGCCCTGGCCGCGGGGGGCGGTGCCGTCCGGCTTCCCATCCGCAAGGCCCGCCTGGCCTCCAAGATCCGCGGGCTGCGCGCCGACCTGACCCAGGAGCGGCAGGAGGAGCCCAGCGACGCGGCCCTGGCGGAGGCCATGCACCTCGAGCCGGGAGAGATGGAGGATGTGCTGCGTGGGGCCCAGCCGCACACCTCGCTGAGCGAGGACGGATATGCCGAGGAGCATCTGGGGTTGGAGCTGGCCCGGAAGAGCGTGATCCCCCCGACGGACCAGGATCTCATCTCGCACTCTTTCCGCGAAGAGGTGGAGCGGATGCTCCGCCACCTGAAGCCGAGGGAACGGGCGGTGATCGAGCTGCGCTTCGGCCTGGGACCCGAGGAGCCCCGGACCCTGGAAGAGGTGGGCCGCCGGCTCACGCTGTCCCGCGAGCGCATTCGCCAGATCGAGGAGCGGGCCAAGCAGAAGCTCAGGCTGATGGCCCGGACGCGCCACCTGAAGGATTACCTGAACTGAGGTCGGCGAGCCACGATGGAACGGGCGGCAGGCGGCGAGGGGGCGCGGCCGAACGACACGGCGCTCCAGCAACGGGTCCGGGAGCTCGAGGCCCAGGTGCAGGGCCAGGCGCGGGAGATCCGCGCCTTTGAGAAGATCGAGCTCCTCCAGGACCACAACCGCGAGCTGGAAGCGGAAAACCGCACCCTCCAGGAGAAGGTGGCGGAGCTGCACACCTTCCTGAACCTGAGCAAGACCCTCTCCGCTACCTTGAACATGGAGGAGTTGTTCCGCCTGGCGCTGCATCTGATCGGGCGGTCCCTCCACGTTGACGCCTACTCGCTGATGCTGCTGGACGAGGCGGGCGAGCGCCTGGTGGTCAAGGCGGCCTTCGGGCTCCCCGAGGACGGGGGGCCAGACCTGGCCCTCCGGCTCGGGGAGGGGATCTCCGGCCTGGTGGCGCAGACCGGCCAGGCCATGCTGGTGCCCGACGCCAGCGCCGAGTCCCGTTTCCTGGAGCAGGAGTGCTTCCCGCAGCAGCACGGCTCGTTCATCTGCGTCCCGCTGCGAATCAAGGGGCGCGAGGTGATCGGGGTCCTGAACGCCCAGAAGCCCGAGCCGCACGGGTTCTCCCTGGGTGACATGGACCTCTTCCAGGCCGTGGCCAACCAGGTGGCGGCGGCGCTGGAGAACGCGCAGCTCTACCAGCGGACGAAGGAGCTCTCCGCCCGCGACGACCTCACGGGCCTGTTCAACCGGCGCCACTTCTTCGACAACCTCGAGAAGGAGATCCAGCGCGCCCGCCGGTACCGGCGTGTCTTCTCCCTGCTCATGCTGGACCTGGATGATTTCAAGGGCTACAATGACACCCACGGCCACCTGCGGGGGGACGAGGCATTGAAGGAAGTGGCTCGCCTCCTCCTGGCCAACAGCCGGCGGGCCGACGTGGTGGGGCGCTTCGGTGGCGAGGAGTTCGTGGTCCTCCTCCCGGAAATCAACAAGCAGGGGGCGGCCGTGGTGGCGGAGAAGATGCGGACCGCCGTGGAACAGTATGCCTTTTTCGGTCGCGAGACCCAGCCCGGCGGGCGATTGACGGTGACCCTCGGCCTGGTCACCTATCCCGTGGATTCCGAGGAGGGCCTGGAACTGGTGGACCTGGCCGACCGCGCTCTGTACGCCGGCAAGCAGCAAGGGGGGAACCGCGTGAGCGCCTCGCCCGCTCCGGGCGGGGCCCCGCTCCGGTCCACGTGAAATGAATCCACCGGTCCCGACCCGACCCTTCCGCCTCCTGGTGGTGGACGACATGGAGGCCATGCGCATGGCCCTGGAGGATTCCCTGCGCCTCCAGGGCTACGAAGTGGTCTCGGCCGCCTCGGGGGAAGAGGCGCTGGAACTCCTGCGCTGGCAGCGCTTCGACCTGCTCCTGACGGATCAGGCCATGCCGGGCCTCTCCGGCATCGAGCTGGCGGAAACCACGGCGCGCATCCACCCGGACGTGCCCATCGTGCTCCTCACGGGGCACAGCGACGTGGAGCTGGCCAAGGCCTCGCTCCAGCGAGGGGCCAGCGACTTCGTGACGAAGCCGGTGAACATCCGGGAGCTGCCGATCGTCATCGAACGGAACCTGACCCGGCGGCGACTGGAGGTCGCCCGTCTGAAGGAGCGCGAGGCCCAGGTTCTGTTCGAGGCCATCAAGGCCCTGGCGTCGGCCGTGGATGCCAAGGATCCGTACACGGCGCGCCATTCCATGCGGGTGACCCGACTGTCCATGATCGTGGCCGACGCCATCGGCCTGACCGCCGACGAGAAGTACGTGCTGGAGCTGTCGGCCTGGATGCACGATGTGGGCAAGATCGGGGTGCCGGATTCCATTCTCACCAAAGCGAGCCGCCTGACGCCCGAGGAGTTCGAGGTGATGAAGGCCCACGCGGCGAAGGGGGGCGAGATCGTTGGGCAGATCGAGGAGCTGAGCCAGGTGGCCGACGTCATCCGTCACCACCACGAGCGCCTGGACGGCCAGGGCTATCCCGACGGCCTGCGGGGCGAAGCCATCCCCCTGCTGTCCCGGATCATCCTCATCGCAGACTCGTTCGAAGCCATGACCTCGGACCGGAGCTATCGGCGCAGCACCGGGCGGGGGCATGCCTTCGAAGAACTGAAGATGCACAGCGGGGACCAGTTCGATCCCGAGCTAGTCGCGGCGTTCATCAGCCGGATTGAAGCCTTGCCCGACGCATGACGGTCCCCGGGAGGGGACCGGGTCCCCACCAAGCCGGTCCCTCCGCCCCAGCAATCTTTGCCGGTTTTTCCCCACCCGCCGCCCGGTGGACGCTCCGGCGGCCCGGCATGTGCCGGTGCGTCGGGGCCGAAAAGCCCCTGGCTCTCTCCAGATGCCTTTGCTATACTTTCCACGTTTCCATGCCTGAGCGGGTGCGGCAGGCCATGGCAATCCGGATGCAACGATACGAGCCGCAGAGCGGAGGAGTCGGGCCATGTTGAAGGATATCGAGCAATTGCTGGGATCAGAGGGCAAACACCTCCTGGAACACCAGTGCAAGGGCATCCCCAAGGAACTTCTGCACCTGCCCGGACCGGACGTGGTGGACCGGGTCTACGCCGTCTCGGATCGGCCGCCGCAGGTGCTGCGGAGCCTCCAGGCGCTGATCCATTCGGGCCGGCTGGCAGGGACCGGATATCTGTCCATCCTCCCGGTGGACCAGGGGATCGAGCACTCGGCGGGCGCCTCCTTTGCCCCGAACCCCATCTACTTCGACCCGGAGAAGATCGTGGAGCTGGCCATCGAAGGCGGGTGCAACGCCGTGGCCTCCACCTTCGGCGTGCTGGGAGCGGTCGCCCGGAAATATGCCCACCGGATCCCGTTCATCGTGAAGCTCAACCACAACGAGTTCCTGACCTATCCGAACACGTACGACCAGATCCTCTTCGGAACGGTGGAGGAGGCCTGGAATCTGGGGGCGGTGGCGGTGGGGGCCACGATCTACTTCGGATCGGCCGAGTCGAGCCGGCAGATCCAGGAGATCAGCGTGGCCTTCACGCGGGCCCACGAGCTGGGGATGGCCACGGTCCTGTGGTGCTACCTGCGGAACGCCGCCTTCAAGACGGCCGACAAGGACTACCACGCGGCGGCGGATCTGACGGGGCAGGCCAACCATCTGGGGGCCACCATCGAGGCGGACATCGTGAAGCAGAAGCTGCCGGAGACCAACGGGGGCTTCACCGCGCTGAACTTCGGCAAGCACCACAAGAAGATGTACGCCGAGCTGACGACCGATCACCCGATCGACCTCACCCGGTACCAGGTGGCCAACTGCTACATGGGACGGGTGGGCCTGATCAACTCGGGCGGGGCGTCGGCGGGAGAGAGCGATCTGGCCGAGGCGGTCAAGACGGCCGTGATCAACAAGCGGGCCGGGGGCATGGGCCTGATCTCGGGCCGCAAGGCCTTCCAGCGCGCGATGAAGGACGGGGTGCATCTGTTGAACGCGATCCAGGACGTGTACCTGTGCAAGGAGGTCACGATCGCCTGAGCCAGCTCGGAGGCGCTCTTCGGCTCTAGCCCGAATGATTCACGAACGGACCCGTGAATTCTTCGGATCAAATGACCAATGACCAATTGCCAATGACCAATGATGGTGGGCGCGCACAGCGCGCCGTCACGGGGCTTCACAGAACTCCCATCCGCAATTGGTCATTGGCCATTGGGATTTGGTCATTCCCCGCGATTATTCGCGAGCATGTTCGCGAATAATCCGGGCTGGGCTCTCGGCTCGCGGCTCTTCTTGCGACCGGTAGCGTCGGGGTATCTGGAGACACGATGACCCTGCTGGACATGCTTGCCGCGAGCGCCGGCCGCGTTCCCCATCGGCCGGCGCTCGTATTTCGGGACCGGCGCCTGTCGTACGCCGACCTGCAGGAGAAGGCGGGAAGCCTGGGGCGGCTCCTCCAGGGCGTAGGCGTCCGTCGGGGCGATCGGGTGATCCTGATGCTCCCGAATGCGCCGGAATTCGGCGTGGGCTATTTCGGCATCCTGGCGGCCGGCGCCACGGTCGTCCCCCTGAATCCGCTCCTGAAGGCGGAAGAGGTCCGGTACGTCCTGGAGGATTCGGCACCGGTGGCCATGGTCTGCATCGAAATGACCTACCCGCTCCTCAGGGCCGCACGGGAAGGCCTGGGGCGCGCAATGCCGGCCCTGGTCCTGGATGCCGCCGCCTCCAGCGGCCTGCAGGCGGGAGACCTCGCCCTCGGGACGCCGCCCGGGGACCTTCCACAGGGGATGGTCCCTCCCGAGGTGGACCGAGAGGATGTCGCCGCCTGCCTGTACACCTCGGGGACGACCGGGCGGCCCAAGGGGGCGATGCTCACGCACCGGAATCTCCTGGCCAACATCCAGAGCTTCCGCGAGATCCTGCATGTGACCGAGGAGGACGTGTTCCTCACCGTGCTGCCCATGTTCCATGCCTTCGCCGCCACCGTCATGTTCCTGGAACCCCTCAGCGTGGGGGCGACCATCGTGGTGGAACCCCGCTTCGCCCCGGATCTCACGCTGAAGGCCATCGCGGAGCACCGGGTGACGCTCTTCGGGGGGGTCCCCACCCTGTTCGCGGTGCTGGCCGGCCTGCCCCGACCTCCGGCGGACTTCTCGTCATGGCGCCTGTGCCTCTCGGGCGGGGCGCCGCTGCCCCCCGCCGTCCTGGAGGCCTTCGAGGCGAAGTTCGGCGTGCCCATCTACGAGGGCTACGGGCCGACGGAATGCGCGCCGGTCCTGACGGTGAACCGGCCCCTGGGAGTGCGCAAGGTCGGATCGGTGGGGCCCGCCATCCCCCAGGTGGAGCTGCGGATCGTGGACGAGGCGGGACATCCCCTGCCGCCGGGGGAGGTGGGGGAGATCGTGGCGCGCGGTCCCAACGTGATGCAGGGGTATCTGAACCGGCCGGCGGAGACGGCCGAGGTCCTGCGCAACGGCTGGTACCACACCGGCGACCTGGGGCGGGTGGACCAGGACGGCTACTACTACATCGTGGATCGAAAGAAGGATCTGATCCTGGTGGGAGGCCTGAACGTCTATCCGCGCGAAGTGGAACTCGCGCTGGCGAGTCACCCGGCCGTGGCGGAGGCGGCGGTGATCGGGGTCCCCGATCCGGTGCGGGGGGAGGTGCCCAGGGCCCTGGTGGTCCTCCGGGACGGGCAGCAGGCCGACACGCAGGAGCTGCTCCAGTGGTGCCGGCAGCGGCTGGCCAACTACAAGGTCCCGCGCACGATCGCCTTCGTGTCCCAGCTCCCCAAGACGGCCACGGGCAAGATCCTCAAGGCGCAACTCAAGACGACGACCTGAATGAAAAGTTTTAAACCGACAGCAGCTTCTCGTTTTCAGTTGTCGGTTTTCCTTTGTCCATTGGAACAGAGGACTCCGTGAGTATGCATCGGAGATTCCTGTTCTGGATCATCGGCGCGGGGTGTCTGGCGCTGGCGCCTTCCTCGACCGCAGAGGACGAGGCCGCGTTCGCGCGGGCCCGCCAGCAGATGGTGGAGCACCAGCTCAAGACCCGGGACATCACGGACGCCCGCGTCCTGTGGGCCATGGGCAGGGTCCCGCGCCACCGCTTCGTCCGCCCGACCCTGGCGGGGGAGGCCTATGCCGACCGTCCCCTTCCCATCGACGAGGGCCAGACCATCTCCCAGCCGTACATCGTGGCCCTGATGACGCAGCTCTTGGAACTGCGGGGACCGGAGCGCGTGCTGGAGGTCGGGACGGGGTCCGGGTACCAGGCAGCCGTCCTGGCGGAACTCGTGAAGCAGGTCTACACGATCGAGATCCTGCCCGGGCTGGCGGGGAGCGCCAGGGCTCGACTCAAGGTCCTCGGGTACACCAACGTGGAAGTCAGAGCAGGAGACGGATACCAGGGGTGGCCGGACCAGGCCCCCTTTGACGCCATCATCGTCACGGCAGGCGCGACGCACATCCCGCATCCCCTGGTCGCCCAGCTCAAGGAGGGGGGCCGGCTGGTCATTCCCGTGGATGCGGCCTCCGGCTATCAGGAACTCCTCCAGGGCCGGAAGGAGCACGGGCGCCTCGTCACCAGAAGCGTGGCCCCCGTCCGTTTCGTTCCCCTCATCGAGCCCAAGCGGTGAGACTCGAAGCGGAGCCAAGATTCGCCCGTGTTTCGTCCTTGCGCCCCTCCAGCGATTCTGGTAACAAGGACCCGAGGAGCCCATGGGGAAAGTCTTCGTTGCAGACCTGATCGAGGGGGAACCTGTCACGTCATACTTCCTGGCGAAGCAGGTCGAGGTGCGCCAGCGGCGGAGCGGCGAGCCGTACCTCACCCTCGTCCTGGCCGATCGCACCGGCGAGGTGTCGGGGGTACTGTGGGAGGGAGTGGAGGAGGTGAGCCAGGACCTGGCCGAGGGCGACATCGTGAAGGTGCAAGGGCTCCTCGGCACGTACCAGCGGGAACCCCAGGTCACCCTCACGCGCCTGCGCAAGGCCGCGCCCGAGGAGGTCGCACTGGAGGACTACCTCCCCCGCAGCGCGCAGGACCCCGCCGCGCTTCTCACGCGGCTCCGGGAGGTGGTGGATGGCATCCAGGAGCCGCACCTGCGATCCTTGCTCCGCGACCTCTTGGCTGACGAGGTCTTCATCGCCGCCTTTGCCGCCGCGCCAGCCGCCAAGAGCATCCACCACGCGGTCCTGGGGGGCCTTCTGGAACATACGATGTCGGTGGTGGGGGTCTGTCGCCTCCTGGCCGAATATTACCCGGCACTGGACCGCGACCTCCTCCTGGCGGCGGCGATCCTGCACGATGTGGGCAAGGTGCGCGAGTTGACCTGGGATCGGATCTTCGACTACACCGACGCGGGGCGCCTGCTGGGTCACATCACCCTGGGGGCGCTGCTGGTCGAGGAGCGGATCCGGGCCATCCCCGGCTTCCCGGAGCCCCTGGCGCAGCGGCTGCTCCACTGCATCCTCAGCCACCACGGCGAGCTGGAATGGGGGTCGCCCAAGCGACCCAAGACGCTCGAGGCCCTGGTCCTGCATTACGCAGAGGATTTGGACGGCAAGGTTAACTCCTTCCTCAGTTTTGCCCAGACCCACCCTGACCCGCAGCATCCCGGCTGGACCCAGTTCAACAGGTCGCTGGACCGGTACCTCTTCTTCGGACGCGGCGAGGCGGGCGAAGTCCCGCCGGGCCGCTGAGACTGCATCCCAGCATCCAAGCGAGACCTTCATGATTCCGTTAAAGGATAACATTCCCACCCGTCAGGTGCCCATCGTCACCCTGGTCATCATCGGCCTGAACTCCTACGTGTACCTCAAGGAATTCCTGCTGGGGCCATTGGCCAGCCAGCGTTTCATCTTCTACTACGGCCTGATTCCCTGCGGCATGACGGGCGCATGCCAGGTCGCGGGTCGGGCCTTCTCGTCGGAGCTCACCCTCTTCACCTCGATGTTCGTCCACGCCGGGTTCTTCCACTTTGCGGGCAACATGCTGTACCTGTGGATCTTCGGCAACAACGTCGAGGACTCCATGGGCCGGGGGCGGTTCACGATCTTCTATCTCCTGTCCGGCCTGGGGGCAGCGGTTGCCCAGATCCTCCCCGACCCGGCCTCGCGTGTCCCGATGGTCGGGGCCAGCGGCGCCATCTCGGGGGTGCTGGGGGCCTACCTGTTGTTGTTCCCGCGCGCCAGGGTGCTCACGTTGATCCCGCTGGGGTTCTTCACCCAGGTGGCGGAGATCCCGGCCGTGATCGTCCTGGGATTCTGGATCGTCGTGCAGCTGTTCAACGGTCTGCTGACGTTCAACTTCCAGGGAGGCGGGGTGGCATGGTTCGCCCACATCGGCGGATTCGCCGTCGGCATACTCCTCGTGGGTCTCTTCAAGCGACGGACAGTGCCCTGGGGGTGGCAGCGACGCCGGGTCTAGTACGAGTAGGCCGTGGGGAGGGTGATCGCGGAACGGGAGGGGCGGACGGGCGACAGGAGGAGCGTCCAGGATGCCGCACCTGAGCCGGGCCGAATTTGAGAAGCTCGTCACCCAGGCGGTGGAGTCGTTACCGCCGCGTTTCCTCGAGCGCCTGGAAAACGTGGAAGTGATGGTCGAGAGCGCGCCGACCCGGGAGGATCTGGAGGACGCAGGGATCGAGCCGGGCCGTACGCTCTTCGGCCTCTACCAGGGGGTGCCCCAGACCCAGCGGGGAACCTGGTATGGGAGCGTCCTGCCGGACCGGATCGTCATCTACCAGCGGCCCATCGAGGCGGTCGCCCGCGACCGTCGAGAGATCCGGAAGGAGATCCGCATCACCCTGATGCACGAGATCGGCCACCACTTCGGCCTGGGCGAGGATGAACTATCCGAGGCCGGATACGAGTGACGCGTGTCTCCCCGGGACCCAGGCCCGGGACGCGGGATCAGAGAATCGCCCCGCGCGCGCTGATGGGCCAGAGGGCCTCGACCCGGCTGTTCCGGTAGCACACGTACCAGTCGTACATATTGACCGTGGGGTCGCAGTGCCCCGGGATCAGGCGAAGCTTGCTGCCCACCGGGAGGGCCCGGTGCGGATCGTGGAGCGTGAGCTTGCCGTGCTCGTCTGAGGCTCGGATGTACTCCACGTCCTGCATGCCGGCCACCCGCGGCATCCCCGAATCCACGCTCAAGGCCTTGAGTCCCGCATCCAGGACGGCTCGATCCTTGGTCGGCCGGCTCATGACCGTGGCGTACACGAAGAGGCTCTGCTCGAACTCGCTTCCCGGTTTCCCGTCCGGCCCCAGATTCTGCAGATAGTCGGCATCCATGAAGATGTAGGAGCCGGCCTGCAGTTCGTTCCAGATCCCGCTCACGGCCTCGAACCGGTAGGTGCCGGTCCCGGCCCCCGAGACCACTTCACAGGCCAGGCCATGGTGCCCGAGCAGTTCCACGGTTCGGCGGGTCTTCTCTGCCGCCGCGTCAACGGCCTCTTTCCGCTTGGTGTAGTCCCGGATGTGCTGGGCCGCGCCCTGGTAGGCCTGGAGCCCCCCGAACCGTAACCCCGGCGATGCGGCAATCTGTTTGGCCAGGGCGAGGGCCGGTTCGCCCGGCTCGACGCCGCAGCGGTCCGCCCCCACGTTGATCTCGATCAGGACCGGCAGGCGCACGCCGAAGGCACTGGCGGCCTCGCTCAGGGCGGCCACGTTGCCCGCGTCGTCCACGCACACCGCTACGCGCGCCTGCTTGGCGAGCGCGACCAGGCGCGCGATCTTGGGCGCCCCCACAATCTGGTTGCTCACCAGGACGTCGGGGACTCCGCCATAAACCATGGCCTCGGCCTCGCTCACTTTCTGGCAGCAGACCCCCACCGCCCCGCTGGCCATCTGGCGCAATGCAATCACGGGACACTTATGGCTCTTGGCGTGGGGGCGCAGGCGGACGCCGATACCGGCCACGGCCCCCGCCAGGCGCGCGATGTTCCGCTCGAAGGCGTCGAGGTCCAGCAAGAGGGCGGGGGTGTCCACGGCATCCAGGGGCATGCCAACGTCGGCTGGGGGGCGCGTCGTCATGAGGGTTCCTCCTTCTCAGATGAGAACAGCAACTCGCAATAGACATCGTGGCAGACCCCTCACAGTCCCCTCTCCCCCCGCGTGAGGGGAGAGGGCGGGGGCCTGGCGGTAGAAAAGCCTAACACGAGAAAACGTGTCTGCGCCAGATGTAGTTATGGAGTGTTTCCCCGGGTCACACGCGGCTCAATCGGATCCCGCACAGCTCGGCCGCGTTGCCACTGAGCATGAGGTCCATCTTTCGTTGCGCACCTGAGCGGTTGGGGCGTTCCACTCTCGGGCATCCTTCATTGTCGATCGCCCAGGGTGCCGTCATCATAGTCCAAAGCGGCGGTAGCGAGAGCAGCGTCCCAGGCACCTCGAAGAGGTTCTCCGGCATCTCTGGCCGGTACCAGGTCTCAATGAGATGGGGTTCACGGCGCGGTTCGCACAGCCGTACCGGGATCTGGACGGCTTCCATGGCGGCCCACGGGATGGCTTCCCGGCCCGGGGTGAGCAGGGCGTCGGGCAACCGGTCGTGGCGCAAGGCTCGAAAGAGGGTCCAACTGAGCCACACGTCCGCCAAGGTGCGGCCCTGTTCGAAGTGGTACTTATTATTCTCCACCTTGGGGATGGTCGAAAAAGCCTCGCTTTCAGGTGCGGCGAGAGGTATGATACTGACGTGCGAAAATATCGGATCGGCCGGCCCACCAGATTTGACTTCAAGGGCCATCTGGTCTGGATCCCGATGCAGCGGAAACCAGTTCTCGTCGGGCCGGTCGCCTTCCGCGTCCGCGACCTTATCCGCCAAATTGCGATGGAGCGGGAACTCGAAATCATTCCGGGGAAGGTCGCACGCGACCATGTCCACCTGTTGTCCTCCTACCGCCCCCACCAGGACATCAGCACCATTGTGCATGGCTCAAAGGGACCACCTCGCGGGTCCTCCTTCAGGAGTTCGCCCTCCTCCGGAAACAATTCTGAGGTCGGCATCTCTGGCCCCGCGGGTACTTCGCCATGACCGTTGGGAACATCACCGACCAAATGATCGAAGAGTGCATCGCAGAGCAAGAAGGGGAACCGATCCAGGACGACAGTCGACTTCGAATCGACGATACCCCGAACCTACCGCCTTCTGGCCGGTAGCTGTTCAGTGGAGCACCCGTATTTTTCTCGGCCTTCCGGCTGACAGGGAGGCATCCAAGGATCAGGCAAAGACCAGATTCCGAAGGCTCAGCGGGACTTCTATCAAGAGACAGAGCGATGCACGATCTCGGCCTTACGATTCGCCACGGTACCGTGGTCACCGCAGCGGATACGTTCCACTGCGACATCGGCATCAAGGGTGGCCGGATCGTCGCTATGTCCGAGCACCTGCCTGCTGGTAGCAGGGACATCGATGCGTCCGGGCGGCTAGTCCTGCCCGGGGGGATGGATAGCCACTGCCATGTCGAACAACTGTCCAGCATGGGGGTGATGGGCGCGGACGATTTTTACTCGGCGACGGTCTCGGCAGCTTTCGGGGGGACCACGACGATCATCCCGTTTGCAGCCCAGCATCGCGGCCACACGATCAAGCAGACCGTGGACGACTATACCGAACGTGCCAGGACCAAGGCAGTGATCGATTATGGCTTTCACCTCATCATCTCGGACCCGAGCGCGGACGTCTTAGGCCGTGAGTTGCCGGAGTACATCCGCACGGGCATCACCTCGCTCAAGGTCTACACAACCTACGACCGCCTGAGGCTCGATGACGCTCAGGTTCTGGAGGTCCTTGCCCTCGCGGATCGCGAGGGCGCACTGGTCATGGTGCATGCCGAGAACCACGAGATGATCCGCTGGATCGCCACGCACCTGCTGGACCGGGGGCACGAAGCGCCCAGTTTTCACGCCACCAGCCACTCCGCGCTCGCCGAGAGCGAGGCCACCAACCGAGTGATCCAGCTGTCGCGCCTGCTCGAGGTGCCGCTCCTGATCGTCCATGTCTCGACCACTGAGGCTGTGCGCACGATCCGAACCGCGCAGACGCTGGGCGTGCGCATCTACGCCGAGACCTGCCCGCAGTACCTGTTCTTGAGCGCTGCCGACATCGACCGGCCCGGCCTAGAGGGGGCGAAGTTCTGCTGCAGCCCGCCCCCACGGGATGAGGAGTCGCAGGAGGCACTGTGGGGTGGGCTGGCCAACGGGACTTTCCAGCTGTTTTCCTCGGACCACTCGCCCTACCGGTTCGATGCCAGCGGCAAGCTGCCTAAGGGGGAGAAGACGACGTTTAAGGACACGGCCAATGGGGTGCCCGGGATAGAGGTCCGATTGCCTCTCCTGTTCTCCGAGGGGGTCCTGAAGAGTCGGATAACGATCAACGAGTTCGTCGCGCTGACAGCAACCAACCACGCGAAGATGTACGGGCTACACCCGCGCAAGGGCACCCTGGCCATCGGCTCGGACGGGGATGTGGCAATATGGGATCCCGAGAAAGAAGTCACGATTCGTCCTGCGGCGCTCCACGACAACGTTGGCTACACGCCGTACGAGGGACGGGTAGTGAAAGGCTGGCCAGAGACGGTCATTAGCCGCGGGCGAATTGTCGTCGCCGGAGGGAGTTTACAGGTCGAGTGCGGCTCCGGCGTCTTCCTGCCATGCGGCCGCCCGGGGCCGATCGCGTGGGGCCGCAAGCCATCGCCGGCCACCGAATGGTTCAAGTCGCTGATCGGGTAGGGAGGCCATTCATGTCGCGGAAGTTTGGACTCGCTATCGCCCAGATGGGGCCGGTGCATCGCACGGATACCCGCATGCAGGTCGTCAAGCGCCTGTTGGAGATGCTGCGCGAGGCGAAATCTCGCGGGGCGGAATTTGTGGTCCTCCCGGAGCTGGCGCTCACCACGTTCTTCCCTCACCACTGGATGGAAGACCAGTCCGAAGTGGACCGCTTTTTTGAGCGCAGTATGCCTAACCCGGACGTACAGCCGCTGTTCGACGAGGCCAAACAGCTTGGCCTGGGCTTCTATCTCGGGTACGCCGAGCTCACCGAGCGCGGTGAGCATTACAACACGTCGATCCTGATTGACCGGGAGGGGAAGATCGTTGGCCGCTATCGCAAGGTCCACCTGCCCGGCCATGGGGATCACAAGCCGGATGCCCCGTTCCAACTCTTGGAGAAGCGCTACTTCTTGGTCGGGGACGAGGGTTTCAAGGTCTGGAGCACGGTGGGGACGAAGATCGGGATGTGCATCTGCAACGACCGCCGCTGGCCGGAGACGTTCCGGGTGATGGGCTTGCAGAGCGCCGAGGTCGTCGTCCTGGGGTACAATACCCCCTCGCATAACATTCACTGGAATGAGTCTCCACACCTCCGGATGTTCCACCACCAGCTTCTCTTGCAGGCCCACGCCCACGAGAATGCTCTGTGGGTGGGCGCGGCCGCCAAGTGCGGCTTCGAGGACGGCTGTCATATGTTCGGCGGGTCCTGCATCGTTGCGCCGACCGGCGAGATCGTCGCCCAGGCCTCGACCGAGGGGGACGAGGTCATCACATACAACTGCGACCTCTCATTGGGCGACAATTTCCGGAAGCACGTCTTCGACTTCGCGAGGCACCGGCGGCCCGAACACTATAGACTGATCGTCGAGCGAGTGGGGGCAGGGGATCCAATCCCCTGACGTTCGCCCCGACTTGTGTGCCGTCGATGGCCTTGGACCTCATAAGTGGCTCGCATCTGGCTAGCGAGGGCAGGCGCCCGCCGAGCGCGGGGTGAGAACTCCGCAGTCGGCGGAGCGGTGGCAGGGCGACGGACGGGCCAAGGGACTGAAAAGAGGGCACAAGCCCCGTCCGAGCGAAGGACCCCTTTTTGGTGATGCCGCGCTGTCGGGCTATGCTTGATCGCTGGCCGGAATGCTCCAACTTTATTATCGGCTAGAAGGACATCAAATATTTCGACGCGCTGCGCAGCAGATAACGCTCCCGGTGAGCGCTTTCCTCTGGTCAATCGCGGCCGCTGGTCAGGTGCGCAACATCGAACGCCGCATGAAGACCAGCTTTACTTCTCCCTAATTGGCGTTGACGGTGGCCGTCGCAGCGGAACGCCCTGCATGGGAGCCCAAGCCGGGCATGGCACAGTTCATCCCTGCTTTCAGTAAATCGTCCAGCCGCCATCGACGATGAGGGTCTGGCCGACGATGTATCGGCCGGCGTCTGATGCGAGAAGAAGGACGGCACCGGCGAGATCATCCGGTCGGCCGAGTCGTCCGACCGGTATGCGCGCGATATCCCTCTCAATGCGCGACGGCTCTCGCTTCATCTCGTCGATGAAGGGTGTATCCATGAGGCCGGGCGCAATTGCGTTCACCCGCACCCCAAACTTGATCCAGTCGAGGGCGAGCGTCTTCGTCAATTGGACGATGCTCGCCTTACTTGCGCTGTAGAGCGGCCGCCCCGCGAGCGCCGAGAAGGCGCCCTGGGAAGCGATGTTGATGATCGCCCCCTTTCCTTGATCGATCATTTGCCGGCCGAACGCCCGGTTCCACTGGAAAACTGCTTTCACGTTGACGGCCATCAGCGCATCGAAGTCGGCATCGGTCGACTCGAGGGCATTCTTTCTGAGCGCTCGCCCCGCCGCACACACAAGGACGTCCGCACGCCCAAACTTCTTGAGGACCGTAAACAGGGTCTCCTCAAGAAACGCACCATCCGTAACGTCGCCCGGGAGCGCGAGGACTTCCGTCCCGTGTGAGGACACGTCGTGGGCGGAGGCCTCGACAGGATCTCGTTGCACATCCACGAGCACTATATTCGCCCCTGCGGCGGCGAGGGCCGAGGCCATTCCCTTGCCAAGCCCGCTCGCACCGCCGGTGATGATCGCCGTTCTCCCGGCGAGACCAAAAATCTCTTCCAGCGTCACGATGTTGACTCCGTGCCTTTCGTGCTCCCCTGCGACATCCCCGCGTTGCATTCCCAGGTGAGCGAAGACCGATCACGGGACCGCAGTTGAGCCTTATCCAATGCCGTGCGCCTTCGTCCTCTCGCTGACCTTGAACATGGCATCCAGATTCTTGCCCAGGATCTTGTCCTTCTCGGTCGCAGTCAGGAATTCGCAATTTCGGCGGACATAATCCACCGACTGCGTATAGGTGCAGAACCGCTCGACATTCGGAATGTCCGAGCCCCAGATCAGCTTCGAGGCACCGAACTTGTCCCGCATGTCCTTGATGAGCGCTTGCGCCTCAGGATAGGGATAGTCCCAGACCCCGCCCCACGTGATGGGGAACATGATCTCGAGCCACAGATTGTCGTGGTGGTAGGTCGCCAGGACCTCGTCGGGGAATTCCCATTTGCCCGAGCCGGCGAAGCGGGAGACCGGCGGCCCCATCACGAGCAGCCACTGAATATTCTTGAAGCGGTCCATGAGATCCTTGAGGCGAACCATGTTCTTGATGTAGCTCGCCTTGTCGTAATCCGGAATCGCCGGCGCCTCGATGAACACCGGGAGCCGCCATCCATTGATCGTCGACCAGAAGGCGTCGAAGCGCAGGTCGTTAAACTCGAGGTCGAAGTTGTACCGGGCGAAGGTATCGAGGGCGTAGTAGACGCCTCTAAGACCAAGCTGCCGATAGGCGCGCTCCAACTCCTTGAGCACGGGCTCCGTGTGGGCGCGCGACTCATCAATGTTGAGGAGACCCGTGAACTTGGCGGGGTACTGGTTCTGAGCGAAGGCGTTGTAGTCGTTCATCGCCCCATATCCACCGCCTGCCTGCAAGATGCAATGATCGACGCGCGCATAGGTCATCTGAGCGAGCATCAGCTCGGGCGGAGCGACGATCTCCTGCATGCCGACGGGCATGTACTGAACGTAGTAGTCCTCACCGTCGATCGTGAAGTCGAGTTGCCCGTATATGCCGACGCGAAAATCAACGTTCTTGAGTCCAGCCCACGAGTTATCGCCGTCGCGGAACAGCAGCGTCCCCGTCATTTCCTTGCCATCGCGAGCCCGGAACACCTTTGCTGCTGGTCGTGTCTGAGCCTTCTGCATAAATCTGCGGTGGATCTCGCGGGACGGATGGCCACAAGCCCGGGCCCAATGCTGAAACACGTGCGCGTGCGAGTCGATGATCATGCGTCGCTTCTCCCTAACTCGCGTCGTACAAAGCGGGGGCCGCGGCCGGCTCGCGCCCGAGGTCACGACCCCGGCCGCGGCGTGGATCAGGTCGTCAGGTCAGCTTCGCGATGTACTCGTCATAGAGTCTTTGAACCTGGCCGTTCGCGATCACGTAGGCGCTCCACATGTCGAGGAAATTCTTCCACGGCGCATCGCCGTACCGGATCACCCAAGTGTTAGGGCGTTTGTCGAAGGGGTGCTTTTCGTCGACGATGTTCGCCCAGCTTGAATTGCGCCTTGCGAACGCCATTGCATCGCTGTCGCCCGTCACGTAGACGGTGGCGCGACGTGTCCGCACCGGCTCCGCCGCCATCGCCTGCTGGCCAGCCACCGCCATCATTTTGGCCTTCGGAAAGAGCAGGGGCATTCTCTGCTCCTCGCTTGCGCCAGCATTCACGGAGAAGGTTACGTCCGGGCGATTGAGGTCCGCAATGGTCTTGAACTTTTTGGCATCATCCTTGTGGACGATGGCGAGACTTCCCTTCGACCAGAGGGGGCCGATGTAGTTGCAGACGAGACCTCGCGGCACCGTATAGACGAGAGAAGATCCAAAAAGATCGTAGTCGCCCTTGCGGAGGCCAACGGTCGCGTTCGCGAACGTCACCTCCTGGTAGCTGACCTTCATCTCCAAGTCTTTGGCGAGAATGTCGGCAAGGTCCTTATAGATGCCCAGAAGTTCGCCCGTCTTTGGATCCTTGTAGAACCAGGCGGGGGTCTGCGCGTAGCCGACTTGAAGCGCTTCGCCTTTTTTCACCTTCGCCAACACCGACTTCGCGTCGATGCCGGTGTCGAGGATCTGCGCCACCGCCTCACGCGGGTGTCCGCCTACCGCTGCGATTCCCGCTCCAATCGCGGCCGCCCCTGTCAGGAAATCCCGCCTCCCCAGATGAAGCTTGCCGTCCATGTCTGCTCCTCCTTCCTCGTTGATCGCTGCGATCAGCAACACTGGCCGTGATGTCACGCCAGCCCCGGTCCCGCTACGACTGCTCCCTTATCCTCTCACACCAGCCCGGCGAGTCCGAACTTGCTTCGGAAGTGATCGGACACTCTTTTGGCCAGTATCGAGATCAGGAAAATCGCGACGATATACATGAGCGCCGTTGACGTCAGGATCTCGATCGGCTCGAACCACGTGTTAACGAGCTTCAGCGCCTCGTACATCAGATCCGGGATGGCGATCACAGAGACCAACGTCGATGATTTAATCACGACGGTCATCTGATTGACGATTGATGGAGCCATCACCAGCACGACCTGTGGCATGACGATGCGCCGCATGATTTGGAGATTGGTCATCCCGACCGCCAATCCCGCGTCGCGCTGCCCCTTCGACAGCCCCTCGATGCCCGAGCGGAAGGTCTCAGCGAGATAGCCGCTCGACTGCAGGGCAAGGGCAATGATGCCTGCGCCCACGACGGTCTTCGGGAATCCGAAGAGTTCCGGCCAGACATAATTGACCCAGAGAAGCTGCACAAAGATGGGCGTCGCACGGCAGAATTCGATATACCCGATCGCCACAACCCTGATGAATGGAACATAAAGCCGGACCAGACAGGCGACCGATCCGAGAGCGATCGCCAGCAGGAACGCAAAAAAACACACATAGGCGGTTACGGAAAGCCCCCTGAGGAGGAGGTTGATATTGGGCAGCACCAAGTGATTGAAATTGTCGAGCATCGCCGCGCGTCACGCCCAGCCGCGCCGCCGCCAGCGATCCGAGAGATGCTGGATGAGCTGCGCCGCGGCAACGATGATCGCGCAGTAGACGAGCGCCGCGCCCGTATAGAGAGGCAGCGGCCGCATCTCATGCACCGTGATCATCGAAACTTTGTACATGAGATCCTCGACCGCAATCAGGGATACGAAGGTCGTGGCTTTGAACAGCGAGACAAACTGGTTGAGTGCCTCCGGCAGCATGCGACGGATCGCCTGCGGCGCGATGATCCTTCGCATGATCATCCACTTCGACATGCCGAGCGACATCGCGGCCTCGGTGTGTTCGCGAGGGACGGACAGAATGCCGGCGCGCACCGTTTCGGACATGAATCCGCTGTAGGAGGCACCGAGCGCGAGGATCGCCGCTGCGTAGGGGCTGAAGTTGAATCTCGTCGCAAGCAGTCGGCTGAAGATGACCGGCAGGACGTAATACACCCAGATCAATAGTACATATTCCGGCGTGTTGCGGAAGAGTTCGGCATATCCCGTAGACAGCACGCGCACCGTCCAGCGCCTGCTAAGCCTGGCGACGCCGATCGCAAACGCGAGGATCATCGCGAGCATCGCGCCACCGAGGAAGATGTAGACGTTCTCCAGGAGGCCGCGCAGCAAGATGGCGCGGTATTCCCAGAATAGCGTTAGATCGAGTGATTCGCGGAGGCTGCCCAACATGGCGTTCTAGTGTAGAACCTTGGAAAGGAACTGCCGGCATCTCTCGCTCGTGGGAGCGCTGAAGACCCTTGCCGGGGGACCGTCCTCTTCGATCTGGCCGTTGTGGAGAAAGATAGCGCGGTCCGACACCTCTCGTGCGAAGCCCATCTCATGGGTCACCACGAGCATGGTGGTACCCTCTTTCGCCAGGGCGCGCATCACCTCGAGGACTTCGCCGGTGAGTTCCGGATCAAGCGCGGAAGTAGCCTCGTCAAACAACATCACCTTGGGCTGCATCGCCAGGGCGCGCGCGATCGCCACGCGTTGCTGCTGGCCGCCGGAAAGCCGGGCAGGATATTCGTTCTCCTTGTCGAGAAGGTTCACCTTGCTCAGGAAGCGCCGACCAAGGTCCACCGCTTCCTTGCGGGCCAGCCGTTTCACACGGATAGGCGCCTCGATGACGTTTTCGAGCACGGTCATGTGTGGCCAGAGGTTGAACTGTTGGAAGACCATGCCCAGCTCGGCCCGCATTCGGCTTATGTTGGCGGCCGTGTCCGGCGCGCGCCTCCCATCGGCCTCGATCCGGAAGCCGATCGGCTTCCCGTCGAGATAGACCTCGCCGGAGGTCGGCTGCTCCAAATAGTTCAGACAGCGAAGGAGCGTGCTCTTGCCGGATCCGCTTGCGCCGATAATCGTGAGGACGGATCCCTCTCGAACGTCGAAGGTGATACCGCGCAGCACCTCAAGAGGGCCGAACGATTTCCGAAGCTCGACCACGCGGACGATCGCAGCCATTCTCTTCATGAGGTGATAGGGTGGGAGAGTGATGGGTCTTGGGAATCTCCTTTTTCACCGCGCCGCCCGCCGGTCCAGTCTGGGGGCATCTCACCATCCACCTGCGACAGAAGCTTGGTTTCACTATCCTTCAAGGGAGCAACCGCTGTCAAGTAAGAACACCTCTCGGCCACTGTTCCAACCGCCTCTCGGCTGTACCCGGACAAGCCCCATAAATCGGATCGGTTCCTGCGCCGCGTGGATAGCGCCTCGGGCGGAATCAGCAGCAAGACCTGAGGCAAAAGGCTGGCCGCGGACAACCGGGCTCTCATCCCTGGAAGGGAATCAGGAACGTCTGGTCAGCACGGCCCAGAGGCGGGTCGTGACCACTCGCTCGTCTCCGTCCCGGAGCGCAGATGGATTCACTGTCAGGATTCCCTCCGCTGTACGCCGTTCGTGCAGATGGACGGGCGGGTCACCTCCTTGGAGCTCCAGACTGATTCCCCAGGTCGTCCGGCGGGTCATGTTCAAGCAGCTCGGCCCGGGCCAGGGGATGCTGTCGCTGGGCGGCATCGGGCGAAACCGGACCAAGATCTACGCCCAGAGCGAGATCGGCGTCACCTTCGACGATGTGGCCGGCGTGGACGAGGCCAGGGAGGAGTTCCAGGAGGTGGTGGAGTTCCTCAAGCACCCGAAGAAGGTCCAGGGCCTGGGTGGTCGCATCCCCGAGGGGGCCTCCTGGTGGGGCCCCCGGGTCCGGGATCTCTTCGCCCAGGCGCAGGAGAAGGCACCCTGCATCATTTTCGTGGACGAGCTGGATGCCCTGGGCAAGGCTCGCGGGGCGAATCCCCTGGGGGGCCACGACGAGCGGGAGGAGACCCTGAACCAGCTCCTGGTGGAGATGGACGGCTTCGACGGAAAGAAACGAGGGGCCCCTCCTGGCCGCGCGCAGGGGCAAGCCACACGTCGAGATGGCCGATCTGGAGGAGGCCATCGACCGGGTAGTGGCCGGCCTGGAGAAGAAGGTCCTGGCAGGGGAGAAACTGCGCGCACTGCTGGGGACGCGTGAGGCTGTCGGGGAGAAGGCCGCCGTGCGCTGAACCTCCAGGCGCATCTGCTCTCCCCCTCCTGGAACGCGGCGATGATCCCGTGCACGCGGCCACCCCTCCGGGGGAACCGGAGGGCAGGCGTTCCCGGCCTATCGTTCCGGAGGTGCGGCAGGGGAGAAGCGGCCGAATCGTTCCGGGGGTGGCGGGTGTCTAAAGGCTGGCGGAGACATCGGACTCCAGGGGACAGCCATACCTGAGTCGCCTGTCTTTCCTCCTCGCCCTCACTGCCTTCTCCGGGGAATCACGCAGCGTTGTGCGAGGGGATGCCGCTGATGAAGTTCATCCCAGTCAATGTGTCGCTGCCAAGGGAAGCCCCGCATGGAAACGCGACGGTGACCACCGGGATTTTCAAGGAGCCGGTGCAGAGCCGCGTGAGGCTCCGGGTGACGAACCTGGAAGAGGATGACCCCAGCGCAAAAGGCGCGCCGCCCAGCCCTTGACAGGCCGACGTGCGCCCCGTAGACTCCGGCCGCATTTCCCGCGAGGGAACCGGGACGTGTTGACCTGCAAGGACGTCATCATGGACATGCTGGCGGACTACCTGGAGCTGACCTTCCGCCCCGAGGTGGTTGCGGATCTGGAGCGGCACCTCCAGGCTTGCCCCCCCTGCATGGCCTACCTGAAGACCTACCAGAAGACCCGGGATCTCGTGCGCCGGAGCGGCCAGGTCGCGATGCCGGAAGAGATGAGGACCATCCTGCGCCGGTTCGTGATGCAGCAGTTGGGCAGGGCGAGGCCATGATCCCGGATGCGACCCGCTTCGCCGGAAG
The DNA here is from genome assembly GCA_001771285.1 of candidate division NC10 bacterium RIFCSPLOWO2_12_FULL_66_18. Lineage (GTDB taxonomy): Bacteria > Methylomirabilota > Methylomirabilia > Methylomirabilales > 2-02-FULL-66-22 > 2-02-FULL-66-22. The sequence goes on from METI01000002.1 coordinate 32,591, forward strand.
ATGGCCGAACCGGCGGCTGGGGAAACTCCTGCTGCTCGTTTACCTGGGACTCGCCATCGTGGCGGTGACGTTTGTGATCCTCCGGAAATATGGATACGTCTGACCGCGCAGGCCTTCCGGAGTGGAGCGCGTGATGCCGGTGTCGATCGCCACCCTGCCTGCCCTGAATGCGGCCCTGAACGCGACGAGCGCCGTTCTGCTCGTCGCCGGGTACCTGTTCATCCGGCGCCGGAAGGTGACCCAACACAAGCTCTGCATGCTCTCGGCGTTCGGGGTCTCCTGCGTCTTCCTGATCAGCTATCTGACCCTGCGGTACTACGCCGGCATGACGCGATTTACCGGGCAGGGGTGGATTCGCCCGGTCTACTTCTCGATCCTGACCTCCCATACGATCCTGGCGGCGGCCATCGTCCCCCTGGCGTTGGTGACCCTCTCGCGGGCGTTCCGAGGGCGCCTCGATCGTCACGTCCGAATCGCCCGGTGGACGCTGCCGCTGTGGCTATACGTGTCGGTCACCGGGGTCCTGGTGTACTGGATTCTGTACCATCTCTTTCCCCCGGGGGTGATTGAAGGTTCTGCGGGCCATGCTGGATGAATGCAATTGCCCGGACCCTCGATGGGCCCGGGGTGGAGGCGAAAGGACTTCTTTCCATTGACGTCCATCCCCGGTCCGGGTTAGAAGGGGCCGCGTCCCCTGGTGTGCGGCCGGCCCGCGCCGAGACCCTGCGACCTGGAGCGTCCAGCCATGATTGGTGTGCCTGCGCACAAAGTCCGACAGTTCGGGATCGAGTTCTACCAGGCTGCCTTTTCCGCGGCCGACATCGAGCGACTCGTCCGGTTCGAGGTCCTGAGCTACACCGGGGAACCGGACCGTCCGAAAGGGACACAGCGGCCGGGCGCCTTCGGGATCAACTGGGAACTCCTGGAGCGGCGGATCGCCCATACCGAGACGGCATTCCAGCGGCCCCTCATTCGGCGGAAGATCCAGGAGTTGCTCCAATACTACAAGGACTGCCGCGACGCGCAGAATCTTCCGGCGGTACCCGGAGCCGTGATCATGATCACGGAGCGCCGGCTGGAATTCAAGGCCAGCGGAGCCCGCGGACGCATCGGCGAGCTCCTGATCCCTGAGGAGCCGGGCATCCTCCGGGCGCTGGACGGGCAGCATCGCCTGCTGGCGTTGCATGCCGCTTCCGCGGGCGACGGAATGGATCTGGACGTGCCGGCGGTGGTATTCGATTCCCTGGATGCCCGGCAGATCGTCGAACTGTTCGTGACCATCAACGCGAAGCACACGCGCCTGAACCCTTCCCACCTGCTGGGACTGGCGGGGCGTCGCCTGTACAGCGACGCGCAGCAAGCCCTGGCCCACGACATCATCCGGAAGCTCAACGAGGACGATGCCTCCCCCCTGTATGGCGAGATCAAGATGCTGGGGGTAGGGCGGGGTCGGGTGTCGCAAGCGTCCCTGAACGAGGAGATGGTGGATCTCTTCCGCACGATCAAGAACCTGGGCGGCCCGTCGAAGGTCAAGGAATTCGAACAGCAGGGGGTTCGGTTCTTCCTGAATTACTTCAAGGCGCTCCAACAGGCGTTCGCCCGGGCCTGGGCCGGCAAGAAATACAGCATCAAGACCGGGGCGGCCGTCCGGGCCTTCATCCGGGTGGCACCGGACGTCATGGAGAAGGCCCGCGAACTGGCGGGCGATCCCTTCGACGCCCACGGGATCCGTCACGCCACGGCGCCGTGGGGTGAGCGCCTGGGTGATCGCCGCTTCGAAACCGAGGGGGAGTGGAAGGCGAGACTGGCAGGCGGGACCCGCAGCACGGTGGAAGTCCTGGCCCGCGAGCTGCGCGAGGCGCTCCGCCGCTGATCCGCGGGACTCGGCAGAGGGGGTCGCATGGGCAAGGCGCGTGCACCGCGCTCGGACACCTGGGGTCACCTCCGGGTATTCGCCAACACGCAGGACGGCGTCTTCGCCGTGGACCAGGGAGGCCGTATCGTCCTCTGGAACAAGGCGGCGACGCGCATCCTCGGATTCGATGCGGACGAGGCGCTGGGACGACGCTGCTGCGACGTGATGCGTGGTTTGGACGTCTCGGGAAACCTGCTCTGTTACCCCGGCTGCCAGGTCATGGTTCTGAGTGCTCGCGAGCAGCCCATCCACCATTTCGACATGCGCACGCGGCGGAAGGATGGGCAAGAGGTCTGGGTCAACATCAGCACGGTCATCATTCCTGCAGACGGTGACCAGCCCGGCGGGACGGTCCACCTGTTCCGGGACATCACGCAGGAGCGCCACGTGCCGGGATGGATCAAGCGCGGGGCTGAAGCGCCCGCCGAGGGGGCGCGTATCGGGGGAGCGGAAACGGTGCCTTCACCGGGGGGGGGCGGGAAGGGACCCGCTGAATCCTTGACGGCCCGAGAACGGGAAATTCTCCGCCTGATCGCCGGCGGCCTCACGTCGTCGGCCATCGCCGACAAGCTGTGCATCAGCCACACGACGGTTCGGAACCACATCCAGCACATCCTGGCAAAGCTCGGCGCCCATAGCCGCCTTGAGGCTGTCACCGTGGCCTTCGGGCAGCATCTGCTG
>METI01000003.1 GCA_001771285.1 candidate division NC10 bacterium RIFCSPLOWO2_12_FULL_66_18
GCCAGCTGTGAGGATTCGGCCGACAGAGCGGCAAGCTGGAACTGCTGAAAAGCGCGACCTCCTGTTCGTCCACGCGGTCCCCCTTTTCACGCGTACCGTTTCTTGCCTGGCATACCGAAGCCGTCAGCCATCAGCCGAAGCCTAGAGGATTGGATTTCTTGCAGTGCATTTCCCTGCGCCGACAGGCGGGACCCTTGGTATACTCTCGCGCTGCCCGAGGGCGTGCAGGGGCGGAACAACTCCATCACCTGAGGAGAAGATACATGCCGAACTTGCAGGGAAAGGTTGCCGTCGTCACCGGGGCCAGTACCGGGATGGGGCGGGCAATTACGGTCGCAATGGCGGCCGAGGGAGCCACGCTCGGCCTGGTGGCCCGCAATGCGGACCGGTTGGAAGAGGCCGCGGCCCAGGCCAGGACCGGCGGCGCCGTGCTGGCCTTTCCCGGGGATGTGGCGGACAACGATCTGGTGAAGCGGGTGGTCCGGGAGATGGTCGAGCAGTTCGGCCGCATTGATATCCTGGTCAACAACGCCGGCACCAACTCGTTCCACCGCAACCTGGCCGACCTATCCGTCGAGGACTGGAACCGGGTGATGAGCACCAACCTCACTGGCGCCTTCCTATTCACCCGGCACGTCCTGCCCCACATGCGGAAGGCGGGCAAGGGACTGATCATCAACATCTCGTCCGGCGCGGGCCTGCAGCCGAGCGCCCCGGCGGGGGCGGCCTACTCCGCGTCCAAGCACGCCCTCCACTCCCTCACCGGCTCGATCAACGCCGAGGAACGGCGCCACGGGATCCGCGCCAGCGTCATCGCCCCGGGCGAGACGGATACCCCGAACCTGGACCTGCGGCCTCGGCCGCCCTCCAAGGAGGACCTGGCCAAGATGCTGCGGCCCGATGACGTCGCCAGCGCCGTGATCTACGTCGCCACCCAGCCGGACAGCGTCGCCGTCGAGTTGCTCGTCATCAATCCCACCGTGCGGCGGAACTACCAATCCGATTACGAGCGGTACGTGGCCGAGGGGCATACGCGAGTCGCCCTCGACTGACGACGCGTCCCAGTTAGCAGGCTCACAAGTTGGCAGGTTTATTCGTGGAGAGGCTTCCAAGAGAGAGGACGGGAAGGGCACCGATTAAAAGGGTTCGGCGTCGCCGGTCATCTCCACGTCGCCGCGCGGGGACCGATTCTATTTGCCGTTCGGGATGTACCCCAGGGAGACCCGCCGCCGGCCCTCGCCCCCTCAGCCCTTGACCGCACCCGCCGTCAGGCCCGAGACGTAGTGCTTCACGAAGAAGGAATACAGGATGGCGATGGGAAACGAGCCCAAGACGGCCGAGGCCATGAGCGACCCCCAGAACAGGGTGTCGGCCTTGATCATGTCGCTCACGACACCCACCGGGATGGTCTTCATGGGGCCGGAGGACATGAAGATCAGGGCGTAGAGGAACTCGTTCCAGCAGAGGGTGAAGGAGAAGATCCCCGCCGAGAGGAGGCCGGGGATGGACAGGGGAAGGACAATTCGGACCAGGATCTGCAGGCGGGAACAGCCATCGGCCATGGCGCTCTCCTCGATCTCCTTGGGGATCGTGCGGAAGTACCCCATGAGGAGCCACGAGGCGAAGGGGATGAGCTGGGTGGGGTAGGTGAGGATGAGCGCCCAGTAGGTGTTGTAGAGCCCCAGCTTGACGATGACCTGCGCCAGTGGCAGGAACAGGAGCGTGGGCGGCACCAGGTACGCCAGGAAGATCCCCACGCCCAGGAAGTTGCTCCCGGGAAACCGCAGGCGGGCCAGCGCATAGCCGATGAGGATGCTGCAGACCAGGGAGATGATCGTGGAGACCACCGACACGATGAGGGTGTTCTTCACCCACTCGGGGAACGCGGTGTTTTCGAACAGATACCGGTAGTTCTCGAGCGTGAAGCGCTGGACCCAGAAGGGGTTGTACTTCATCTCGAAGAGGTCGTTCGTCGGCTTGAGCGAGACGATGCTCATCCAGTAGAAGGGAAAGAGCAGGAAGACCAGATAGAATGCCAGCGGCAGATAGATGTCCAGCGTCCGCCGGCCCAGGGTTTCGCCCCCAACCATCCTACTCCTCCCTCCGGAGATAGATCAGAAGCAGCACGGCGAACACCGACAGGATCGGGAACATGTAGAGGGCGATGGCCGCCCCCATGCCGATCTCCGTCGCCGAGAGACCGATCTGGTAGGCGTACGTCCCGAAGATGTGCGTCTGGTTGGCCGGTCCGCCCTTGGTGAGGACGTAGATCAACTGGAAATCGGCGAACGTCCAGATGACGGAGAGCAAGCCCGCGATCAGGACGACCCCCTTGATGTGCGGCACCGTCACGTGCAGGAACCGGTGCCACAGCCCCGCCCCGTCAATGGCCGCCGCCTCGTGGAGGTCCGCAGGCACCGCCTGCAATCCGGCGAGGATGATGATGCCGAAGAAGGGCGTGCCCCGCCAGATGTTGGCCCAACAGACTGACGCGATGGCTAGGCCGGGGTCGCCCAGGAAATTGATGTTCTTGCTGATCAAGCCCACATGCCTCAGCAGCCACGAGATGGGGCTGAAGACCGGGTCGAAGATCATGAACCAGCCGAGGGTGCTGAGGGCGGTGGGGACGATCCATGGCATCATCACCGCCGCCCGGACCGGATTGCTAAACCGCATGCGGTTGTTCAGCACCAGGGCCAGGCCCAGGCCCAGGGCGCACTTGAAGGGCACCGTCACCAGGGCGTAGATCAGGGTGTTCCGCGCAGTCTGGTGGAAGATCGTGTCGCTCAGGAGGTCAACGAAGTTCTGGAGCCCAATGAAGCGGCCCACCCGGCCGATCCCGCTGTCCGTCAGCGACAGCCAAATCCCCAGGAAAAACGGATAGGCCATGAAGACCATGAGCAGGAGGGCGCCCGGCAACATGAGGATGACGCCCAGGCTCGACTCGCGCTCCAGCAGCGACCCGGTGGTCACGGCGCCGCCGCGCATCTCACCCTTTGACCGGCTCAACGCACCCTCCAAAGAGAGGGCAGCCACGCCCCGTGTGGCTGCCCTCTCCGTCCGAACCGGAACCAGCACTCACCGAGGCAATGGACCTACACGCCGTAGGCCCGCTTGAGCTGCTCGGCGCCCCACTCGACGGCTGCCTTGGCATCGCCGCTCTGCACCGCCTTGGCGAAGGTGTCCACGACGATGTACTTCGACCACGCAAGCGCCGCCTTCTCGTTCGGAGGCCCAGCATACCCGGTGTTCAGGCCGTACTTGGGCTGCTGCTTGAAGGGCGTCATCTTCGGATCCTTGAACCACATCGGGTCGTCGGCCAGCTTCTTGACGTGTTGCAGGTGGTAACCCTCTTGGATCCGCCACCACGTATTGTACTGCTCGTCCTGGAACCACCACTTCAAGAACTCCTTCGCTGCAGCGACGTTCTTGGAGTTCTTGAGGATGGCCGTCGTCCGGGTCTCGAGCCAGTAGAATCGACCCGCTGGCCCCTTGGGGATCAGGATGTGGTGCGTGTCCTTGGCGATGTCCGGCTTGTCCTTCTTGGCGGCGAAATAGATGCTGGAGCCGTTGAAGGTGCTGGAGATCTGCTCGGACAGGTAGGCGCGGTTGTTGTTGCTGTCGTCCCAGGACGTTCCGGTCTCGTCGTAGCCGTCCTTCCACGCCTGGACGAACTTCTTCATCGCGTCCACGAATTCCGGCTTGTTGAACGCGATCGACTTCCCATCCTTGGACAGCTCCATGGCGCCGTTCGACCACATGTAGGGGTAGCAGAAGCCCGGCGGGTCCCCCGTGCTGTGGCCCAGGGCCTGGCCGAATGGCTTCCCCTTCGCCTTCATCTTCTTGGCGACGGCGAAGTACTCGGCCCAGGTCATGTCGATCTTGTTGCCGTCGTCGGCGTTGGCGACCCCGGCCTCCTTGAACCAACTGATGCGGTAGGCCATGGAGGCGTTGCTGTACCCGTTGGGGATGCCCAGCCAGCGGCCCCCCACCTTCCCGGAGTTCAGGACGTACGGCTCGAAACCGCCACCACGCTTGCCGACCTCTTCGGCCTCTCTGGTGAGGTCCACGAGGCTGTTGCGATAGAGGAAGTTCCAGCCCGGCCAGAGGTCCATGATGTCCACGCCGCCGGCCTGGACGGCCGCTGCGATCTTCGGCTGCAAATCCGGCCAGTTCAGGAAATCGACCGCCATCGTGACGCCGGCCATCTTCCCCCACTCCTCGACCTGCTTGCGGAACAGGTCCTGCGCGGGGGCGATAAAGTAGGTGGCCTGTAGGAATGCCAGCTTGGTCCCCTTGATGACCGCGGGCGCCTGGCCGCCGAACACCTGGCGGGGCAGGGTCCCCAGCGCGGCGACGCCCAGACCGGCGGCCCCGGTCGTGATGAATTCCCGCCGACTCAACTTCCGCTGTGTCTTCTTCTCCATGAAGAGCCTCCTTTTAAAACCATTGCAGGGATTCGGGTCATCGCGGTCCCCCCGTGCCGGCGACGGGGGTCTCATCACCTCCCTTCCTGATGCGGTCGCATGTCACCCGTGACACTCGAATGAGACGCAGGGTCGTCCTTACACCTATCGGCAGCCTCTCTCTGCGAGAAGCAAGGCCCGTTGGTTGACCTTGCCGAGGCGAGACGTTGAGGACCGATCTCCTCCAGAAATGCAACGGCCCTCTGGGTTTCATCTTCCCAGAGGGCCGTCCGTGGCCACAGAAAACGTTTCCTGGCCGGCATCTCCGTCCCCACCAGATCAAACCGGGGACTGCTGCTACCGCTTCACGGTAACTCTCGCACAGGGAAGTGTCAATGCGATTCTGGGTGTTATCCCCAGGGCCAGACCATTGTGCCGGCCTGACACGCCCTCGAGGATGACCCCCGGCCAGCCTGGCTGTTCCGAGACCAGGGCACACGCTGGACGCTTGTGATACGGAGGGCGGTCAGAGCTTCTTTCGGAAGGGCTCGGCGTAGCCGGTCATCTCGACGTAACCGCGCCCGGTGAGACGGCGATCCCGGGCCGTGCCCTCGGCCGACACCGTCCCCTCCCAGTAGATCACACGGGTGCTTTTGGCCGTGTCCAGCTCCTGATCCGGAAAGGCCGGTGTCGCCGTCACGTCCAGGCCGATCGTCGGCACGCGAAGGCGCCATTGCATGGGATAGGTCCCTTTCCCCCGGGGACTCTTCCAGCGACCCAGAACCTCCAGGCTGAAGTCCTGCTGGCGGAGCCGCACCGTCCGGCCATCCGCCCCCACCCACGTCCCCGCTGAATAGGGATCGGGCCGTCCGTCCGCCTTCCGGATGACGTAGAGCATCAACTCCGTGCCGTCGTCGAACTGGAGGCTGAACCAGTCCCATCCCACCTGGTCGGGATGCAATTGGGTGGAGCCGAACTCGTGGTCCATCCAGCTCACCCCCATGACCGCCACACTCTTGCCCCGAACGGTCAGGGTCCCCTCGGTGGCGAGCCGCGTCAGCGAGTAGTAGTGTGAGGCGTGGCCGCGCCCCTCCCCCTTCTGGCTGATGCCGCCCTCTCCGTGGATCACGGGTGCTTTCTGCGAGACGAGCGTGAGGTCCACGGCAAATCCGCCATCCTTGGCCTGGAGCCGCTGCGTCGTCCCGTCCCCACCGACCGACCAGTCGCCGATCCAGACACGAAACTCCTTGTCACTCGCCCCCGCCTGTCCCAGACCCGCACGGTTGACGCGCTCGAAATAGCGAAACGTCTTCCGTGGAATGTCAGAGATGGCGAAGTGAGCCAGGTAGAGGTTCTTCGCAGCCCAGCGGGACGGGTTGGCCCGTGCCTCGGTGATGCCGCTCCGGAAGAACGTCACCTGGTAGCCGTATACCTCACCGCCGCCGGTGCGCAGGTGGCCGGTGTAGTACCACCACTCGGTGCGGAAATCGTCGTGGGAGTAGTGATCGCGGGGGAACGAGAAGGTGTAGCCCGGCAGGGCCAAGCGGAACTCCGCCGCCTCGATCGCCGGAGCGGAGATGAACCGCCAAGACGCCAAGGACGCCAAGATTATCAAGCTCAAGACAAAGCTTCGGATTGTCACGGTCCAGGATTTTCTTGGCGCCATGGCGGTTAGTCAGTGTCTCTGGCCGGGGCGTCCTGGAGGCGGCGCCGCAGGTTCTGCAGGAAGGCTTCCGGATCCGGCGGGGTGATGACGATGGCCCGCCGCTTCCCCCGCCGCAGGTGGAGCGTGACCCGGTTTCCCAGACGGAACGAGACCCAGTGTTCGTTCAAAAGGGAACCCCCGCGATCGGCCGACCTGATGTCCTCGTACCGGATCGTCCGGAAGGGGACACCCAGCGCCAGGATCTCCAGCGCCTCCGCCCCGAGACGAAACTTCAGCGTGGCAACGCCGTACAGCGTGATGGCGCCCATCGCGGCAGCCGTTGTGAGGAGCCAGACCCAGAATTCGAAGATCATAGGCCTCTGTCCCGGCGCGCCAGCCCAGACCGCCCGGAGCGGGCCGGGACCTCCAGGCGGACCGCGCACACCTTGAGTTCCGGAATTCGGGCCACCGGGTCCAGCGCAGGATTCGTCAGGAGGTTTGCCGCCCCCTCCGCATAGTGGAACGGCAGGAAGACAAGGCCGGGTGCCACGCGTTCCGTGACGCTCGCATTGACCTCCACCATTCCCCGCCGGGAGACGAGCCGTACCCTGTCGCCTGACCGGATGCCGAGCCGCTCTGCATCCTGGGGATTGATCTCGACCTCTGGCTCTGGGCGCAGGGCATCCAGGCCAGGACTTCGCCCTGTCATCGTCCGCGAGTGGTACTGGTGCAATACCCGTCCCGTGGTCAACACCATGGGAAATTCGGCGTCGGGCCGCTCATCCGGCGGGATGTAGTTCACCCCGTGCAGCCGGGCGCGGCCGCGGGGGAATCCGGTCACGTGCAGGATCGGCGTCCCCGGGTGATCCGGCGTTGGACACGGCCACTGGAGGCCTTCCCCCTCCAGCCGGGCGTAACTCACCCCACGGTAACTGGGCGTGAGCCGGGCGATCTCGTCCATCACCTCGGCCTGGCTTCGGTAGACCATGGGATGGCCCAGCCGGGCCGCCAGATCGCAGATGATCTCTCCGTCCGGCCGCGCCGCGCCCTTCCGCGGGATGGCCCGCCGGATCCGCTGGATGCGCCGCTCGGTGTTGGTGAAGGTCCCGTCCTTCTCGGCGAAACTCACTGCGGGCAGCACCACGTGGGCCAGCGCCGCCGTCTCGGTCATGAAGAGGTCCTGCACCACCAGGAACTCGGCCCGGGCCAATGCTTCGCGCGTGTGGCAGAGGTCCGGGTCCGTCAGCATGGGATTCTCGCCGATGACGTACAGGCCGCGCACCCGGCCGCTGGCGATGGCATCCACCATCTCCATGACGGTGATCCCCGGCGCCTCCGGCAGCGGGACGCCCCAGGCTGCCTCGAACTTCTTCCGGGTCTCGGGATCGTTCACCTGCTGATATCCGGGCAGGACGTTCGGCAGGGCCCCCATGTCGCTGGCCCCCTGGACGTTGTTCTGGCCCCGCAGCGGGTTGACGCCGGCCCCGGGCTTTCCCAGGTTCCCCGTGAGCATGGCCAGGTTCGCCAGGCACAGGACGTTCAGGTGCCCCGTCACGTGCTGGGTGAGGCCCATGGTGTAGAAGATGGCGGCCGGCTTCGCGGCGGCGTAGGCCCGAGCGGCCCCCACGAGAGATTCCACAGGCACCCCCGCGATCTCCGCCGCCAGCGCCGGTGGGTACGCCTCGACGGTGGCCTTTACCTCTTCGAATCCCTCCGTCCTGGCCTCCACGAACTCTCGATCCCAGAGTCCCTCCGCCAGGATCACATGCGCCATCCCGTTCAGGAGGGCGATGTCCGTTCCCGGCCGGAGCGCCAGGTGGAAGTGGGCCAGGCAGGCCAGCTCCGTCCGGCGCGGATCCGCCACGATCAGCGCGGCGCCGGCCCGGAGAGCCTTTTTCATCTCGATCCCGATGATCGGGTGCTGCTCCGTCGTATTGGATCCCACCACGAACAGGGCGCGCGCCAGGGCGACATCTCGGATCGAATTGGTGGCGGCGGCGCTGCCGAAGGCGGCGACCAGACCGGTCGCCGTGGGGGCATGTCAGAGGCGGGCGCAGTGGTCCACATTATTGGTGCCCAGCACGGCCCGGGCAAACTTCTGGATCAGGTAGTTCTCCTCGTTGGTCGCCTTGGCCGAGCTCAGAACCGCCAGGGCATCCGGGCCCTGCCGCTCCCGGATCTCCCGCAGGCGTGTCGCTACCAGGTCCAGGGCTTCATCCCACGACGCCTCCTCCCATCGCCCGTCCCGCCTGATCCGAGGCCGGGTGAGGCGGTCGGGGCTATCCACGAAATGGTAGCCGAACCGGCCCTTGGCGCACAGGCTTCCCCGGTTCGCGGGGCCGTCGAAGTTGGAGGTCACCCGCAGGATTTGCTCCCCCGAAACGTTGAGGTCCAGTTGGCAACCGCAGCCGCAGTACGGACAGACCGAAGTCACCACGGCCTCGGGGCGCACCGGCGGCCGCAGGGGGCGCTTGTCGCGGATCGCCCCCGTCGGGCAGTGGGCCAGGCACTGGCCGCAGGAGACGCAGGCGGTGTCCCGGAGCGGCAGGGACAGGGCCGGGCTCACCCGGGATTCATCCCCCCGCCCCATGATCCACAGGATGTCCTGTCCCTGGACCAGGCTGCACGCCCGGGTGCACCGGCGGCAGAGGATGCACCGGTTCAAATCAATCGTCATCACCGGGCTGGACTCGTCCAAGGGATAACGGGCCTCGTCCCCCACAAACCGCTGCTTGGTCACCCCATAACGTCGGGCCAGCTCGCGCAGCTCGCACGGCTCCCCCGTCTCGCCGTCCAGGCACTCGCTGGGGTGATCCGCCACCTGCAGCTCCAGGGCGAATCGGCGGGCCCGCTCCAGCTCCGGGGTGGCCGTCCGGACCGTCATCCCGTCCTGGACCTCGGCGTGGCAGGCGGCCACCTGCTTGTGGAAGTCACCCACCTCCACATCCACAACGCACAGCCGGCACACCCCGATGGGCGGAAGGTTCGGGTGATGGCAGAGCGTCGGGATGCTGATGCTCACTGCCCCCGCCGCCTGCAGGATCGTCGTCCCGGTCGGGACCAGGGCAGCCTTCCCGTCAATGAAGACCGAGCACAGGGCCACGCAGTCTCCGTCCCTTTCCAGCCCGTTACGCCTGTCAGCCTCGACAGCAGCCGGTGCCGGAGGCGATCGACCGCTACTTCTGCAGGTTCTGGAGCTGCTCTGCGGCGGCTGCGTCCGTCGGATCCAACTCCAGCACCTTCATGAAGGCGCCCACAGCCAGGTCGTTGAGCAGCCGCCGTCGGTAGTTCAGTCCCAGATGGTAGTGGCTCGAGGCGTCCTGGGGGTTCTCGGCCACGACGCGGCTGAAGGCCTGGATGGCCTGGTCCCACAACCGCTTCCGCTCATAGGCGGTCCCCAGATGGTAGTACGCGATGGTGTTGCTGGGCTGATGGCGGACCAGCTCCTCCAGGGCCTGGATCGCCTCGTCCAGCTTTCCCAGATGGAAGAGCGCCCGGCCACACCGATACAGGGCGGGGAAATAGGTGGGGTCTATGGCCAGGACCTGCCGCGCGGCGCTCACCGACTCCTCAAACATGCACTTCCGGTAGTAGCAGACCGAGAGCGTGAAGTGGGCATCGGCGAAGGTCGCGTTCAGGGAAACCGCCCGCTGGAACTCACCGATGGCCTCATTCAAGTGGCCTTCGTGGTAGAGCAGGAGGCCATGGCCGTACCGGGCATCCACGTTCTCGGGATCCAGGGTCAGGGCCTTCCGATACTCCTGGGCGGCCTCCGCCATGCGACCCTGACGTTCCAGAAAATGCGCCCGCTCCAGATCCCCCGCCACCTCCCCTGGCTGCAAGGGACTCCCGCAGGCCTTGCAGTATCGGTGATCCGCCGCGTTCTCTGCTTGGCACCTGAGGCACTGCATCGCCACCCCCCTCCTAACCCGGATTATTCGCGAACATGTTCGCG
>METI01000004.1 GCA_001771285.1 candidate division NC10 bacterium RIFCSPLOWO2_12_FULL_66_18
GGGCCGCGCCCCCGCGTCCCCCCTGCAGTGGCTGGAGCAATTGGGCCCCCTCCCCGAGGATTTCGAGGAGCGCTACACCCTCTACCGGCACGCCTGGGCCACCCTCCTCACCCCGGCCAAGGCGGCGGGCAACCTGGCCCTGGTCCTCCTGGTGCTCACGATCTGGTTCGTCGTCAAGATCATCCGCATGGGCGGCTGGCACGTGTTTTCGCTGACGTTCATCATCGGGACGCCGCTCGTCGGCCTGGGCCTCGTCCTGGCGCTCCTGACCCGGTACCTGAGTGGCCTGAGCGACTTCCACCGTCGCGTCCAGGAGTCGATCTTCCCGCCCAAGGGAACGCCCCTGGCCGGGCCGCTGGAAGACGCGCCGCCCTCCCCGTCCTGAGCCCCCTCCCCGGTCGCCATCCGTCCTGGACCCGAATGTGGCCGCTCCGGACGAGCGGCCCGTCTCCGCTTGACAAGGGGGGAGGATCGGCTCTAGCATCCCCCCCGATTGGGAAGGCTGATCCAGGAGCCGCAGGGGGTGTCTGCTGCGGCTCGTTCGCTTTCGGGCCGCCGTGTGGCCCGGGAGGTCCCTGGCATGCGGGTCATCATCGTGGGGTGCGGCCGGGTCGGCTCGCAGCTGGCCAACGCCCTCTCGGCCGAGCGGCACGACGTGGTGGTCATAGATCGCGACCCCCTCGCCTTCGGCCGGCTGTCGCGGGAGTTCGGCGGCCGGATGCTCACGGGGGTGGGGTTCGATCGCGAGATCCTTCAGAAGGCCGACATCGAGGGGGCCGACGCCCTGGCTGCCACGACCGACAGTGACAACGTGAACATCGTGGTGGCCGTGGCCGCCAAGGCAACCTTCAAGGTCCCCCGCGTGGTGGCCCGGATCTACGATCCCCAGGCCGCGGAGATCTACCGCCGGGAAGGCATCCCGACGGTGACCGCGACCCTGTTGGCCGCCAACACCATGAAGGCCATGATCGCCCACCCTCAGCTCGGCATCCTGGCCACGTTCGGCAGCGGCGAGGTGGAACTCCTCCAGGTCGAGGCCTCCAAGACGATGGCAGGGCGGACGGTCCGCGACGTCACGCTGCCCGGAGAGTCTCTGGTGGGTGCCCTGGTGCGCCGGGGGCAGGCCATGATCCCCGCCGCGGATGCTCGCCTGGAGGAGGGCGACCTGCTCCACATCGTGGTGGCGGCCGCGGCCATCCCCACGCTGGAGAAAATCTTTTCTCATTGACGGCGAGGAATCCCCCATGCTCGCAGTGATCATTGGCGGCGGCCGGGGCGGGTCCTACCTGGCGCGGGATCTCCAGACCCAGGGGTACCGAATCAAGGTGGTGGATCGCCGGCCGGAGGTGGTCGCCAGGCTCCGCCAGGAGATCGGGGGGGACGTGATCTGCGGCGACGGGTGCAGCCCGCAGATCCTCGATCAGGTCGGCCTGAGCAAGGCGGATCTGGTCGTGGCCCTGACCCACAACGACGAGGACAACCTGGTCGTCTGCCGCCTGGCCAAGCACCACTTCCACGTCCCGCGCGTGATCGCGCGCGTCAACAACCCGCTGAACGAGTGGCTCTACACCAAGGACTGGGGCGTGGATGTCGCCATCAGCCAGGTCCATCTCACCTCCAAGGTCATCGAGGAGGAGATCGGCCTGGGTGAGCTGGTGACGCTGCTCAAGCTCAACCGGGGCGAGGCGGCCCTGGTGGAGCTCCGGCTGCCCGAGACGTCTCCCTGCCGGGGGAAGGCCATCCGCGAGGTGAACCTGCCCTCCGACGCCGTCATCGTGAGCGTGATTCGCGCCGGCAAGCTGGTCATCCCCCGCGGTGACACGGTCTTCGAGGCCGGGGACGAGATCCTGGCCGTCAGCACGGTCGCCGCCGAGAAGCCCCTGAAGGATATCCTGGTCGGCTCCCCATAGGCCTCCCCCGTGATCTACGCGCTGAAACGGGTCCTGCTCGGGAACCCCCTGACCACCGCGCAGGCGCGGTACGAGCGGCTGGCCAAGATTCCCGCCCTGGCCATCTTCTGCTCCGACGCCCTGTCTTCGGTGGCTTACGGCCCCGAGGAGATCCGGATCTTTCTGGCGCTGGCCGGGGCGGCCGCCCTTTCCTTGTCCATCCCCATCGCGCTGGCCATCACCATCCTCATCGCGATCGTCTCCACCTCGTACTGGCAGACGATCCACGCCTACCCGAGTGGCGGGGGTGCCTACACCGTGGCACGGGAGAACCTGGGGACTCTGCCCGGCCTTGTTGCCGGGGCCTCCCTCCTTGTCGGGTACGTGCTCACGGTGGCCGTCAGCGTGGCGGCCGGTGTGGCGGCGATCACCTCGGCATTCCCCCGCCTGTATCCGTCCCGCGTCTGGGTGGGGATCCTCTGCGTGACTTTGCTCAGCATCGCCAACCTGCGCGGCATCCGGGAGACCGGCCGCATCTTTGCCGTGCCCACGTACTGGTTCATCGCCAGCATGGCCCTCGCAATCGGAGCCGGGCTTTTCCACCTCTGGAGAGGGGGACCGGTTCCCGATGTGCCCGCGGCGGAATTCTCCGCCGTGGTTCCCCTCACCACGTTCCTGGTCCTGCGCGCCTTCAGCGCCGGATGCACGGCCCTGACCGGAATCGAGGCCGTCGCCAACTGCGTCCAGGCCTTCAAGCCCCCCGAGGCCAGAAATGCCGGGATCACGTTGATCTGGATGGCCGTGCTCCTCGGCAGCATGTTCATGGGACTCTCGTTTCTCAGCGACTCCTTCCACCTCCTCCCCCGTGAAGGAGAGACCCTGGTGTCGCAACTCGCCGGAAAGGTCCTGGGACGGGGACCGCTGTACCTGATGGTGCAAGCATCCACGATGGTCATCCTGCTGCTCGCTGCCAACACCTGTTATGCCGGCTTCCCGATGCTCGCCTCCCTCTTGGCCAAGGATCAATTCCTGCCCCGGCAGCTCGCCAGCCTTGGCGATCGCCTGGTTTATTCCAACGGAATCCTTTTCCTGTCCGGCCTCTCCATTTTCCTGCTGGTCGCCTTCCAGGGGGATACCCACGCCCTGCTCCCGCTCTACGCTCTCGGCGTCTTCCTGTCCTTCACCCTTTCCCAGCTCGGGATGGTTCGCCGGTGGGCAAGGCACCGCGGGCGCCATTGGTTCCACCACGCCGCCATCAACACGATCGGCGCCAGCGTCACCGCCGTGGTGATGGGCGTGGTGGGCACCACCCGCTTTACGGAGGGGGCCTGGATGGTGGTCGTCGTCATCCCGGTCCTCGTCCTGGGATTCCTCAGGGTGCGGCGGCACTATGTGGAGCTGGGGCGCCAGCTCTCTCTGGATGGATTCGCACCCCCGAAGCTCGGCCGGCATCCCGTGGTGGTCCTGGTGGCCGGCATCCACCGCGGGGTGGTCACCGCCCTCGCCTACGCCAAGGCCATTTCGCCCAATGTGACGGGGATCACGGTGGACCTCGATCCCACGGCGACCTCCCGTCTTCGAATGCAGTGGCAGGAGTGGGCCCCAGACATCCCGCTGGTTGTCCTTGATTCCCCCTACCGGTCGGTCCTGGGGCCGATCCTCCACTACATCGACCAGATGGAGAAGCAGCAGGACAGCGCCTACATGACCATCATCCTCCCCGAGTTCATCCCCGCCAAGTGGTGGCAGCATCTGCTCCACAACCAGACGGCCTTGCTCATCAAGGGTGCCTTGCTCTTCCGCCGCGGCAAGGTCGCCATCAGCATTCCCTATCACCTCGATCAGTAGCTCCCGCCACACCCGTCCTGCATCCGCCGATCCATTACCCATCTCTATGAATGAGGTCGTCGACCTCGGCGAGGGGCCCGGGGTGTTGACCAGCCCTTGGGTGCCGCCGATTTGCTCTCCGACTCCCGCAAAGACTCCATCTTGATGCCGTCTTTACACGATGGGCACCGATTCTAACGGCTTCTTGATTTGACCCGAGAGTTGGCCGGTCCTAACTTGCGCATCAGGGGAATGCACGCCACGGGGGACGGGGCGTGAGGGTCAGATGAAGCGTCACCAAAACCACCAAGAGGTAACGAACGGGACCGGCTTGCGCGAGGTCGATGAGGCGGTTTTGCTTGATGAGTTCCAGCATGGGAACCATGACACCCAGGGACCCAGAAGGACACCGCCGCCACCCAAATGGGGCCTCCTCTACACCGTGCTCCCCCTGACCTTCCTGCTGTTCGCCTTGGCGGATATTGTGCCGGAAACAAGCGGGTGGCGCTCTGTTACCGAGTCCATCGCCGTGCTGCTGGTTTTCGGCGCGCTGGCGGCCTGGGTACGCGCAAACCGATCCGCACTGGCGCTCTCCCAAGACGAGTCGGAGACCAAATCCCGGCGGTGAGAAGGGCAGTCGCCCAGCTTTTATGAGGGTCTGAACAGGCCATGTCCAGCCTCCTTAAACACATTCTGGTCGGGAAGCCGAAGCCGACAGCGGCAATCCCCCATCAGCGCCTGGGTATCCCGGCGGCGCTGGCTGTGTTTTCGTCCGACGGGCTCTCCTCGGTGGCATACGCTACGGAGGAGATTCTGCTCGTCTTGGTCGTCGGAGGTTCCGCAGCCGCGGCCCTGTCGCTGCCCATCGGGCTTGCCATCGTGGTCTTGGTATTCATCGTCGCCGCATCGTACTCGCAGACTATTCACGCGTACCCAAGCGGTGGCGGCAGCTATATCGTTTCCAAGGAAAACCTGGGCGTACATGCAGGTCTAGTGGCCGCGGCCGCGCTGCTCATTGACTACGTGCTCACCGTGGCGGTCAGCGCGGCGGCCGGCGTGGCCGCGATTACCTCGGCCTTTCCCCGCCTCCACGGGTACGAGGTTTCCCTCTCCCTTATTGCGATTTGGGTGATCGCCGTGGTGAACCTCCGCGGCGTGCGGGAGTCGGGCGCCGTCTTTTCTGTGCCGACCTACGGCTTTATCGGGGCGATCTTCCTGCTGCTCGGCGTGGGCCTGCTGCGCGTGGTGCAGGGCGATTGGCACCCGCCCACGCCTCCTCTGGCGGGATTCGGCTGGGGCGGGGATCTCGATTCCCTGGTCGGCAGTGTCGGCATGTTCCAAATCCTCCGCGCGTTTGCCTCGGGCTGCACAGCGGTTACCGGCATCGAGGCTATTTCCAACGGTGTGCAGGCCTTCCGCCCGCCCGAGGCCGACAACGCCATGAAGGCCATGAGGCTCGAGCGGACGTTGATGTACACGATGTTCGCCGGCATCACCCTGCTGGCGTTCGGCTTCCAAGCTTGGCCGAAGGAAGACGAGACAGTCCTCAGCCAGATCGCTCGGGAGGTGTTCGGTGGAGGTTTCTTTTATTACACGGTACAGGCCAGCACAGCGATGATTCTGCTATTGGCGGCCAATACCGCCTACGCGGACTTTCCGCGGCTCTCCTCCTTCCTCGCCCGAGACGGCTTCATGCCTCGCCAAATGGCCAACCGGGGCGACCGGCTGGTATTTTCCAATGGGATCCTAGTCCTGGTGAGCCTGGCCTCGATCCTCCTAATTGTCTTTGGCGGAAGCACGCACCTGCTAATCCCCCTCTATGTCGTGGGGGTGTTCGTGGCGTTCACCCTGTCCCAGGCCGGCATGGTGGTCCATTGGGTGACCCTGCGGGAAGGGCGCTGGATCCACGCCGCCCTCCTGAATGGGGTCGGCGCCTTCCTGACCGCGGTGGTGCTGGTGGTCGTTGCGGTGACCAAGTTTACTCATGGAGCTTGGATCGTGGTCGTGTTGATTCCACTCATCGTCCTCGCCTTCCTGCGAGTGCGGCATCACTACGATGTGGTCGCCCGGCGGCTCTCGCTGGAGGGTGCCGCCCGGCCAAAAATCGGCAAGAATCCCGTGGTGGTTCTGGTCGCCGGCATCCACAAGGGCGTCGTGGGGGCGCTGGAGTACGCCAAGTCCATCTCTCCCAACGTCATTGCCCTGACCGTGGACCTGGACCCCACCCAAACGGCGAAACTTCTTCTCAAGTGGGCCGAATGGTCGCCTGACGTGCCCCTGGTGGTCCTGGAATCGCCCTACCGCTCCATTCTCCAGCCCTTCATGGAGTACATTGACCGCATGGAGCGTCAGGGTGACGGCTGCTACCTGACCGTCGTCCTCCCCGAATTCATCCCCTCGCACTGGTGGGAGCACTTCCTCCACAACCAGACCGCCCTCCTCATCAAGGCTGCCCTGCTGTTCAAGCCGGGCAAGGTCACCGTCAGCGTCCCTTACCACCTCGGGGATTGACCCCCCGGAACGACGATCATTTAATGAGAAACGGAAAGGCGCCAACTTGGGCTCCCGGGCGAACCCTGGGTCAATCTCCTGAGGTTCAATCTGGCCCTGGATGCCCGGAATGAGCCCTGTGTGATAGAATGTAGACTTGGGAATGCTCAACCCACTACCCCGTGCCTGCCGGGGGGGGTGGTCCGGCTACATCCGCTTTCCCCAGTGTGAGAGGGAATCAAATCTTTCTGCCAATGAGTGTCATGAACGAAGGCCGATCCGACCCCGATGCCCTTCTGGCCCGAGTGAAGGAGGAGGAAGCGCGTCGGACGCGCGGCAAGCTCAACGTGTTCCTGGGCGCCGCCGCCGGCGTGGGGAAGACGTACGCCATGCTCCAGGCCGCCCTGGAGCGACGGGCCGAGGGTGTGGATGTCGTGGTGGGGTGGGTGGATGCCCACGGGCGCGAGGAGACCGAAGCCCTCCTGGAGGGGATCGAGATCCTGCCGCGCCGCCAGATCGAGCATCGCGGTACTGTGCTGATGGAGTTCGATCTGGACGCAGCTCTCTTGCGGCGTCCGACCTTGATCCTGGTGGATGAGCTCGCCCACACCAACACGCCCGGTTCACGCCACGCCAAACGCTGGCAGGATGTACAGGAACTCTTGGACGCTGGCATCTCCGTGTATACCACGGTGAACGTTCAGGACCTGGAAAGTCTCAACGACGTCGTGGCTAAAATCACGGGCTTGGTGGTGCGCGAAACGGTGCCCGACTCTGTCCTGGAACAGGCGGATGAGGTAAGACTCATTGACCTCCCTCCTGAGGAACTCCTGCAGCGGCTTAAGGAAGGCAAGGTCTACGTGCCGGCGCAGGCGAAGGAGGCCGTTCACAATTTCTTCCGCAAAGGCAATCTGATCGCGCTCCGGGAACTCGCCCTTCGGCGTATGGCCGACCGAGTGGACGCCCAGATGCGCCTCTACATGCAGGACCATGCCATTGCCAAGACCTGGCCGGTCACGGAGCGTCTGATGGTCTGTGTCGGCGCCAGCCCCTCTTCGACTCGCCTGGTGCGGGCCGCCAAGCGCATGGCAGATGGCCTCCGCGCGGAATGGATCGTCGCCTACGTTGAAACGCCAGCACACGCCCGGCTCTCCGAGGAGGACCGGGTGCGCGTCACCGATACGCTCCGACTGGCGGAACAGCTCGGGGCGGAAACGGTCACCCTGAGCGGGCACCGGATCAGCGAGGAGATCTTGGCGCACGCCCGCACGCGCAACGTGAGCAAGATCATCGTCGGCAAACCCGCCGCCCCCCTCTGGAAGCGAATCCTCGTGGGCTCCATCGTTGACAATCTCGTGCGAGGCAGCGGCGACATCGACATCTACGTTACCAGCGGGGAGGAATCCCCCAACGTACCCTACGTCGTGCCTCCCCGGCCCCGCAGCACTGACTGGATGTCTTATGCCCGAGCCGCGGGAATCGTCGCCCTCTGCACCGCCGTCGCCTGGGCGATGTTTCCCTTCTTCGAACTTTCCAACCTCATCATGGTGTACCTGCTCGGCGTGGTGGGCGTCGCGGCCCGATCCGGACGTGGCCCTTCCGTCCTGGCGTCGGTCCTCAGCGTGGCAGCGTTCGATTTCTTCTTCGTGCCGCCATACTTCACCTTTGCCGTGGCGGACGCGCAGTACCTCGTCACCTTCGCAGTGATGTTCTTTGTGGCCCTCATCACCAGTGGTTTGACGGTGCGGATTCGTCGGCAGGCCGAGTCCGCCCGGCAGCGGGAGCGACGGACGGCGGTGCTGTATGCCATGAGCCGGGAACTCGCGAGTATCCGAGGCGTCGAGAACATCCTTCCGGCAGCCGTTCGACACATCGCCGAGGTGTTCCGGAGCCAGGTGATGATCCTGCTTCCAGACGCCGCAGGCCGCCTCTTGCAACAGACGGGCCTCCCCACCCAGCTCAACATGGACGCGACGGAATTCGGGGTGGCCCAGTGGGTGTACGAACATCGTCAAATGGCCGGCCTCGGAACGACGACGCTGCCGGGGGCGAATGCTCTCTACCTCCCGCTGGTCGCATCGCGCGGAACGCTCGGCGTGCTCGGCATCCGACCGACAGAGCCGCGCTCCCTGGAATCGCCCGAACAACTTCACCAGCTCGAGACGTTCGCCAATCAGACCGCCCTGGCGCTGGAGCGCGCGCAGCTTGCCGAGGAGACCCAACAGGCGCAGGTCCGCGCGGAGACCGAACGGCTTCGCAGCTCCCTCCTGAGCTCCGTATCCCACGACCTGCGGACCCCCCTCGCCTCCATCACGGGGGCGGCCAGCAGCCTGCTGGAGGGCGACGAGGCCCTCGACGCCGCGACCCGTCAGGACCTGCTCGAGACGGTTCGCGAAGAGGCCGACCGCCTGAATCGCCTGGTCCACAACCTGCTCGATATGACCCGTCTCGAGTCCGGGGCGCTCCAGGTCAACAAGGAGTGGCATCCCCTGGAGGAGGTCGTGGGTGCCGCGCTGGGCCGTCTCGCGAAACAGTTGCAGGACCGCCCCCTGACCATCCACCTCCCGGCCGATCTACCTCTCGTTCCCATTGACGATGTCCTGATCGAGCAGTTGCTGATCAACTTGGTGGACAACGCCGCCAAGTACACCCCGCACAAGAGTCCGATCGAAATTGCCGCCTGGGCGAGCGACGGCGCGGTGACAGTCGAAGTGGCTGACCGTGGTCCCGGGCTGGCCCCCGGGGATGAGGAGCGGGTCTTCGACAAGTTCTACCGCGGGGTGGGGGGTAATTCCCGCGGCGTCGGACTCGGGTTGGCAATTTGCCGGGGGATAGCCGAGGCCCACGGCGGACGCATCTGGTCCGAAAACCGGGCTGACGGGGGGGTGGCATTCCGATTCACGATCCCGTTGACCGGGACGCCTCCACGGGTGGAGGATACCGATGGTTGACGCTCCGCGACCCTCTCCTGTAGCCGAACCCAACCTCGAATGCAGGAAACCGGTTGGGCCAGCCGTCGTGCTCATCGAGGACGAGCCGCAGATCCGGCGATTCCTCCGGGCTGCCCTGGCCAGTCACGGGTACCGGCTGTTCGAGGGTGCCACAGGAGCAGAGGGCCTCGCCGAGGCGGCCACCCGGCAGTCCGACATCCTCATCCTCGACCTCGGATTGCCGGACATGGACGGGCTGGACGTCATCCGGCGACTCCGCGAGTGGACCGCCATTCCGATCATCGTGCTTTCGGCGAGAGGCCAGGAACGCGACAAGATCGCTGCGCTCGATGCGGGCGCGGACGATTACGTGAGCAAGCCCTTCGGGGTCGGGGAGCTACTCGCGCGGATGCGCGTCGCCTTGCGGCACGCCGCCATCAATCCGAAGGACACGGGCGATCCAACGTTCTCGGTGGGGGATCTCCACGTCGATCTGGTTCAGAGACGGGTGGCCGTAGCTGGGCGACAAGTTCATCTCACGCCCATCGAATACAGGCTGCTGACCAGGCTCATTTGCCATGCAGGAAAGCTTTTGACGCATCGACAATTGCTCAACGAGGTATGGGGCCCGATGCACACCGAGCAGGCTCATTACCTGCGGGTGTACGTGGCACAGCTCAGACGGAAGCTCGAAGTC
>METI01000005.1 GCA_001771285.1 candidate division NC10 bacterium RIFCSPLOWO2_12_FULL_66_18
GCCCGCCCGGCATTCTCGAAGACCTTGGCGATATCCCCCGGTCCGGCCCGGCGGATGTGGACCCCGGCGACGACCACCGTCGTGCGCCCCAGCGCCTGCGCCAGGCTGGCCGCGAAGGGCCGGGCCAGTTCATCCTCCTTGTGACCCAGCAGGGCGAAGACGGAGGTGGTGGCGCTCCGCCGCCGCGCGTCCGCGCGGCTCGGCCGCGGGATGCTGATGGCCACCGCCCCGATGTGGGGAACGTCGCCGCCGACGAGGTTGACGGCCAGGCCCTCCTGCGACACGAAGGCCGTGCCCCAGACACGATGGCGCCCCGCGCCGGCGTCGAACTCGAATTGGATGGGCGCGTGGGGAGTCGCTCCCGCCTCTCGGATCGTCCGCCGAGAGGACGCGCCGGGCTTCATGACGGCTGGTGGCGCGGGGGGTGCGTCCCGGTCCACTCCCTGGTCAGCCTGTGCGGGATCCCGAACCGGTCCAGGATGCGGCCCACGGTGTGATTGATGATGTCGTCCAGCGTCTTGGGCCGGTTGTAGAAGGCAGGCATGGGAGGGAGGATCACCGCCCCCAGCTCCGCCAGGGCCAGCAGTTGCCGGAGGTGCCCGAGGTGGAGCGGCGTCTCCCGGGCCACCACCACCAGGGTCCGTCCCTCTTTCAGCGTGACGTCGCCCGCCCGGCAGATCAGCGTCTCCGCGTAACAGTTCGCCATGGCGGAGACCGTCTTGATGCTGCAGGGGGCGATGATCATCCCCGCGGTCTGGAACGACCCGCTGGCCACGGCCGCGCCGATGTCCCGGTTGTCGTAGACCTGGGTCGCCAGGGCTTCCACATCCTTGAGGCTGTAGTCCGTCTCCTCCAGGATGGTCCGCTTGGCGGCCGCGCTGATGATCAGGTGGGTTTCCACATCGGGAGCCCCGCGGAGCACTTCCAGCAATCGGATGCCGTAGATGGCGCCGCTGGAGCCCGAGATGCCGACGACCAGTCTCATGCCTCCCTCCTCAGGCCTTCGACCACGGCCTGCCAGCCCTGGAGCGCCTCCTGAAGCGGGCACCCGGGGTCAAACGTGATCCCCCCGGTGAGGCGCGCCCCGGGTTCGAGATCCTCCCGCGCCTGATCCGCCAGGACCATCTCGACCGTCGCCTCGAAGCGGGCCAGCTCCGGGAACCCGGCCATGGGATTCTGCTTCTCCCGCACGCTCGTCTTCACGTAGTAGGCCATCCCCTCGTCAATGAGACAGACGGTCAGCGTGCCGTCCCGGCGCATGTTCCCGGACGTCCCGCTGCTCCGGTACGTTGCCAGGCGCAGCCGGCGGGCGTCCACCGCTACTACCTCGCCATATGACAGCAGGGCAGGGTGCGGCCAGCCCTGTGGGTCCGTGGTGGCGATCAGGATGGCCTGGCCCATCCGCGCCGGCAGGTCCCGTCCGCTCAGCCGCGCGAGGAGGACATCCGGAAGGGTGTTACCCAGTGCGCGTGCCACGCGGCTCACTTCCGCCGGGCCATCAGCAAGAGGCCGAAGCCCGACGCCGCCACCAGGAGGAGGCTCACCACCTGGGCGGCGCGGAAACTCCCCATCATCAGGCTGTCGATGCGCAGCCCTTCCACGAAGAAGCGGCCGATGGAATACAGCCCCAGGTAACACAGGGTCAGAGCGCCCGGCCGGGACTGCAGCCGCGTGCGGAGGCCGAACCACAGGATGGCGAAGACCAGCAGGTTCCAGAGGGATTCGTACAGAAACGTCGGATGGAAGTACTCGAAGCCCGCCAGATGCGGCGGGCGATGGGCGGGATCAATGTACAGCTTCCACGGCAGGGTGGCGGGAACGCCGAAGGCCTCCTGATTGAAAAAATTCCCCCAGCGGCCGATGGCCTGGCCGATGGCCACGCCGGGCACCATGATATCCATTGTCACCGGCAGGGACAGCCCGGCGTACCGGCAATACAGGATCGTCGCCAGCGCGCCGGCGATCAGCCCGCCATGGATGGCGAGGCCCCCCTCCCACACCGCCACGATCTTGGCGGGATTGGCCGCGTAGTAGTCCCAGTTGAACAGCACGTAGTAGAGGCGGGCGCCCAGCAGCGCCACGAGCACGGCGAGCACGATGGTATTCAGCAGCTTGTCGGGATCCTGGCCTCGCCGGATGGCCTCCCGGTGCGCCAGGGTTGTTCCCAGCAGGACCCCGGTGGCGATCAGGATGCCGTACCAGCGGATGGCCAGGGGTCCGAACTGCAGGGCGATGGCACCAGGGGAGGTGAACATGTCACTCCAGAGAAAAAGCGTTCGGTCGTTCGACAGTTCGGTCGTTCGGTGGTTCTTGTACGGCCGAACACCCGAACTCCCGAACCACCGAACGCCCTGTGGCTTCAGCCGCGGAACGCATATCTGAACGTGGTGACCAGGATGAAGTACGCCGCCTTGAGACTGCCCATGATGGTGCCGGCCACTTTGGATTTCCCGATGCGCTTCCGGTGCGTCACCGGCACCTCGCGGATCCGGTAGCCCCGCCGTGCCGCCTTGACGATCATCTCGACGGGCCAGCCGTACGTCCGCTCTCGCATGTCCAGCGCCACCAGGTCCGCGCGGCGAATCGCCCGGAACGAGCCGAGGTCGGTGATGCGCACGCCATACAGGAGCCGGACCAGGCGTGCCGTCAGCCAATTCCCGAACACCGCGTGCGGCGGCATGGCCCCCGCCTCCCGCTGTCCCAGCAGTCGGGAGCCGATGGCCAGTTCCGCCTCTCCTCGCGCCACGGGCCCCAGGACGTTCACCAGCTCCTCGGGCTGGTCGCTGGCATCCCCGTCCAGGTAGACCAGGATGTCGGCATCTGCGGCCGCGTCCAATCCTGCCTTGCAGGCCGCGCCGTATCCCCGCTCCAGCTCCGTCACGACCCGCGCCCCTGCCGCCCTGGCCACCTCCGCCGTGCGATCGGTGCTCCCGTTGTTGACGACGATGACCTCGGCCACCAGGTCATGGGGGACGGCCGCCACGACTCGGCCGATGGATCCCTCCTCGTTCAGCGCCGGGATGACGGCCACGATTTTCACACCGCCCACAATAGTCGCGGATTCCGCGGCAAGTCAAGCGGGAACCACTTCACGGAAATCACCAACCGCCAAGACGCCAAGACCGCCAAATCCTCTGGGGCGGATAGGGTCGTACCCGCCGCCCTCTGATCAATTGGTCATTGGTCATTGGCTCATTGGTCATTCATGCGGTCTGCCGCGTGGCCAGGACGCCTCCCGCGATGACCACCGCGGTCCCGAGGAGGAAGCGGCCGGTCAGGCTCTCCCCCAGGAGCAGCCAGCCCAGCACCGCTCCTACCACCGGCTGGGCGAAGAAGAACAGGGAGCCGGTGGACGCATCCATCAGGGTGAATCCCTTGTTCCACAGGTAGAACGCCAGGGCCGTGGACACCACGCCCAGGTACAGCGTCCCCCACCACACGGCCGGCGGAAGCGCCTGCCACGCGATCCCGCCCAGCTCCACCGGGATGGCCGGCGCAACGAAGAGGATCCCGAAGAGCGTCGCATAGGTCGAGACGGTCACCGGCGGGTAGCGGTCCGCCGCCAGGCGGCCCAGCACGGTGTAGAGCGCCCACGTGATCCCGGCAAGCAGCAGCAGGACATCCCCCCAGAAGGCCCGCGCCACGAGGGAGAACCCAGCCGACTGCTCCACCACCAGGAGGACACCCGCGGTAGCGATCCCGACCGCCGCCCCCTTGATCCAGGTGATCCGCTCCTTCAGCAGGACGGCCGCGAAGACCAGGATGAATGCAGGCGTGACCGAGGTGATGACGGCCCCGTGCCCCGCCGAAGAGAGTCGCGTGCCGATGAACTGCGCCGCCAGCGAGATGCCGAACCCGACGAGCCCCAGGAGGGCCATCCGGGGCAGGTCGCCCCGCCGGACCCACGGCGCGCGGCCGGCGACCATGACCAGCAGGAGGGTCGCGCCGCCGATGATCAGCCGCAGGGCCAAGAGCGTCATGGGGGGGATGTAGTCGAGGACGTACTTGCTGACCACGTACATCCCACCCCAGATGGCCGCCGCCAGGAAGAGACAGAAGGCTCCCAGGATCCTCGTGTGTGTTATCCCCATGAATGCGGAATGGAGGCCGGTGACCGCTTCCCCTTCTCCCTCTCGGTTCGCGGCTCGCGGCTCTCGGCTCGCCGCTCTCTTTTCGTGGATCCTTCTTCTCGGCTCTCGGCTCTTGGCTCTCGGCTCTCACTCAGGGTTCGAGAATCTCGACGACGGCGCTGGCCGACCCACCCGGCGTGGGGCCACCCGCCAAGGCGTACAGACGCCCCTGAAAGGCCACCATCCCCAACCCGTGGCGGGGCGTCGGCAGGTCCGGATCACGACTCCACCTGTTCGTGGCGGGTTCGAAGATCTCCACGTGGGGAAAAGTTCCCTCCGGTGCCTCGCCCCCCACCACGTAGATCCGTCCACCTAGGGCCGCGGCTCCGATCCCGCTGCGCGGGGTGGGCAACGGGGCACGCACGCGCCAGGCATCCGCAGCGGTGTCGTATTCCTCCACCACCCCGAGATTCCGCGCATACGAGCCGTTGAGACGACCGCCGATCACATAAATCTTCCCGGCCACGAGCGCAACGGCATGATGATCCCGTCCGGTCGGCAGAGACGCCCGAGCCTGCCACGCATCCGCCACGGGATCATACACTTCGGTCGCCGTGCTGTTGCGGGAGCTGGCTGCGCCACCGAATGCATAAATCTTCCCGCCCTGGCCCGCGGCCGCCAGGGCGCCCCGGGCGGTCGGCATCGGCCGCCGGGCCTGCCACCGATCGGCGCCGGGGTCGTAGGCGAAGACGGCATCGCTTGCGGTCCAACCGTCCCGGTAGCCCCCGACGACGAACAGGCGGTCGTGCACGGCGACCGCGGCCGTATGGTGCAGCCCCAGGGGAAGCGAGGCGCGCCGCTCCCAGCGGTCGGCAAGGGGGTGGTAGGTCTCCACCAGGCCGCCAGCCCCGCCGAACCCGCCCACGACGTAGATCGCCTCGCCCAGCACGGCGGCCGCCACCTCGCTCCGCCGCGTGGGCGCGTCAGCGCCGCGGCGCCAGGAGGCGGCACGCGCGGCGGGGAGGCCGAGAGACGACGCCGCGGCGAGACCGATGGCCGCCGTGACGAACTGCCGCCGGGTGATCATTTGAGGAGAGCCTCCAATTGTGCCCGGGCCTCGCCGGCGTTCCAGTCGCGCGGCCCCAGCTCCCGCGCGACCAGCCGGCCCCTCCGATCGATCAGGAAGCTGGCCGGCACGCCCGGCAGGCGATAGGTCTGAACGGTCCCCCCGCGGGGGTCCAGCAGGACCGGGAACGTGAGGCCCAGCTCCTTCACGAAGGCTTCCACCGTGCTCCGGGGGCCCGTGTCCAGGCTCACCGCCACGACGGCGAATCCCCGATTCTTGAGGGCGCGATAGGCCCGCTCCATGGACGGCATCTCGGTCCGGCAGGGGACACACCAGGTTGCCCAGAAATTCAGGAGAACCGCTTTCCCCCGGTAGTCGGAGAGACGGTGCGTGTTCCCGGCGAGATCCGTGAGAGCGAACTCGGGCGCCGGCTGGCCGATCTCCAGATCCTGGCTCCATGCCGGAGCCACCATCCCCAGGAACAGGATGAGGCCCAGCCCCACTGCGAGGGGCACCCGCTGTATCCGCCTGCTCCGGGCAATAAAAAACCCGGTGGACCAGAGACCCCGGTCCCCGGGTTCAACCGATGGCACGATCCCCGCCCTCACCGGCTACCGCTGGTCGCGGGTGCGCGACCCCCGCTCCGCCCCCGACGGCGGACGCGGCGCCCCCATCTCTCTCCTGGGCACGATGTGATAGGCCACCCCCTCGATCAACGGCATCGGCTGAAACCCGAAGCTGCGCCTCACCGCGTCGAGGGCGGTGATGGTCCCCACCTCCAGGAGCTCCAGGTGGCGATACCCCAGGAACGGATTCAGCCCCAGGCCTTCCAGCAGACGGGTCGCCCAGGCGACGGCCCGCCGCGACAGGTGGACCTTCACCCGCGGGATGTTCAGCATCTTGCCCACCTGGTCCGCGATCTCCTCGTAGGTGAGGTGCTGCGAGCCGCCGATGGGGATGGTGCGGTCCAGAACCTCCTCGTCGCCGAGCGCCCGCAGCAGGCAGGAGACCACGTCCCCCACCCAGATGGGCTGGAGCATGGTCTTGCCCGTCCCCGGGATCAGGAGGAGCCCCGTCCGCGTGAGCAGGCGGATCATGCCGCTGATCAGCCGGTCCCCGAGGCCGAACATCAGGGAGGACTGGAGGACCACGAAGGGGAGGCCGCTCTCGCGGAGCAGATCCTCGGCCCGCCCCCGGCTTCGCAGGAACGGCAGGCCGGCCGATGATCCGGTCCCGAGTGGGCTCACCATCAAGAGCCGCTCGACCCGCGCGGCCCGGGCGCCCTCCACGAGAGAGGCCATGCCCTCGCAGTGGACCCGCTCCACCCAGGCGTCCCGCCCCTCGTGGATGGGGGCGGCCAGGTGGATGATCTTCCGGCTTCCCTGGCAGGCCGCGGCCACGGCGTCCGCATCCAGCAGGTGGCCCGGCATCACCTCGACCGGGTGCGATTGCAGCCACTCCAGACCCGGAGAGCCCGGGCGGACGAGGCACCGCACCGCTTCCCCGGCGCCGCACAGCCGCCGGACCAGGTGTCGCCCCACGAACCCGGTTGCCCCGGTGACCAATATCATCGGCTCTCTATCCGGTTCGATGCTCCACTGGCAGAGAAGCCCCCCGGCCGGCGGGGGCGGTCATTGGCCCCGCTCAGGTCCCTGCAACGGCGATGGGAAGAAGGCCTGGCGATCCCCACCCTCGACCACCAGGCTGAGATTCTGCTCGTCGCGCCGGACGATCAGCTCGAAGGCGTCCCCCACTTTCCCTCGCCAGAGGGTCCGGTAGAAGTCGGCCCGCGACTCCACGGGCACGCCGTTCACCTGGAGGATAAGGTCGCGCTGGCGCAATCCCGCGCGGTCCGCGGGACTGCCCGGCGTCACGGCCACCACGCCCACGCCGCGGTCCGTGGTCACCGTATAGGTTCCCAGCCATGGATGCGGCGGCTGGCTCCGGACCCGGCCGTACTGGATCAGCTCGTCCATCACCCCGGTAATCAAGTCCACGGGAATGGCAAAGTTGATCCGCTGCACATCTGACTGGCTGAACGACAGGATCCCCACCACCCGACCCTGGGCATCCAGCAATGGACCCCCGGAACTTCCGGGATTGATGACGGCATCCGTCTGGATCACCCGGTCGAGCCTGTACTCCCAGTAGCCTTCGAAGGAAGGGAAGGCGCTGATGACGCCGGTCGTGACCGCCCGGACCTCGCGGCCCTGGCTGCTCACCGCGATGCTCACCTGCCCCAGTTTCAGGTCCGCGGCGCTGCCCAGAGGGGCCGCGACCATGCCCGGGAACGGCGGGATGTGTAAGAGGGCCAGGCCGCTCTCGGAATCGGTCGCCGTGATCTCCGCCGCAAGCTGCTGTCCGGAGGGAAAGGTGACCTTCAGGCCCTCGGCGCCCAGGACGACGTGGGACGCAGTGAGGATGTGGCCGCGGGGGGTCACCACGACCCCGCTGCCCCGGCGCTCCTTGCCGAGCACGCGCGCCGCCGGCCCGCCCGCCACCACCTCCACATCCACCACGGCCGGCAGAACCCGCGCGACCGCGTCAATGACGGCCTGGTTGGGGTCGGCGCCGAGAGGAAGGCCGGAGCAGCCCGCGACCAGTCCAGCCGACACGCAGCAGGCACGCCAGACCCGTCTGGGGATCACGCGGCACGCTCCGCGGGGACCACCCACGGTCCCCGCAACGCTGTCCCGGTTCACGGACGTCCTGGCCATTCGATTCCCTCTCCCCGCTGGCTGGGCCGCTCCTAGCTCTTCCGCGACGTCTTGGCAAAGAAGGAGGAAATGACCGCCTCTTTCTTGCTGGACCCGCACTTCGGACACTTGATCCGCTTCCGGTCCCGATCGGAGATGGACATCGTCAGCGTGTACTTCTTCCGGCACCCGCTACAGCGAAAATCGTAGGTCGGCATAGCACCCCCTTCGATCATTTCGGATTTCGGATTGAGGATTTCGGATTGACCGGAATATTCGAAATTCGAAATTCGAAATTCGAAATTTCCTAGGACGCTTCCCGCAGATTCCTGAGTCGCCGCTTCATCCGCTTGACCTGCAGGCGAACCGTCGCCAGGCCCTCGCGATCCTTCCCCTGCAGGGCCGCGTCCCGGGTCTTCTTGAGCGCCCGGATGGCAGCCTTCAACTGGGTCGCCCCCATTGGGCCCGTGGCCTGCCGCTCCTCCTCTTTTTTGGGGCGCAGGCCCAGCTTGACCTCCTCGGCCAGGATCGCCTCGATCAGCTCTTCCTTCTTCATCCCCGAAACACCGGTGATGTTCGAATACTTCTCCAGAGCCAACTCGCAAAGCTTCGGCGCGGTCAGCTTTTCCAGTTCAGCGCGTCCTGTGGCCATCCGATCTCCCCCGGTGTACGGATTGGTTTCACGCGGAATTCCTGGTATGCTGTGGGCAGCGGCCCCGGTCAGTCAGGCGGCGGGATTATATCTCGGACCGGGAAAAAATCAAGGGGCTTCGGGCGGACAGCGCGTCATGAGGGTTCAGCGAAAGAGAACACTCCGGGTCTTCTGCGTCGGCCTCGTCGCCTTCACGGGAACAAGCCTCCTGGCGGGATGCGCGGCCCCCCGCCTCGAGGTTACTGCGGCACCCTCGCAGCCGAGCGTCACCCTGACGGATGCCGGCATCCACCTGACCATCCTACCGAACACCTGGCGGGGTTCCCCCAGCGACCTCGGCCGCTCCTATACCCCCGTGGAGGTCAGGATCGAAAACGACCGGACGGATGAGATCCAGGTCCGCTACAGGGATTTTCTGGCAGTGGACGAGGCCCGCAATCAGTACCGGGCGGTGCCGCCGGCCGAGGTGGCCCGGGCGCTCTCCGGTGGCCGCTGGTGGCATCGCGATCCGAAATGGGCCTCGGCGCGATGGCCATCGGCCACGGCACGTCTGCTCGCCTTCCATGATCCCTGGTGGCCCTATCCGTACTGGCCCTATCGTCCCTGGCCCCCGTTCTCTTCCCCCTACTCCCCGTATCCTTTTGCCGACCCCGACTATCCCTACCGCTGGCCACGGGCCCCCGCCTATGACATCCTGACGCTGGGGCTCCGGGAGGGGCGAGTCCTGCCCGGCGCCCGCGTCGAAGGGTTCCTCTACCTGCAACAGGCCACGCAGAAGGGGACCCTATTGACGCTCTCCTGGACGCCGGTGGCGGCTGACGGCAAGCCCCTGGCCACCCTCAGCAGCCAGTTTCGCATCGTCCGCTGAACTCTTGGCGTAAGGGGTGAGGCGGAAGGCGTGAGGGGGACGGCGTCATTCCGCATTTCGATCGCCTTACGCCTCCCGCCTAACGCCTCACGGCCTTAGACCATCTGCTCCACCGGCAGCACAAAGGCCTTGATGCCGCCGTGGCGTCGCGCCCGATCGGCGAGCCCGCGCTTGAATTGCACGATCTCGTCGAGCAAAGGCGCCACCTGGTGCTCTGGCACCACGGTCAGGAGCATCGTGTCGTGGCCGGGAAAGGCGTGGGTGCCGAAGCGTTTTCCCGACTCCCCGGTGCCGAAGACCCCGTGCACCTCAGTGAAGCCGGGGAATTTGAGCCGTTCGATCATGGCCCGAATCGGTTCGTCGTAGATGAAGTTGAAGACGATCAGGATGAGCTTCATGGCACTTCCCCCGTGGTCCATCATTCGATATTCCCTGTTCGATATTCGACATTCGCCTTGGCGACACGCGTGGCATCATGCCTCCCCGTGGCCGGTGGCTTCCGCCCCTGACGGGAGACGGGGGTGGGGATGCGGGTCGAATGCATGTTCGACAGGCTGCGGGGTGAGGCCGGAAACGACCTACCCCGGATTATTCGCGGACACGTTCGCGAATAATCGCGGGGAATGACCAAATCCCAATGGCCAATGACCAATTGCGGATGGGAGTTCCGTGAAGCCCCTTGACGGCGCGCTGTG
>METI01000006.1:0-8453 GCA_001771285.1 candidate division NC10 bacterium RIFCSPLOWO2_12_FULL_66_18
TCGGGCCGGCGGGCCCTTCCTGGTCATCAACTGCATCGGGCCGGCGGGCCCTTCCTGGTCATCAACTGCAGCGGATTCCAGGACCAACTCCTGGAGAGCGAGCTCTTCGGTCATGAGAAGGGGGCCTTCACGGGGGCCACCGCCGTCAAGCAGGGGCTCTTCGAGGTCGCCGAGGGCGGGACCCTCCTGCTGGACGAGGTGGGGGAGATGAGCCCGGCCATGCAGGCCAAGCTCCTCCAGGTCCTGGATACCCGGGAGCTGCGCCGGGTCGGGGGCACGCGGGTGCATCGGGTGGATGTCCGCATCATCGCGGCCACTAACAAGGACCTGGCGCAAGAGGTCCGGGCGAGGCGCTTCCGCGAGGATCTCTATTACCGCTTGAACGTCGTCAGCCTGACGCTGCCGCCGCTGCGGGAACGGAAAGAGGACATCCCGCTCCTCGTCGAGCACTTCCTCAAACGATTCGGTGCCACCGGCTATCCGGCCAAGCGCCTGTCTCCCGAGGCGCAGCAGCTCCTGGTGGAGTACGCCTGGCCGGGCAATGCCCGAGAGCTGGCCAACACCATCGAGCGCCTGTTGATCCTCGCCCCCGGAGAGGTCATCGGCCCGGACGACCTGCCGACGAACATCCGCGTCGGGAGCGGCCCCGTGCGGGGCGCCAGCTCCCTGGCCGAGATGGAGCGGCTCCACCTGGCGCGGGTCCTGGCGGAGACCCGGGGGAAGAAGATGCAGGCGGCCCGCCTCCTCGGGATCGACGTCAAGACGTTGAACAAGAAGATCAAGGACTACGGCATCCCCGTCCCCTGATAGCGACATCCGAAGTGATCCGTCTCGGCCCTCGGTTCCGCTATCGGTCCTCGCCCCCAACCCCCATCCCCCATCCCCTGATCCGAAAACCGGGTGACGTGGATGGCCTCAGTTGTCTTCCGTCTCGAGGGGTCTCCTCACCGCTCCCGGTGCGGGGGGCCGATGAGGGTCATTGCGGTGATCGAAGACGAGGAGGTCATCTAACGGATCCTCTCCGACCTGAACCTGCTGGCTCCAGGGGACGGCCCCCGGGGCTCGCCCCGAGGGACATTCTCCGGCTCCGCCTCCCCGGCCTGCGCCCGGCCCAGGGAGCTGACCTACGAAACGGTCTACGACCTGCCTGTGCGTCGCACACAGACAGGCGACCTCGCCCGGCCCTCCCCCGTGTGACGCCTTAATCTGGCACCCCGCCGACGCGCTAGGACCGCCGACGTCTGCCCGGAGACCCCCCCTGGCCTGGCGCCAGGACGCCCCGCGTTCATGCACCTCCCCTTGACTTCTCCCCCCGGCCTTGATACGGTCCCCGCCGTGGGCACGGTTTGGGCACGTCCCCCTGGCAGATCGGCCCTCAGGCTGCCTCCCATGCCTTTTCTCGCTCGCCCACCCACCGGCCCGTTTCCAAGTTCCTATGCCCTGGAGACCCTGAAGACGACGGGATCTGTCGGAGGGGTGACAACAGGCGAAGGTCGCAATCAAGGAGAGGAGACCTCCGATGGCAAAGCGGGTCATCTCCACACCGAAGGTGGCTCAATCGAGTCTGCCGCTTTCACAGGCGACCCTGGCCGGCAACCTGCTCTTCATCGGCGGGGCGGTGGCCACGAACGCGCGCGGGGAGGTCGTCGGAAAGGGGGACATCACGGCGCAAGCGCGGCAGACATTGGAGAACATCAGGGCGATCGGCGAGGCCGCAGGCGGGACCCTGCGCGATGTGACCCGGACGACGGTGTACCTGACCGACCTCGCCAATTACACTGGGATGAACGAGGTGTACCGGACGTACTTCCCCGTCGAGCCGCCGGCCAGGGCCACGGTCCGGGTTGACCTGGCCAACCCGGACTTCCTCGTCGAGATAGAGGCCATGGCGGTCCTCGGGTAGGCCGGCGCGCGAGAGCCCACCCGGATACACGGGAGTGCAGGATGGACGCGACGCGGACGTCGTGGGACGTCATCGTGATCGGCGGGGGCACGGCGGGAGTGATTGCCGGCATTGCCGCCGCGCGGCTGGGCGCACGGACGCTCCTCGTGGAGCGATCCGGCCACCTGGGGGGCAACGCGGCGACCGGCATGAATCTCGGGGGGTTCTTCGACGGCGACAATGTCTAGGTCGTCCGGGGGATCCCGCAGGAGTTCGTGGACTGGGCCGTGGCGCTCCGCGCGGGCCGCGGGCACATCTTCTTCAACGATGTGGACCGTTGGATCTCCAGCACGGCGTCCATCGACCCGGAGGCGTTCAAGTCCATTGCCCTCGAAAAGGTCGAGGCGGCCGGCTGCCACCTGTGGCTGTACGCGACCTTCGCCCGGGGGATCGCCGAGGGGCATCGCGTGCAGGCCGTGGAGGTCGTCACCAAGTCCGGCGTCTCTCGCCTGACGGCCAAGGTGTTCGTGGATGCCAGCGGCGATGCGGACCTGGCCGCGTCCGTGGGCGCCCCCTTCGCGCGCGGCGGGGGGACGCGCCAGCAGGCAGTGACCTCCATCTTCCGGGTGGGCCAGGTGGGCTTGCCTGCCGTCGAGCGGTTCATGCAAGAGAAGATCAACACCGAGGGCAAGACGCCTTGGACGTTCGAGAATGCCCCGCTCCGCGGGAGTCATCGCTACTGGACGCCCTGGAAGATCTTTCCGGAGTACGCGAAGAAGTTCCCGCGACAGTTCGGGGTCTATTACCACGGGGTCCCGGGAGAAATCTTCCTCAACTGCAACCACACCGCGCTTGCCTCGCTGGACCCGGATGATGTTACGCAGAGCACCATCCGGCTCCGTGAGCAAGCGGTCGAGATCCTGGATTTCCTGCGGCGGCACGTGGCCGGCTTCGAGGGGTCCGTTCTGACCCAGGTGTACGACCTCGGCATCCGGGAGAGCCGGCGGGTCGCGGGCGATTACACGCTGACCCTGGAAGACATGGTCACCCGGCGCGAGTTCGAGGACGTGGTGGCCATGGGTGCGTATCCCCCCGACCTCCACGATGCCCATGGTGGCGAGATCGTGATCAGCGCGAAGGGTTGGAGCCGGGTCCATCCGGAGACCGGGATCCCCAATAACCCCGGCTACGAGATTCCATGGCGCTGCCTGCTGCCCCGAGGCGTCGAAGACCTGCTGGTGGCCGGCCGGTGCCTGTCGGCCACCTTCGAGGCGTAGTCGGGGGTCCGGGGAATGGGGCCGTGCTGTGCTATGGGCCAGGCGGCCGGCACCGCGGCGGCCCTGGCCGCGCAACAGGACGTCTCGCCACGGGCGCTGGACGTGCGCCAGGTCCAGGATGCTCTGCTGAAGGAGGGTGCCTACCTCGGCCGACGGTTCGAGACGAGACATTGATCAGACGCCAAGCGATTCCGTAACGGTGCGATGCAAGACGTCGCAGGAAGGAGGACGGCATGGGTACTCTGACACGGCGCGAGTTCTTGAAGCGGGTGGGGCAGGGCAGCATGGCGGTCGGCGGCGCGGGCCTGCTCCTCCCCGTCTCGACGTGGGCGCAGGGAAGCCTCGCGGGGCAATCCATCATCCACTGGTCGCTGCTGAACCCCGAGGGAAAAAGTCTGCGGGAGGTAGCACTCAAAGAGATCCTCGGAAAGTTCAAGGAGAAGACGGGAATCACGGTGACGGTACAGACCCTGCCCTGGCAAGAGCTGGGGACCAAGTTGATCGCTTCCGTCCAGGCCGGCAACCCGCCGGACAGCTCGCGGGTGAACATCTTCACCCTCAAGATGATCCTGAAGGCCGACGCGCTTACCAACCTCGACCTGTACCTCAAGAAAACCTTCACGGACGCCCAACGGAAAGACTTCATCGTGGACTTCACGCCCCCCGTGATCGTGAGCGGCAGCAAATGGTCCATGCAGATCGAGATGACGCCCAAGGCCCTGTTCGTTCGAAAGGACTGGTTGGCCAGGGCAGGGATGAAGGCTCCCAAGACCTGGGCCGAACTCGTCGAGGTCGGCAAGGCCATGACCGGCGGCGGCAAGTGGGGCTACATGTTCAATGGCTCCAAGACGCAGCTCAACCAGGTCGAGACGATCTTCCAACCCCACATCCATGGCCGAGGCGGGCAAGTCCTGGACGCGTCGGACAAGGGCGTGTTCAACGACGAGGCCGCCGTGAAGAGCTACCAGTTCCTCTCGGACTGTGTCCACAAGCACAAGATCACCCCGCCCCAGGTGATCGCCATGACCTATGACGAGGTCACCGACGCCTTCAAGTCCGGCCGGGTGGGTATGATCCAGGAAGGCTCGCACCGGTACAGCGACATTGCCAAGGCCATTGGCGCCGAGAACCTGGAACTGGCGAAAATGCCGTCCGATGATCCCAAACGTCCATCACCCACTATCATTACCGGCTGGGGCATGGGGATCCCGCGCGGGTCCAAGCATCCGGACGCCGCCTTGGAGTACATCAAGTATTACATCGGGGCCGAGGCGCAGGAGATCAACGCCCGGGTTGCAGGGTCCCTGCCGACCCGCAGGAGCACGCTGGACCGCCCGTTCTTCCAGAGCAAAGAGGCGGCGTACATGCGCTGGTGGATGGACTATGCTGCCGAACGGGGAGAGATCATCATCAACGTGCCGACCTTTACCCAATTGAACGAGGTGATGGTGGACGCCCTGCAGCAGGTCCTCAACAGCCCGTCCGCTAACGTGAAGCAGGTGCTGGACGATGCGGTGAAGCGGTACAACCAGTTGCTCCAGGCGTGAGCCGCGGGGCTCGCCCCTCATGTCGTCTGCGACCGGCTCGGGTCCGTCCTCGGGCCCGGACACTGTGGCTACCCGGTGGAGCCGGCGCCTGGGGGAAGGCCTTCTGGGCCGTCCCCGAGGCGGCCGGTTCGATCTCTTTCCCTACCTTCTGATGCTGCCCGGCCTGCTCCTGGTGATGTTCGTCACCCTCTACCCGATCGTCTTCGCCGTCAACTACAGCTTGATGCGAACGCAGGTGTTCAAGCAACTGGCGTTCGTCGGCCTGGCCAACTACGCGCGGCTGTTCGCCGACCCGCGGTTCCAGACCAATCTCGTGAACTCGCTGTTCTTCGTCCTGGTGGGCGTCGCGCTGACGTGGACGTTCGGCCTGGCCCTGGCGCTGCTCCTGCGCCGCCAGAGGTGGGGGAACGCGATCCTCAAGACCATCGTCCTGATCCCCTGGGTCACGAACCAGGTGGTCCTGGCCCTGATGTGGAAGTGGCTCCTGAACGGCGAGTTCAGCCCCATCAACTACCTGCTGGGGCTGGTCAACCTGCCGGGGCTGAACCCGCTGATCAGCACGGCGCAGGCCCTGCCGGCCCTCACGATCGTCAACGCGTGGCGGGCCACGGGCTTCTCCCTGTTGCTCATGCTGGCGGGCCTGTCGGCCATCCCGGTGGAGGTCGAAGAGGCGGCGGAGATTGACGGGGCCTCGCGCTGGAAGCAGCTCTGGTACGTGATCATTCCGCTGTTGAAGCCGGTCTCGCTGGCCTGCATCATCACCCTGACGATCAGCTTCTTCAACATCATCGTCCTTCCCATGGATCTGACGGGCGGCGGACCGCTGAACAGCACCGAGGTGTTGAGCCTGCGGCTGTACCGGGAGGGGTTCCAGTATTACAACATGGGCAGCGCCTCGGCCATCACCCTGGTCCTGGTGGGGCTGGACCTGATCCTGGCCTGGGCCTACTACAAGTTGATCCGGGCGGAGACGTACTACCGATGACGACGCGCGAACACATGCCATCGTGGGTCACGACCCTGCGCTGGGTGGGGCTGATCCTTGTCGGAGGGATCGTCCTGGGGCCCTTCCTGTGGGCCCTGAGTACCTCGCTGAAGGTGAAGGACGATGTCCTGCGGATGCCGCCGAAGTTCCTGCCGTGGCCGCTGACGGTGGAGAACTACCAGGGCATCCTGACGGCGGGGTTCCCGCGCTACCTCCTGAACAGCACGATCGTGGCGGTCTGCTCGGTGGTGGTGGTGGTCCTGGTCTCGGTGCACGCGGGATACGCGGCTGCCCGCTACGAGTTCCGCGGCAAGTCGGCGATGCTTTTCCTGATCCTGACCGGCATGGCCATGGGCGAGCTCTCCACAGTCCTCCCGCTCTACTTCTTCGGCACGCAGCTCCGCATCCTGGACACGTACGGGATCCTGATCCTGGCCAACAGCGCCTTCATCGCACCCCTGGCCATTTGGTTCCTGCAGGGCTACTTTCGATCCATCCCGCCGCAGATGGAAGAGGCGGCCCTCATCGACGGCGCGACCCGGGCCGGGGCCCTGTACCGGATCGTGCTGCCGTCCGCCCTGCCCGGGCTGATTACGGTCAGCCTCGTCAGTTTCGTGCATTCGTGGAATGAGTTCATCCTGGCGCTCGTCCTCACCTCGTCGGGCACGATGCGGACGGTCCCGGTCGGCATCCACTTGTACCTCACCGACTACGGCGTGGATTGGGGGAGCATCACGGCCGCCGGGATCTTGTCCATCCTCCCCGTGACGCTCCTCTTCCTGCTCCTGCAGCGGCACTTCCTCCGCGGCCTGACGGCCGGCGCCACCACCGGATTCTGACCGCCGATTCCCCAGTGCGGTGCCAGCCGGGTCCGGGGGCCGTGGGTAGCGGACGGCGGCGGAACGGTCCTCCCGCGCCCTCCGTCGTCGGCGCCGGCTGCGCCTCGGCGATTCGACCGGAAGTCCTGGAAATCAGTCCAGCGTCAGGATGGCTCCCTGCGTCCTGAGCATTTGCTGGAGCGTCTGCACGTCGAGCTGCCTGGGTGGGACGCCGGTCCGGGCGGCCAGGGCCGCGGCCGTCCCGGCCGCGTGCCCCGTGGCCATGCACACATTCTGACCACGGGCGGAGCTGATGGCCTCGTGCGTGGCGGAGATGCAGCGACCGGCCACCAGCAGGTTGTCCGGCCGCTGGGGGAGGAGGGAGCGGTAGGGGATGGCGTAGGAGCGAGGGAGGACGACCATCGTCTCGGTCTTGCCGTGAACCTGCCGGTGCATCACTGTGGTGTTCCTGGCGACGTCGTGGATGTCGAGCGGGTAGGCGCCGCGAGCCACGGCATCCGGAAAGTCTGCGCCCCGCAGCACATCGTCGGCCGTGAGCATGTACTCGCCGACGATCCGGCGCGTCTCCCGGACGCCCACCTGGTACGGGGTTCCGAGCAAGCGCGCCTCCTCGAAGCCGGGGATATTCTTCTTCAGGAAGCGGAAGACCTCCATCACCTGCTTCTCGGTCTCCAGCTCGGCCCGGGTGAGCTGGTCGGGATCCGTGGCGTCGATCCCATGCACCCGGGTGGCGTTGAGGGCGACCTCGGCCGGACCGCTCCGGTGCGGGGGGGTATAGATGCTGATCACGTTCTTGGGGAGGTTGGCCGTGCCGGCGTTTTGCGCCGCTTGGACCACGTGCTGGAGGATGATGGTGGTCCCCGGCGTCTCCTCCAGGTAATCGACGCCGTATTTCCGGCCGGCCGGCGGAGTCCAGCCCTCGGGCACGATGAACTCTTCAGGGTGTTCCCTGAGATAGGCGTAGATCCGGTCCAGATGCACGTTGCCCATGCGGAAGATCCGGCTCACGGGTTGAGTCCGGCCGTCCTCGGGCCGGCCCAGCTCGAATGGCGCCCCCGCCCGGGCGGCGACGTCGGCGTCGCCGGTGGTGTCCACGACGACCTTGGCCGGAATGACCTGGCGTCCGCCCTTCGTCTCGACCACGATTCCCTGAAGGAGTCCGCGATCCAAGAGGACATCGGCGAGGAACGCATGCAGCAGGAGCCGGACCTCATGCTCCGCCAGCATCTCGAGGAGCATGTGCCGGAGCATCTCAGGATCGGCCTGTGTCACGGAACCGCGGAGGGGATCGGCGATGTGGCGCGTCGCCGCGTTGAGGGGAATGAGGCGATCGAAGAGTTCCTGGGCAATTCCGCGGACGGCCTGACGACCCTCCCCGTCCAGGAAGCCGAGATAGGTCATCCCCGCGCTGGTCATGCCTCCGATCTGGCCATATTGCTCGACCAGGAGGGTGTTGGCACCCGTGCGGCCCGCGGCAATGGCTGCAACCGCCCCCGCCGTTCCCCCGCCGACCACAACCACCTCAACACGTTCCCGCAGGCGTGTGGACATTCCGCACTCTCCGATCTTGGGCCGTCCCTCCGGCTGGAATTAGGAGGCGGTGTCGCTACCACTCCCGATGATGGTCAGTCCGATCTGGGCCTGCCGCCTTGCTCGTTCACATGAAAGGTAAGAGATCGCCGGTGGGGTGTCAAGGCCCGTCGCACGCGCGTCGCACGCGCTGCGGCTTCTCCCGCTTGGCTCTGGATAATGGCAGTCACGTTCTCCCTTGACAATCCACCGCGCCTTACATAGCTTCCCCCCGGTGTGAGTTGCCAAGGCGAGCAGCAGGTCCAAATGCCAGCGATGCAAGCGCGGGCGGGTTGAGGGAAGAGGATGGTTGAACTCGGCGGTCGGGCAGCGCTCGTCACGGGGGGTGGGCGG
>METI01000006.1:8482-18203 GCA_001771285.1 candidate division NC10 bacterium RIFCSPLOWO2_12_FULL_66_18
TCGTGGCGGTGAACGCGCATGCGTCTTATAACGAGGTGGATGCGGTGGTCGCTGAAACCGGCCCTGATACGGTCCCCCGCCGTGGGCACGGTTTGGGCACGTCCCCCCGGCAGATCGGCCCTCAGGCTGACTCCCGGCGCCGCTAACGGGCTGGGTTTCTCGCTCGCCCACCGGCCCGTTTCCATAATAACTATGCCCGAGCGGACTGAGCGATGTCTTTGGTGATCCCGGTTCAGGGTGGTATGGTTCCACCCCTGAGCACCGGGCGGGGCGAGTATAGTCAAGGAGATACGCAATTCGGCTATGGCCCCCCGCGTAAATTCATGAGGGGAGAGTGCAACATGGAGGCGGCAATGAGAAAAGCGCAGATTCGAGCAGGGACACTTCTGGCGATAGTCAGCATCCTGGTCGGGCTGCTCCCGCCGTTGGTGGCGCTCGCGGGCGAGCCCACGACGGTCACGTTCTGGACATTCCTGGATCCCCGCAAGGCGACGCCGCGCGAAAAGGCGTGGGGAGAGATCATCCAGGCCTTCGAGCGCAAGCACCCGGACATCAAGATCCGCGCCGAGCTGTTCCCCTGGAAGGAGATTTCGCCCAAGCTCATCGTGGCGGCCGGGGGCGGCCGGGGGCCGGACGTGACCATGGTCGAGATGGACCTGCGGGAGAAGCTCGCGCGAGGGAAGATCCTGGAGCCGCTGGATCGGTACCTGGCGACGTGGGATCCGGTTTCGCGGAAAGACTTCTATCACCCGGACACGCGCGTCATCGACGGGAAGACCTACTCGCTCAATCTCTGGTCCAACGGGAGTGCACTCTTCTACCGGCAGGACCTCTTCGAGAAGGCCGGATTGAAACCGCCCCGAACAATCGATGAGTTCATCAAGGCCGCGAAAGTGCTGACCGTTGGGCCCGAGGGGAGGGTGAGCCAGTGGGGGTTCGCCGAGGGGATCGCGCGCAGCCAGCCCTATGCCCATCGGTTCCTCTTCCCCTTGATCTGGGCCGCCGGGGGAACCGTCGTTGGGCGGGATGGGAAGGCGACGTTCAATGGGCCGGCCGGCGTCAAGGCGGTGCAGTTCTTCGTCGACCTCGTCAAGGTCGACAAGGTGATGCCTTCCGACATCGTGAACCTGACCTACGACGAGCGGCTGCAGGGATTCATGGCGGGCAAGTACGCCATGGTGATCGAAGGGATGCATCGCTACAGCCACACGCAGACCTCGCCGGTGGTTCGGGGCAAGGTGGGATTGGCCTACATTCCGTCCTGGGACGGGAAGAAGCCGGCGCCGACGCCGGTGACCGGCTGGGATATCGGGATCGGTGCGTCCTCGAAGCAGAAGGACGCCGCCTGGAAGTTCGTGGACTACACCTTGAGCCCCGAGGCGCAGTTGATCGATGCCAAGGTGGCCGAACAGATCCCGGCACGCCTGTCGGTGGCGAGGGACCCCTTCTTCCAGACGCCGGAGGCGGCCAAGATGAAGTTCATCATGGATTACCTCGCCCTATCGTCCCGGGAGTTCCCCTTGGTGGAGAACCTGGATCAGCTGATCGACCTGTTCAACCTGGCCATCCAGGAGAATTTGCTGAACAACGTTCCCACCCAGGTCGCCCTGGACCGGGCGGCGGCCAAGTACAACGAGGCGTTGCGGTAATCAGGAGGGGGAGTCGGGAAATGAGTTCTCGGGGAAGCGTGCAGGCGGCGGAGCAGTCTCAGTCCGCCGATGTGTTGGTGGCAGGGGGAGGCATGGCCGGGATCGCGGCCGCCGTGAGTGCGGCGCGGGCCGGAGCGGATGTCCTCCTGGTCGAACGCGGCGCAACGCTGGGCGGGATAGCGACCGCGGGCCTCAACTGCTCGTTCATGGGAGTGGATCGGTCGGTCCTCGGGGGGATCATCTGGGAGGTGCTGGACCGGCTCGCGGCGCTGGAGGGCGCCATCGAGGGCGTCTACACCCCCTTCGATCCCGAGGTCTTCAAGACGGTGGCCCTGGAGATGGTCACCGAGGCCGGCGTTCGGTTGCTGCTGCACTCCTGGCTGCTGGAGGCGGTGACGCGGAGGGGCCGGGTGACCGGCGTGAAGTTCGTGACCAAGGCCGGGATCCGGAAGATCGCGGCCCAGGCGTTCGTGGATGCCACGGGGGACGGGGACCTCGCAGCCTCGGCCGGCGCGCCATTCGAGAGCGGGCGGGCGGACGGCCGTCCCGGGCAGCCCATGACCGTGATGCTGCGCATGGGGAACGTGGACACTAGGAAACTCATCGCCTACACCAAGGAGCACCCGGACCAGCTGTACCAGAATCCCCTCAAGTGCGTCTTGGAGGAGCGGCGGGACCCCCCGCTTTTCCTCTTCTCGGGATTCTTCGACCTGATCCGCCGGGCCAAGGAGGCCGGGGAACTGTACCTGGAGCGGGAGTCCATGGGACTCATCGGCCTGCCGAGCAAGGGACAGGTCCTGGTCAACGCGACCCGCGTGCACGGGATGGATGCCACGGACCCGGATGGCCTGACGAAGGCCGAGGTGGAGGCCCGCCGGCAGGCCTGGTCGGTCGTGCGGTTCCTGCGAAGGCACATGCCCGGCTTCGGGGAGGCCCACCTCATCGACACTGCGGCCTCCATCGGGGTCCGCGAGTCCCGCCGGGTAAAGGGCCAGTACATGCTGACCCGGGAAGATATCCTGGGCGAGGCGCGCTTCCCGGATGCGGTGGCTCGGAACTTCTTCCCCATGGACATCCACGGCCCGGCCGACAACCCTCTGAGCCACACCTGGCTCACGCTTCGCCCCGGGGGGTTTTACGAGATCCCGTACCGCTGCCTCGTGCCCCTGCAGGTGAAGGGAGTCCTGGTCGCCGGCCGCTGCATCTCCGCGACCCATGAGGCCCACGGTTCGACGCGCACGATGCCCTGCTGCTTGGCCACCGGACAGGCGGCGGGCGTCGCCGCCGCGGTCGCCGTGCGAGAGGGGAAGTCGCCCCAGGAGCTCGATCCGCAGCTTGTGCGGCGCGAGCTCATGCAGCAGAAGGCGATCTTGGGCGACTGAGGGGGACCTCTGGAATGCGGAGAATAGGCTAGGAGGACCCGTCTCGTGACACCCTATCTCTTCATCCTCCCGACCGCGATCCTGGTCCTGTCGGTCGCCATCTACCCCATGCTCTACGCCCTCCGCATCAGCTTCTACCGGTCGGAGCTTTTGGCCATCGGTCGGTTCGTCGGCCTGGGGAACTACCGGGCGCTGTTCCAGGACCCGACCACGGCCTG
Organism: candidate division NC10 bacterium RIFCSPLOWO2_12_FULL_66_18; assembly: GCA_001771285.1. Taxonomy (GTDB): domain Bacteria; phylum Methylomirabilota; class Methylomirabilia; order Methylomirabilales; family 2-02-FULL-66-22; genus 2-02-FULL-66-22. The sequence continues at coordinate 11,732 of METI01000006.1, forward strand.
GAACTTCGCCGCCTCCGGGATCTTCGTGCTGGGGTCGGTCGCGCTCTCGTTGGGGCTAGGCCTTCTCCTGGCGATCCTCCTCAACGAGCGGCTCATGTTTCGTGCCCTGTTCCGAGCGTGGATCCTCATCCCCTGGGTCGTCTCCCAGGTGGTGGCCGCCCTGGTGTGGCGCTGGCTGGTCAACGCGGACTACGGGCCGGTGGCCGTCGCCCTCCTCGACCTGGGGCTGCCACGAATCGACCTCCTGGGAGATCGCCACCTGGCCATGTTCACCCTGATCCTGGCCAACACCTGGCGGTCGGTGGCCTTCCCCATGGTGCTGTTCCTGGCGGCCCTCCAGGGCATTCCCGAGAACCTCTACCGGGCCGCGCGGGTGGACGGGATCTCCCGGTGGCTCACGTTCCGCTGCGTGACGCTCCCCCTGATCAAGCCGGTGGTGCTGGTGGCCGCCATCATCCTGACCCTGAGCTACTTCAACATCATCGCCCTGCCGCTTGTCCTGACGGGGGGTGGCCCGCTGCAGGCGACCGAGCTGGTCAGCCTGCGCCTGTACCGCGAGGCGTTCGCCTACTACCACGTGGGGCTCGCCTCGGCCATAGCCATCCTGATGTTCCTGGCCAACATGGCCCTGACCCTGTTCTACCTGCGCTTCATGCGAGCGCGGGGACGGGCGTGAGGCGCATGCGAAGTCTCGAACGCACCGGGATCTACCTCTTCCTGACCGGCGTCTGCGCGGTGCTGTTTCTGCCGATCGCCTGGGTGGTGGTGACCTCCCTGAAGCCCGAGGGGCAGATCTACCTCTTCCCACCCCGCTGGCTCCCCTCGCCGCCGACGCCGGACCACTATGTCCAGGTCTGGCAATCGAGCATGCCTCGATATTTTTTCAACAGCCTCCTGGTCGCCACGCTGACCATCGTCCTCACCCTGGCCGTGGCCATGCTGGCAGGCTACGCCGTCTCCCGTTTCCGCTTCCGGGGCAAGAACCTGTTCCTGTTCCTCTTGATGGTCAGCCACATGATGCCCGGGGTTGCCAACCTGGTGCCGATCTACCTGCTGGCCAGCCGGCTGGGCCTCCTGGACACCTACCTGGTCCTGATCCTGGTCTACAGCATGTGGCAGACGCCCCTGGTGGTGTGGCTGATCCAGGGGTTCCTCGAGAGCGTGCCCTTGAGCCTGGATCATGCGGCGATGGTGGACGGCTACTCGCGGCTGGGGGCCCTCTTCCGCGTGGTCCTGCCCCTGAGCCGGCCCGGCCTCGCGGCCTCGGCCATCATCGTCTTCGTCTACGCCTGGAACGAGTACATCATCGCCCTGACCCTGACGTCCACCGACGAGATGCGGCTGGTGCAGGTCGGCCTGCGCTACTACATCTCCCAGTTCGGGATCCAGTGGGGTGAGCTCACCGCGGCCGTGGTCCTGTCGATCGTCCCGGTCATCGTCGTGTTCCTGCTCCTGCAGCGGTGGTTCATCTACGGTATGACGTCCGGGGCGTTGAAGGGATAACGGGATGGCAGAGATCGAGCTCCGGAACGTCAGTATGCGCTTCGGCCAGAGCGTGGCCCTCGCCGACCTTTCGGTGAGCGTGCGCGAGGGCGAATTCCTCACCCTGCTGGGGCCCTCGGGCTGCGGCAAGTCCACCACCCTGAACCTGATCGCCGGCCTCCTGGAGCCCACCGCCGGCGACATCCTGATCGGAGGGCGCCGGGTGAATGGGTTGCCTCCCAAGGCGCGGCGGGTGGCCATGGTATTCCAGGACTACGCCCTCTATCCCCACATGACGGTTTTCGAAAACCTGGCCTTCCCCCTGCGGGCGACGCGCACCCCCCAGCCGGACATTCGCCGGAAGGTCGAGGGGGTGGCGAAGGTCCTGGGCATCGATCCGCTCGTGGAGCGCCTGCCGAAGGAATTGAGCGGCGGGCAGCGGCAGCGCGTCGCCCTGGGGCGAGCCCTGGTCCGGGATCCCCAGGCCTTCCTCATGGACGAGCCCCTGTCGAACCTGGACGCGCGGCTGCGGGTGGCCATGCGGGCGGAGCTGAAGCGGCTGCACCGCCAGCTCAAGGCCACGATGATCTACGTCACCCACGACCAGGCGGAGGCCATGACGCTGTCGGACCGGATCGCCGTCCTCAAGGACGGGATCCTGCAGCAGGTGGGGACGCCGCGCCGGGTCTACGAGCGCCCCGCCAACCAATTCGTCGCCAGCTTCGTGGGGGCGATCGGCATGAACTTCGTGGCCTGTCGGCTGGAAGCCTCGGGCGAGGGCGCCGTCCTCGCGGCCGGCCCGTTCCGGATGCCCCTCTCCCGGGGACAGGAGCGCGCGGTCCGGGAATGCGGCGAACAGCGTGCCGTGGTAGGATTACGTCCCGAACACGTGCGGATTGCCGGGGACGCGCGGGGGCTCGCCGCGACGGTGGAGTTGGTGGAGTACTTGGGCGCGGAGGTTCTGGCGTACCTTCGCCTCGGGGAGACGCGGTTGATCGCCAAGGTCGGGGTTGAGCGGTCTCCAAGCCCCGATCAGGTGGTGCACCTGGAGATGGACTGGAAGCGGGCCAGCCTGTTCGCCGCCGAGAGTGGAGTCCTCATCGCGGCGGAGACCGAGGCCTGAGGCGACAGCGGGGGATGGCAGCATGACAGGAGAGTCAGCGCCGGCAGCGGGGGCCGGGGAACCTGGCCGGGTGCGGATCGAGGTCGTCACCTGGGTCACGAAGCTCACCGGGGGGGACGGCACCCAGCGTCAGCAGTTCGATGAGCCCGTCGCGACGGGCGCGACGGTTCGGAGCGTGCTCCGCCAGTTCAGCCTGCGCTTCCCGCAACTGCACGAGGCCCTTTGGGATCGCCAGAGCGAGGACCTGGCGGAGCACATCGAGGTCCTGGTGAACGACACCGTCCTGGGGATCAGCCACACGCTAGACAGCGAGGTGAAGGACGGCGACCGCATCTCCCTGGTGGGGGCTTTCATTCGATCCCCTGGAGTTCCTCGCCGAGATCTCTGCCCACATCCCCGATCCCCATGAGAAGACGGCCCTCTACTACGGCTGGTACTCCAACCGCACCCGAGGGTTCCGCAAGGCGCGCGGCTTGCTGCCACCGGCGGCGCCAGATGCGCCCGTTCTCGAGGCCGACCGGGGATCCCTGGCCCGGAATTAGGGGACGTTGTTGCCTTCGTTAACTAACTCTGATACTCTCCTCTCCGGAGGGAGGGATCAGTCATGCCCCGCCAAGCGCGCCTCGATGCCCCGGGGACGCTCCATCACGTGATCATCCGCGGGCTTGAGCGCGGGGCGATCGTCAAGGACAACGCGGACCGCGCGGCCTTCGTGACCCGCCTCGGCGCGATGGCCCAGGCCACCGGCACCACCATCTACGGGTGGGCGCTCCTCCCGAACCACGCCCACGTCCTACTCCGGAGTGGCCCCGCCGGGCTCCCGCGCTTCATGCGTCGCCTCCTCACCGGCTACGCCATCACCTTCAACCGCCGCCATAAGCGCGTGGGACACCTCTTCCAGAACCGCTACAAGTCCATCGTCTGCGAAGAGGATGCCTACTTTCGCGAGTTGGTCCGCTATATCCATCTAAATCCGCTCCGCGCCAAGCTGGTCCCGGACCTTCGAGCCCTGGATCGGTACCCCTGGTGCGGCCACGCCACCGTCGTGGGGCGAATCCCGCGCCCCTGGCAGGCTCGCCGGACCGTCCTCGGCTGGTTCGGACAAACGGAGGGGAGGGCGGTGCGCGCGTATCGAGACTACGTGCGGGAGGGGATCCCGGTCGGTCACCGTCCCGACCTCGTCGGCGGGGGCCTCGTCCGGTCCGCAGGGGGGTGGGCCGAGGTGCGGGCGCTTCGGCGCCAGAAGGAACCGCTGGCGGGTGACCCGCGGATCCTGGGGAGCGGCGACTTCGTCGCAGGGCTCCTGCGGGACGCCGAGGAGCGCCAGGCAGCCGCGTTGCGGCGGGGGCCAACGTCCCAAGAAACTCAGGCGGTGATGGCGAGGATCTGCAAGCGAGCGGGGGCCTCCGTGGAGGAACTCAAGAGCGGCGGTCGTCGCGGGCCCCTCTCAGCGGTTCGCGCTGATCTGGCACGACACCTCGTGGTGAGGCTCGGCCTCTCGCTGGCGCAGGCTGCGCGCCACCTGGGAGTCTCCACGGCGGCGATCTCGAAGATCCTGCGGAAGACAGATCCATAAGTTAACGAAGGCAACAACGTCCCCAACTTCCCTCGCCAATCCCACCGCTACCGCTGAGCGGAGATGCGAGGCTCGTAAAGGCAGGCCTGAAGTTCTCGCGTCAGACCGGGAGCACGGAAAGACTCAATTCCTGGGAGAGCAGGTCAAAATTCATGCGGTTTGCTGTTACCACGATGGCTCCATGCCGGCGGGCTGTCAGGGCGATCAGGGCATCGTCCTGGAAATCGCGCCTCTTCCTCTTATCCCAGCGGTGCGCATCACCGACCTTGCGGATCAATCGCCCTGCCTCCCACCAATCTTCGGCGGTCGGCTCCCAGCGTAGTGGGGCCAACCGGTACAGGGCTTCCACGAGCCGTTGGGCATCCCGCGTTCGGGCCCCCCGGCGAAGCTCCGAGAGGACCACCGCCGAGTGGCGGATGACGAACGCTTTCCGGATGGCAGCCAATGGCTCCTCGTAGAGCCCCCGCTCCCAGTGGCCGATATAGACGGTGGTGTCCAGGATGGCCGAATGCACCCTACGGGTCCTCTATGCTGCCTGGCCTGAGGGTCTGGCGGCTGTTCTTCATGAACTGCCAGAATGCCTCCATTTCGGCGATCCGCTCCACGGACACCCGAACGACCTCTGCAGCAGTCTTGACCCCTAGGGCTTTCCTTGCCTGTTCAAGGGCACGTTCGTCCACAAAGAAGGATTTTCGCTTCAGCTTGCCCTTCGTCGGCATGGCAACCTCCGAGCCTCTCGGTTTTCTTAACAGGCATACATTATCGAGATGGCAGGCATACTTGTCAAGGCCCCGGGATGCCCCGGGATGTCTGAGGATGCCAGGCCCGGTTAGGCCACCGGTCGGCCCTTCTTGTAGGCAGGGCGATCCCAGCGGCGTCGGTCGTCTACCCGGAGAAAATTCGATCCCCCGGAAGAATTCCCACCCTGCACGGTGAGTCACCGGCGATCGAATCTTGCCGGGCTGCGGCCTTTTCGCTTTGTTCTTCGAGAGTTGTAGGAACAAGGCGGCCGACCGGGCTCCTCGCCCCGGCTGGTACGATCCTTGCCATTCTCATACTTACTTCGGCGGACGGGAACGGGAAGGTGGACCTGGGGAAGCATCCGGGGATCGGTGGAAGAGCCGTGATGAAGCAGCACATCATCGTGTGTTCCAATAATCCGGCGCTGGTGGACGCGGCCGCCCGCGTCCTCGATCCTCACCGGCCCCGCCTGACGGTCTGTGAGTCGGGCCTGGAAGTCCTGGGCGCCGTCGAGGTCGTGGATGCCGATCTCCTGATCCTGGACATGCAGACGCCCGGACTCAATGGCCTGCTACTCATCGCGGCCGTCAGGGAGCTGGCCCCCACCCTGCCCATCGTGGCCGTCTCCACGACGCCGCAGGAGGATGCCCGGGCCGTGTCCCAGAAGGGAGTGTCCTACGCGACGCTTCTACTGGGCGGGAGCGGCGGTCCGCAGGCCATGGCGGCCAGCCTGGCGCAGATCGGTGAGATCCGGGGGATCGGCCTGGCCTCCGGCGCGGGGTCACGCTGATGGGGCAGCGGATCGTCATCCTGGGCGCCGGATTCGGCGGGCTGTTCACGGCCCGCGAGATGGGCCGGCGGATTCGCGGCGGGACGGGACCCGAAATCCTTCTCCTGGATTCGCGGAACTTCCACCTGTTCTCGCCCCTGCTTCACGAGGTCACGTCCGGCAGCGTGGAGCCCCGCCACGTGGCCTGGCCGGTCCGGGCCCAGAGCGGCACCGGGCGATTCGCCTTCGGGCGCCGGACGGTCCGGTCCATTGAGCTGGAACGGAAGACGGTCCTCACCGACCCCGGCGAGGTGCCGTACGATTTCCTGGTGATCGCGCTGGGGGGCACGACGGACTACTACGGCGTCCGGGACGCCGAGCAGAAGACGGTTCCCTACAAGACGCTGCAGGACGCCGTCCGGCTGCGCAACCACGTCCTGGAGATGTTCGAGCGGGCCGTGATCGAACGGGACCCGGAGCGGCGGAGGCGGCTGCTCAGCTTTGTCCTGGTCGGGGCCGGCTGCACGGGCGTGGAGCTGGCCACCGAACTGCGCGACCTTGCCCAGCGGACGCTGGTGAGGCATTATATGGGTCTGGATCCGCGGGAGGTCCGGATCGTCCTGGCCGAGGCGACCGGCCGGATCATCCCGTGCGTCAGCCAGCGGCTGGCCGACTTGGGCCTGGACAAGCTGCGGCGCAAGGGGATCGAGGTCCGCCTGCACTCCCCCGTCGTCGGGGTCACCGACGGCGCGGTCGAGCTGGAGGACGGCGAACGGATCCA
>METI01000006.1:18338-20883 GCA_001771285.1 candidate division NC10 bacterium RIFCSPLOWO2_12_FULL_66_18
GCCCACTGCTTCGATCCCCGGCTCCAGGCCGTGCTGCCGCCGACGGCGCAGGTGGCCGTCCAGCAGGCCCGCTCTGTCGCCAGAAATATTGCACGGGATTTCCGGGGTGCGAAGAAGATCCCCTTCGTCTATCGGCATCGCGGGGACCTGGTGTCGCTGGGGGCCGGTGACGGGGTGGGGGAGATCGCCGGCCTGGCCTTCTCGGGTCTTCCCGCCTGGCTTCTGTGGCGCTCGGTGTTCCTGGCCAAGCTGAGCGGATGGAAGAACAGGATTCGGGTCGCTGTGGACTGGCTCGTCGGCGCCTTCTTCGAGAAAGATCTGGCGAAGCTGGAGTGGTAGGGGCAAAGGGAACGAGCATGGTTACGGAACAGGTGGTACTTCACGCGTTGGCAACGATCCAGGATCCGGATCTCCATCGCGATATCGTGTCCCTCGGGTTCATCAAGGGCCTGAAGATCGAGGGTGGGAAGGTCGCCTTCACAATCGAGCTGACGACCCCGGCCTGTCCGGTGCGAAAGCAAATGGAGGACGGCGCTCGCCAGGCAGTGGCGGCCCTCCCGGGGGTGGACGAGGTGGAGGTCACGATGACCTCCCGCGTGACCACCTCCCGGGACTCGCAATCGGGGTACCTCCCCGGGGTCCTCAACACGGTGGCGGTGGCCAGCGGGAAGGGCGGCGTCGGCAAGTCCACGGTGGCGGCGAACCTGGCGGTCTCGCTGAGCCGAACAGGGGCCAGGGTCGGCCTCATGGATGCGGACGTGTACGGCCCGTGCATCCCCAAGCTCATGGGGGTGGCGGGCGCCCTGCAGCACACGGAGGACGGGAAGGTGATTCCGCCACTACCGTACGGCGTGAAGATCATGTCCATGGGGTTCCTCCTGCCAAAAAATGAAGCGGTGATCTGGCGCGGCCCGATGTTGCACAAGATGATTCAGGAGTTCCTGGGGCGTGTGGAGTGGGGGGAACTGGACTACCTGGTGATGGATCTGCCGCCGGGCACGGGCGACATCCAGTTGAGCCTGTGCCAATCCATTGCCCTCACCGGTGCTGTGATCGTCTCCACCCCGCAGGACGTGGCCCTGGAGGTGGCCGCCAAGGCCATCCTCATGTTCAACAAGCTCAAGGTGCCCATCCTGGGTATCATCGAGAACATGAGCTACCACACCTGTTCGCATTGCGGCCAGCGGGAGGACATCTTCGGCCACGGGGGGGCGCGGGAGGCCAGCGAAAAGACCGAGATCCCCTTCCTGGGCGAGGTGCCCCTGGATGCCACCATTCGGGTCCAGAGCGATGAGGGGAGGCCGGTGGCGCTGGAATCCGAGGACTCACCCGCCGCCCGGGCCTTTCACGAGATCGCGGGCCGCCTGGCCGCGCAGATCAGCATTTCCAATGCCGCCGCCGGTGGCCTGCAGAAGGAACCGGTGGTGGTGCTGCGCTAGGCCGAAGGAGAGGGGCGGGAGTGGGTGCAGGGTGTGACCGCCTAGTGGGCGGGAACGAGTTCTGGGCCGGGGGAAAGGAGGGCCTCCTGTCCGGGACGCTGACGGTGCCGGACCCGATCGCCTCGGGGCGCACCGGGCCGAGGGGTGGCTTTCGATGCCCATGCTGACAGTTGCCTCCTCACCGGGGAAGCCTGGGCTGTCATCTGCGGGGGAAGGGGAGCTGATCCGTGACACCTTCGACCGGCCCCTGCGCAGCCTGCGCGTCTCCGTCACGGATCGGTGCAACCTGCGCTGTCAGTACTGCATGCCGGAACAGGAGTACGTGTGGCTTGCCCGGAAGGACCTCCTGACCTTTGAAGAGATTAGCGACCTGGTCGATTTCTTCACCGAGCTGGGTGTGGACAGGGTCCGCCTCACCGGTGGCGAGCCGCTGTTGCGCAGGGGACTGAAAGACCTGGTGGGAATGCTGGCGCGGAACCCGCGCGTGCAGGATCTGGCCATGACGACGAATGGCGTCTTGTTGGCAGCGCATGCCCAGGAGCTCCACGATGCGGGCCTGCACCGGGTGACCGTCAGCCTGGACAGCCTGAGACCGGACCGCTTCATGAAGCTGACGAGAAGAGATGCGCACGCAGCAGTGCTCCGAGGGATCAACGCAGCCGTCCAGGTAGGCTTCCAGGGGTTGAAGATCGACACCGTCGTCATGCGAGGGTGCAACGATGATGAAATCGTCGATCTCCTGGAGTACGGAAAACGGGTTGGGGCGGAGGTGCGGTTCATCGAGTACATGGACGTCGGGGGGGCGACAGAGTGGTCTCTGGACCAGGTCTTCTCCCGCGCGGCCCTGCTTGAGCTGTTGAGGCAACGGTATGGGCCAGTGCGGGCGGTGGTTGGGGAGAGCTCGGCGCCGGCGGAGCGGTTTCTCTTGCCAGACGGGACGACATTTGGCATTATCGCCTCAACGACAACCCCGTTCTGCAGTTCCTGCGACAGGGCGCGGCTCACCGCGGACGGCATGTGGTACCTGTGCCTCTACGCGACAGACGGGATCAATTTGAGACAACCCCTCCGGGCGGGCGCCTCCCGGGAGGAGCTGAAGTCCATCA
>METI01000007.1:0-9449 GCA_001771285.1 candidate division NC10 bacterium RIFCSPLOWO2_12_FULL_66_18
CGTATTCACAGCCGTGCGCTGGAATTGTGTGCCGACCCAGGTCCAGCCGATCTCCAGCCCGCGGTCGTCGCGCCGGATATCCAGATACCGCGTGGAGCCGACCGCCCTGTTGCTGGCCCGTTCGATGATCGCAAAGGCGATCTGCGTACCGCCTGCGGCGACCTCCAGCGCCTGGTCAATCCAGCCCTGGGTGTCCGGGATGCTCCGCAGGGGAGGCCGCGGCATATACTGCCAGATGCCTTCGTCTCTCCCGGCTTCGAAGAGATCCTCGGCATGGCAGTGCGCCAGCGGCTCCAGACGAACATGCATGCCTTCCAGCGTCACTTGCTGCGGATCGAATGTTATGGTCACGGCGTTCTGCCCACTGCTCACTCTATGGCCGCCGGGTCGCCTTCCGGGGGTCCACCCTGGTAATGCCTTCGATAATGTCGAAGTGGCTGTCCGCGCTGATGAGATGGGTCAGGCCATTGTTGAGCATGGTGGCGGCATGGACAGCGTCGCGGGCCATGATATCTGTCCCGTAGCGGGCCACCAGACCGAACGCACGCCGCATGTCGGCCAGGGTCACCGGGAGCACCTCCCCTCCTACCTGGTCCACTGCCAAGCGGGCCAGGTGTAGACCCCGCTCACGCTCGCCGATGGCGCGATAGCGGTACAGGATCTCCTGCAGAACTTCTGTGTTGGTCAGGGCCTCCACCTCTTCCCGGGCCACTCGCCGGAGGAAGGCCACGCAAGGCCCCTTCAGGGGATGTTCCCGGCCGGCGGCGTACATGAAGATGTTGGTGTCCAAGAAGTACTTCACGACCGCTTCCGAGCCCCCGAATGGTCCCGCTCGATCCCCTTTTCTATCTCCGACCAATCGCCCACGGGGAGCTCCATGGAGGTAATCTCCTCGAAGGCCTTCTGCTTGGCAGTCCGGCGGGCATCCTTCAGAAGCTGTTCAACAACTGCCTCGCGGAGAAGCCCGCTCAGGCGCTTCCCCTGCGCCTTCGCCAGCGCCAAGAGCGCCTGGTACTGCTCGTGGCTCAAGAGGACCTGAATTTTGTGGATGAGAGTTGCCATCCGCTTAATCTCCTCCGCTCGATTACATACTCTTTTCTAGAGAGTATCCTATATCAACTATTTCGTCAAGCAGACTGTACGACCCATCCGGTTTCTCGCTTTTCTTCCGAGTTCCTTCCTGGCGCGAGGTTTGCCGGAACATCCACAACAGAGAAGGGTCCGGGTTTATCAAGGTCTGCGGGCCCTGGCGATGCAACCGGTCCTGGCAATGTAAATAGCAGTGTGAATAATGGTGTGGAGCCTCCCGGTGACAGATTCCGTTTGCCGTTGACGCAGGATTCCACTCGGAACTATTCTTTCCGTAAAACATTCAGAGAGGTTGCCCATGTCCCCTGTCTTACTGGATGGTGAACACCTGACCCTTGATGATGTGGAGCGGGTGGCCCGGCACGGCGAGGCCGTGGCGTTGGATCCGGCTGCCTCTTGGGCGATATACCCTCGCTGAGCGCTCACCCATCGATGCATTTTTCGTTGACAAGAGTAACCAGGTGCTGATACGTGTTTTGCCCGGGGAGCATCTCTCCGTGCTCGTGTGCATCCGTTCGGGCAGGGAGGGTCTCCCGAGCAGGGCGGGTTGTTCGGCTGACGGGAGGTGGCTGTTTCTCGCCATCCTCCCCGAGAATACATGCAGGTGCGAATGTACGATTCATGGCTCGCGGAGCAGAACAACCTGTGCCCCAAGGGATTGTACGGGATCTTCACGCCGGGCCAAATTTCGCAAGCCGAAAGCACTCCAGTGCGCCGATCCCCCCTGTGATCGTCCGGAGACCCATCCTAAATTAGAGCCTGACGACCAACCGCCCGCAGACTCCCTTTCAGGAGGAAAGGACATGAAAAAGATACTCTCCCTCATCCTGCTCTTGGGTACCATGATGGTCTTCACCACAGAGACACCCTGGGCGGCCAGCCCTGAGATGCTCCGAGTAACAACCTGGGGAGGGAACTACAAGGACACGTACGAGTCCGTCATCGGCCTCTTCGAGAAGGCCAACAATGTCAAGGTAGAGTGGGTGGTGGGTTCAACCGATTCCCACCAGGTGAAGGCGCGCCAGGGGCAGGCCGACGTGGTCACCCTCGACCTCCTCCACTCGCTGTCGGGAGAACAGGAAGGGCTCTGGGCAGACCTCGATCCCAACCTGATCCCCAACCTGAAGGACCTGTACCCGAACGCGAGGCACTCCAAGCAGACGGTCTTCGCGAATCTCGGCGATTTCGTCCTCGCCTACAATGCGGACAAGGTAAAGAAGGCCCCCACGAGCTGGAGCGATCTCTGGAATCCCGACTACAAGCGGGGCGTGGCCCTGTACTCCTTTACCGCTTCATCTACCCTGAGCCTGCTGGTGCTCGAAGCCAAGAAAGCCGGCGGGAGCGAACGGAACATCGAGCCGGGCTTCAAGAGGCTCGTGGATCTCCACAAGAGCGGGAACCTTCTCTCCATGGTGAGCGGGGAGTCGGAACTGGTGTCCCTGTACGAGCTCGGGGAGGTCTGGATTGGACCCCTCGCCATCGGGAGAGTGAAGTCGCTGTGGGACAAGGGGGCAAAGCATATCAAGTTCGTGCGGCCCAAGGAAGGAACCTTCGGCCTGATCACTACTCTGAATGTGGTCAAGAGCAGCCCGAAGAAAGATCTGGCCATGAAGTTTGTCAATTTTGCCTTGGGGAAAGAATGCCAGGAGGCATTCGCCGCGCGTAATCTCTATGCTCCCACGCTGAAGACCGCGAAGCTCCCCAAGGAGCTGGAGGGGCTCCTGATCTCCGGAACCAACGTCGAGAATCTGTTCATCCCGGATTGGGTCCAGGTCAACGCCGCCAAGGGTGAGTGGAAGGAGCGCTGGGATAAGGCCATCAGCCAGTAGACGGACAGGAGGGAGAATGCCAGACCGATGGATTGAGGTCCACTATCCAGAACTCAAGATCACCCTGACGGCCCGGCTCTGGGTGGAGATGAATCCCGAACTGTCCGAGCTGTTCTGGAACAGTCTCCCCATCGAAAGTGTCCAGAGCCATACCATGTCCACCGGCCAGGGGATGTACATGCCCCACCGGGTCGTGAAGCTGGTCAAGACGAACACCATGCTGATCACGGAGTGTCCCGTCGGGACGATCCACTTCTCGACGGTAGACTACAAGTCCGTCGGCTGCTACTACGGCAAGGTGACGGAGCCACTCCCCGTCTCCCCCGTGGCGCGGATCCGGGAGCAGGACCTCGACGACCTGAAGCGGGTGGGCGAGGCGGCCTGGAAGGCCAACTACTTCACCCATCTCCCCCTGCGGGTCGTCGTGAGGAAAAAGGCGTAGCGCAGGGCGTCCGCTCGTGACGGCGCCTGGCCTGTCCGAGCCCTCGCACGAATTCCATCGAAGGGGGACGGATGCCAGACCGATGGATTGAGGTCCACTATCCAGAACTCAAGATCACCCTGACGGCCCGGCTCTGGGTGGAGATGAATCCAGAGCTGTGCGAGTTGTTCTGGAACAATCTCCCAATCGAGAGTGTCCAGAGCCACACCATGTCCACCGGCCAGGGGATGTACATGCCCCACCGGGTCGTGAAGCTGGTCAAGACGAACACCATGCTGATCACGGAGCTGCCGGTGGGCACGCTGACGTTCTCCACTGTGGATTACAAGTCAATCACGTGTTTCTACGGCAAGGTGACGGAGCCGCTCCCCGTCTCCCCCGTGGCGCGGATCCGGGAGGAGGACCTCGAAGACTTGAAGCGAGTGGGTGAGGCGGCCTGGAATGCTAACTATTTCACTCATCTCCCCTTGCGGGTTATCGTGAGGAGGAAGGGGTAGCCGATGGCACAAAAGAGCGTCGAGCAGATCATCCGGGAGATCTCGGCAGAGACCGATCGCATCTGGTTCGATGAGCCTGTGGAGATCAAGCGACTGCGGAACGGGATCATGCTTGGCGGGGCAGGCAGTTACAAGCAGAATCTCGGGAACCTGGTCTTCTGCAACGGGGACATGCGTGCGCTGACGATGTGGATCACCCCCAACATGATGCTCAAGGCGCTCAACGACCCGAGTTTCACCCTGGACCAGTGCAAGAAGATGTTTGCCTGGATCAATATGCTGAACGTCGATTTCCTGGCCTACTGCGGCTTCGTGCAGATGGGGGAATTCGTCCACGACATCACGGACTCGTATGACGAGATCACGACCAAGGAGGATTTCCTTCGGATCCTGGAGAAGTGGTACGCCTACGGGAACCGGATGTACTTCTGGATCCACCACACCTTCCCCTGGGCCATTGGCGCCGGGCTGCCGTGCTTCACGGCCGAGGACATCGCGCAGATGGGCGAACTCGCGAAAGACAAGGAGATGGTTGACCAGTACTTCGCCCGGCACAAGGACAAGATCAAGCAGTGGAAGACCCTGAGGTAGGCACCGATTGGGACTGAGCATCCACCAGATCGGCAAGCGCTACGGAAATGTGGTGGCGTGCGCTGATGTCTCCCTGGACGTCCAGGACGGCGAGTTCATCTCCCTGCTGGGACCCAGCGGGTGCGGGAAGACCACCATCCTGCGGGCCATTGCCGGCTTCGTCACCTTGGACGCAGGTCGGATCTTCGTCAACGACCTCGACATCACCCATCTCCCTCCAAACAAGAGGAACGTGGGGCTCGTCTTCCAGAACTACGCCCTTTGGCCCCACCTCACCGTCTTCGAGAACCTCGCCTTCGGCCTGAAGATCCGGGGGACCCGCCCGCCGGCCATCCGGGAGATCATCCTGGGCACATTGACCCTCCTGGGACTGCGCGATCTCGAAACCCGCTATCCCAGGGAGTTGAGTGGCGGTCAGCAGCAGCGGGTCGCCCTGGCCCGCTGCCTGGTCCTCAAGCCGGCCATCCTGCTCCTCGACGAGCCGCTGAGCAACCTCGACCGTAAGCTGAGGAACCAGATGCGGATCGAGCTGAAGAAGCTCCAGCGACGGGTCGGGGTGACCACCCTGTACGTGACCCACGACCAGGAAGAGGCCCTGTCCATGTCGGATCGAATCGTCGTCCTCGACCATGGGCACGTGGTGCAGGTGGGATCCCCCGAGCACATCTACGAGTCGCCCCAAAACCCCTTCGTGGCTGACTTCATCGGAAACGTGAACATGCTCGACGGCCAGGCGGTTCAACGAGACGGAAAGTCCTATTTCAGGGTCGGCGACCTTGAGATCGAGATTCCTCCCGGCAACGTCGCAGCAAAGAGCCGCCTTTTCTTCCGACCGGAACGGGTTGCAATCCTGAGGGGACGCTCCCCGGAGGGCTTTAACCTGATACCCGGGCAGGTCCTGTTCCGGGTCTACTTGGGTGCCGCCTTCCGCTACGAGATCGATGCAGGGGGGATCGTCATCACCGCAGACTCAACCAACACGGGATCGCCCATACAGGTCGGAGAGAAGGTTTTCCTGGAAATCAAACCAGAGGATTGCTTCTTGCTGTGAATCAAACCGACGCCTCCCCGCAGCGAATCCGGAAGTTCCCCGGAAGGTCCCCCTACGTCCTTCTTCTCCTGCCGGCGATCGCCTTCCTCGCCCTCTTCTACCTGATCCCCCTCTCCTGGATCATTCGAGTGAGCTTCTATACGCATGTCCCCGGGGCGTACATGGTCCCTGCCTTCACCGCCCAGAATTATCTCAGGTTGGTCACCGACCCCTGGTATATCCGAAACTCCTTGTGGTTGACGCTCAAAGTGGCCCTGATCAGTACGCTTGCTTCTGTCGTGCTGGCCTATCCCCCGGCTCTCCTCATCACAAGAAGCACCGGGAAGCTCAGGCGGTTCTTGCTGGTCTCCGTCCTGGCCCCTCTCCTGATCAGCATGGTCTGTCTGATCTTCGGGTGGATCGTAATGTTTCGAGGTCATGGCCTGATGAACCAGGTCTTGCTGGGCCTGCACCTCGTCCGGGAGCCTGTTCAATGGATGTACAACACATTCGGCGTCACGCTGGCCCTGATCTACATCTCCATCCCCTACGTGGTCATCTCCCTCCTCGACTCCCTCCAACGCGTGGACCCTTCCTGGGAGGAGGCGGCGAGAAACGTCGGGGCGAACGGGTGGCAGACCTTCCTCAAGATCACTCTCCCGTTGAGCATCCCCGGGGCGGTCTCGGGCTCGATGATCGCGTTGACCCTGAATATCTGCGCCTTCGCCGTACCACTCCTGCTCGGAGGGGAGAAGGTGCCCATGGCGGGGCTGGTGGCGTATTACCAGGCATTGGAGGTCAACAACCTTCCATTCGGAGCGGCGATCTCCGTCATGCTCCTGCTGGCCTCCCTCCTGGTGATCTTTGTGTTTCAGAAAGTTCTGCATGCCTTATACCTGAAGCGGATGGAGGTCTCCTAAGGTGTTCGTCCGCGTCACCGGCATCCTCATCGTCGTTGGACTGCTGCTTCCGATCGGGGTGACGGTCGTGGTGGCGTTCAACTCGAGCGGCTTCCTGCTCCCCCCTTCAGGCTTCACCCTGCGGTGGTTTGAGAAAGCCGTTCGGAACAGGGACTTCGTCCAGGGGTTCTATGTCAGCCTGGCCGTGGCCACCGTCGCCTCGCTCATCGCCACCGGTCTCGGCCTGCTGTCCGCCTTCGGATATGTACGCTATTCCTTTCCCGGCAAAGACTGGGTGAATCTCCTGTTCCTGTCCCCGCTGATGGTTCCCGTGGTGGTCCTGGGGCTGGCGCTCTACAGCTATTTCGTTGCTCTGCACCTCAATGACACGCTCACCGCGCTCGTCATCGGCCACGCGATCACCCTCATTCCCCTCTCATTCCGGACGATTACCGCCAGCCTCTATAATTTCGACGTGAGCATGGAGGAGGCGGCCCTGAATGTCGGCGCGAGCCGGATTCAGACATTCGCCTGGATCACATTCCCCATCATCAAGCTGGGAATTCTGGCGGGCTTCATCCTTTCTTTCATTATGTCGTGGAACAATTTCTCCATCTCCCTGTTTCTGGCCGGTTCAAAGTACGTCCCCTTGCCGGTCGCCATCTACTCGTACATCAAGTTTGAGTTCGATGCGGTAGCTGCCGCGGTCTCAACGATCCTCATCCTGCTCTCGGGAGTCGCCATCTTCGTCATCGACCGCACCATGGGCCTCGGCGCAGTCATGGGCGTCCGGAAAGGCTGAACTGATCGGAAGGCTGGTGTCCCGCCAATCTCCCAAGACACATCGATGGGGCACAGAATCCATGCGCCGACACGGATCCGAGATTGAAGCCTTTTCGGCAGAGAGCAACGTGATTCCTCCCGCATGGTTCTCAGGAGGAGGTTTCCCATGTCCCCTGTCTTACTGGATGGTGAACACCTGACCCTTGATGATGTGGAGCGGGTGGCCCGGCACGGCGAGGCCGTGGCGTTGGACCCGACTGCCCGGCCCAAGGTCGAGGCCGCCCGCCGCGTGATCGAGTCCGCCTTGGCGGACGGGCGCCCCATCTACGGGGTCAGTACCGGCTTCGGCCCCTTGAGCGACGTCTTCGTGGGCGCCGCCGACCGCGAGGCCCTGCAGCGGAACCTCCTGCGCAGCCACGCCATCGGCATCGGCGATCCCATCGGCGAGGCGGAGACGCGGGCTACGGTCCTGCTGCGGGCCAACGTCCTGGCCAAGGGGTACTCGGGCGTCCGCCCGGAGATCGTTGACCTCCTCTGCGGACTCTTGAATCGCCGCGTGCATCCCATCATCCCCGAACGCGGCTCCGTCGGGGCCAGCGGGGACTTGGCCCCGCTGGCGCACCTGGCCCTGGTCCTGATCGGCGAGGGGGAGGCCCGGCACCGCAGCGAACGTCTCTCGGGCGCCGAGGCGTTGGGGCGTACCGGGTTGGCCCCGGTCATCCTCAAGGCCAAGGAGGGCCTGGCCCTGATCAACGGCACCTGCGGCATGACTGGGATCGGCGCCCTGGCCGTGAACCGGGCCGAGCGGCTGGTTAGGCTGGCCGATGTGGCAGGCGCCATGGCGCTGGAGGCCCTCCGCGGCTCGCAGATCCCGTTTGACGAACGCCTCCAGGCGGTGCGCCCCCACCCGGGCCAGGCGATCTGCGCGCGGAACCTGCGAAGCCTGCTCCAGGACTCCGAGGTGATGGTCTCCCACAAGGATTGCGGCAAGATCCAGGACAGCTACACCCTGCGCTGCATCCCGCAGGTCCACGGCGGCGTGCGCGAGGTCCTGGCCTTCGCCCAGGCCACCGTCACCCGGGAACTGAACGCCGCGACCGACAATCCCTTGATTTTCCCGGAGTCAGGCGACATTCTTTCGGGGGGCAACTTTCACGGCCACCCCGTCGCCCTGGCCCTGGATGCCCTGGCCATGGCCCTGGCGGGGCTCTGCGGTTTTTCCGAGCGGCGGATCGAGCGCCTGGTGAATCCCCAGCTCAGCGAGCTGCCCGCGTTCCTGGTGAAGTCCAGCGGCCTCCATTCCGGATTCATGGTGGCGCAGATCGCGGCGGCCTCTCTCGTGTCCGAGGCGAAACTGCTCGCGTCGCCGGCCAGCGTGGATTCCATCCCCACCTCCGGGAGCAAGGAGGACTTCGTCAGCATGGGCTGGCTGGCGGCCGTCAAGCTCGCCCAGATCGTGGATCGCCTCGCCGCGATCCTGGCCCTGGAGTTCCTCTGCGCCGCCCAGGGGTTGGACTTCCTCCGCCCGTTGAAGCCGGGACGGGGCGTCCTCTCCGCCTACGAACTGCTCCGCCGCCATGTGACCCACCTCGAAGAGGACCGCGTCCTCCGGCACGATCTCGATCGGATCCTGCCGCTCCTGGAGGACGGGAGCCTGCTGGCGGCTGTGGAGGGCGCGGCAGG
Organism: candidate division NC10 bacterium RIFCSPLOWO2_12_FULL_66_18; assembly: GCA_001771285.1. Taxonomy (GTDB): domain Bacteria; phylum Methylomirabilota; class Methylomirabilia; order Methylomirabilales; family 2-02-FULL-66-22; genus 2-02-FULL-66-22. The sequence continues at coordinate 8,844 of METI01000007.1, forward strand.
CCCGCTTGCCTGACTTGGGCGACGATTGGCGTGTCGGTCCTTGACGAACGCGCACGATTCGTGGCCTAATTGAAGCCAACTGAATGACGAAGCTGCAACCGCAGATGGACGCAGATGCACGCAGATTCTTTCGGAGTTACTCATTCCTGAACTGCGGGCACTCTTCCTGCCCGGAACACAGCTCTTGACCCGAGCGAAAACGATGAAGGAGGAGCCAGCGATGAGCCGAGACACGCGGAACAGCATGGGAGCGCACCTCGCAGCCGTTGCAGCCGTGCTCCTGATGACGGCGCCCGCTCTGGCCCAGGAGACGATCAAGATCGGGTTTTTCGCGCCGATCACCGGGCCCGCAGCCGCAGATGGGGCGAGCGCCCAGCACGCGGTCGAGCTGGGCGTGAAAGAGGTCAACGCGTCGGGCGGGATCAAGGGGAAGAAGGTGGAGCTGATCGTCTACGACGATCGGTTCAGCCCCCAGGAGGCGGTGGCCATCGCCAACAAGCTGATCGAGAAGGACCAGGTCGCCGGGGTAGTCAGCGGCTCGTACAGCGGGCCGACCCGCGTGACGGCTCCGATCTTCGCCAAGGCCGGGGTCCCCATGGTGGCGGG
>METI01000007.1:9470-15680 GCA_001771285.1 candidate division NC10 bacterium RIFCSPLOWO2_12_FULL_66_18
CACCAAGGCGGGTGAGTCGAATTTCCGCAACGGCTTCCTCGGCGAGGTCGAGGGAGGAGCAGCGGGTGAATACGCCGTCAAGGTGCTGAAGTCCAAGACCCCGGCCGTCATCTACATGGACAACGATTTCGGGCGGGAGATCTCGGCCGGGTTCATCAAGCGGGCCGAGAAGCTCGGTGCCACCATCGTGGCCAGGCAGGTGTACAAGTTCCCGGGCGAGAAGGACTTCCGCCCATTCCTCACCAGGATCAAAGAGGCCAAGCCCGATCTGATCTTCGCCGCGGGGTACTACAACGAGGCGGCGTTGATCGTCCGCCAAGCCAAGGAATTGGGAATCACCGTCCAGATCCTGGGCGAGGAAGGATTCGATTCGCCCAAGTTCATCGAGCTGGCCGGCAAGGACGCCGAGGGGGTCATCATCGCGACGAACCTGGACCGCGATGATCCGCGGCCCGTGGTCCAGAATTTCCTGAAGAACTACAAGCAGGCCTATAATTATGACCCCGACATGGTGGGCGCCAGCAGCTACGATGCCTTCAAGATCCTGGTGGCGGCCATCGAGAAGGCCGGAACGGATCGGAAGGCTGTCATCAAGGCCCTGATGGAAACACGGGACTACAACGGCCTGACGGGGAAACTCACCCGATTCGTGAAGGGCGAGGTGATCAAGCCGGTGCAGTTCCAGATCGTCAAGGACGGGAAGTTCCGGCGCCACGGCGTGGTGGACAACCCGGAGGTCATCCCCCCGCCGACACCATAGCCGACAGGGACAGCGACAGCGACAGGGAGGCGGGGGGCTGACCGGTTCGGTCCCCCGCCTTCTCGTGTCCGGGCCCCTCGTGGTTCAAGGTTCGATGTGCAAGGTTCAACGTTGAACATCGAACGTCGAACATCGAACTGGCCCTCTGGGCTCTCGGCTCGCGGCTCTCAAGGCTCGACCAATGATCTGGCAGCAGATTGCGAACGGCATCGCCACCGGGGCCGTGTATGCGCTGACGACCCTCGGCCTCACGATGGTCTACGGGGTGCTGCGCGTGCTGCACGTCGCGCACGCCGGTGTGTATGCCCTGGGGGCCTATGTGGGTCTCTGGGCCTTCCGCGCCACGGGGAGTTTCTGGCTCAGCCTGGTGGCCGCCATGGCCGCCTGCGCCCTGGCCGGGTTGCTCATCGAGCGGTTCCTCTACGCCCCCCTGCTCCACCTTCCCCGGATCATCCCGCTCATCGCAAGCATCGGCCTCTTCATCGCCATGGAGGAGGCGTTCCGGATCGTGGCGGGACCGTACGCCCTCGCGTATGACGCAGAGGTTCGATTTGGAAGCCTGGCCCTGGGCCCCCTGCGCCTCACCGGGCCGCAGACCCTGATCCTCACTGTCACCTTGGTGCTGCTGGGACTGCTCTGGTTGCTGCTCTCCCGTTCCAAGGTCGGCCTGGCCATGCGGGCCACCGCCATGGACGCAGAGATCACCTCCAGCTTCGGCGTCAACACCCGCGCCATCATCGCGTTGAACTTCCTCATCGGCTCCGCCATGGCGGGAGCCGCGGGCGCCCTTATCGGCGTGTACGACAACCAGGTGTGGCCGACCATGGGGAGCGTCCCCGCCTACAAGTGCCTGGCTATCGTCGTCCTGGGCGGGCTGGGCAATATCCCGGGCAGCGTCCTGGCCTCGTTTCTCATCGGGCTGGCCGAAACCCTGCTGATCGGCATCGTCGCCATTCCGTTCCCCCGGGACGCCCTGGCCTTCGTCGCCATGATCCTGGTGCTCATGTTCCGACCGTACGGCCTCCTCGGGAAAGGCTAGGGGCTGCAATGGATCCACAGATTACGCAGATTCACGCAGATTTCACGGGAGAAGCGCTTTTCCGAAGAATCTGTGTAATCTGCGTAATCTGCGGATAAGTTCGAGGTGTCCTTCTGATGTTGAGCGGGTACGTCGTCACCGTCCTGATCACCATCGGCATCTACGTGATCCTGGCCCTGAGCCTGAACATGATCACGGGCTACGCGGGCCAGATCTCGCTGGGGCATGCCGCCTTCATGGGGATAGGCGCGTACACCTCGGCCCTGCTCTATACCAGGGCGGAGTTCAGTTTCTGGCCCGCCTTCTTCGTTGCCGGGCTCGTAGCCGGCGCGGTGGGGGCGGTGCTGGCGATCCCGTGCCTGCGTGTCCGGGAGGACTTCCTGGCCATCACCACCATGGGCATCAACTTCGTGGTCGAGGCCACGTTCCTGTACGTGCCCTTCTTCGGCGCCGGGATGGGGATCGGGGGGATCAATCCCCCAAGGCTCTTCGGGTCGGAGATCAGCAAACCGGGCTTTCTGCTTCTCGTCACTGGAGTGATCGCGGCTGTCATCGCCGTGGACCGGTGGCTGATCCGGTCGTGGATCGGCCTCGCCTGGGCCGCCATCCGAGAGGATGAAGAGGCCGCCGGGGCCATGGGGATAGACGTCGTGCGGTTCAAGGTCCTCGCCTTCACCCTGGGGAGTGCGGGGGCGGGCCTCGCCGGAAGCCTGTACGCCCATTTCCTGACCTTCATCATGCCGGTCAACTTCGGCTTCGGCCAGTCCATCGTCATCCTCTCGATGGTCGTCTTCGGAGGGATCGGGACGCTGCGCGGACCCATCGTCGGCGCCATCGTCCTGGGCGCGTTGCCCGAGATCTCCCGACCGGCGATGGAATACCGGACACTCCTGTACGGGATCCTCTTGCTCATGCTGATGCGGTATCAACCCGACGGCATCCTGGGCGAGCGCAGCCTGCTCGTTCGGGGATGGCACGCATTGCGGCAGCAGGCTGCGCCAATGAAAAATTGAAAACCGACAACCGACAATTGAAAATGACCGATTCCTGTGTTCCGCCGTTGTCGGTTTTCCGTTGTCGGTTTTCCATTTTCAATTGCCCGTGAACGCGATGGCTTTGCTGGAGATCGAACACCTGACCAAGGAATTCGACGGCGTGACGGCGCTCCAGGACGTCAACCTCCAGGTCCGCGAGGGGGAGATCCTTGGCGTCATCGGACCCAACGGGGCGGGGAAGACCACTCTGTTCAACTGCATCACCGGGATGTTCTCGCCGGATCGGGGAACCATCCGGTTTCGCGGAGAGCCGATCCAGGGGCGTCGGCCCCACGAGATCGCGCGTCGGGGCATCGCACGCACCTTTCAGATCGTGCGTCCGTTTCCGGCCCTCTCCCTCACCGACAATGTCCTGGTGGCCTATGGGCACCGGTACTATCCTCGCCTGGGAGCTTCCACCACGGCCTCCCGCACCCAGGCCAGCTTGCAAGCATGCCACCGCCTGCTGGACCGGGTTGGTATGGCGGCGGGCCACGAGCGAGCGGCCGGAACCCTTCCCCTGGGGTTCAAGAAGCGGCTGGAGATCGCGCGGGCCCTGGCCCTCAATCCGTCTCTCCTTCTCCTGGACGAGCCCTCGGGGGGACTCCGGCACGAGGAGTCCCAGGAACTCCTGGAGCTGATCCGCCGGTTGAATCAGGAAGGCATCACGATCGTGCTTATCGAGCACAACATGCCGATCGTGATGGGGGTGTGCCGGCGACTGGTGGTCCTGGACCACGGCATCCAGATCGCCGAGGGCGATCCCGCCGCCATCCAGCGCAACCCGCAGGTGATCGAGGCGTATCTCGGCAAGGCCAGCGTATAGCATATGGCCTATGGCTTATGGCATCGGAAACTCTCCCGGGTGCTATGGCCAGTCCATACGCCATAGGCCATACGCCATACGCGTCTGGCAGCAACAGAGATGCTCGAAGTTAGGAATCTTGAAGTGACGTACGGCGAGTTCGCCGCAGTCCGCGGCGTGAGCTTCGACGTTCACGACGGAGACCTCGTGACCATCATCGGGGCCAACGGTGCCGGGAAGAGCACCATCCTTCGATCGGTCATGGGCCTGCTGCGCCCCCGCGCCGGAAAGATCCTTTTCCGGGGCGAAGATATCACCGCTGAACCTGGGTATCTCCGCGCGCGCCGCGGGATCAGCCTGGTTCCGGAAGGCCGCCGGATCCTCCCCGATCTCACCGTCGAGGAGAACCTTCGCCTCGGCACCTATGTCCTGCAGGACGCCGGCGAGGTGGCCGCAGAGCTGGAACGCGCCTACAGCCTGTTCCCGCAACTCCGGGCGCGGGCACGACAGCGGGGCAAGACGCTGTCAGGCGGAGAACAGCAGATGCTGGCCATCGCGCGGGCCCTGGTGGGACGACCGCGACTGCTCCTGCTGGATGAGGTGTCCCTCGGCCTGATGCCGACCCTGGTCGAGCAGACCTTCCAAACGATCAAAGAGCTGTACCGGCAGGGCGCGACCATTCTGTTGGTGGAGCAGAACGCCCGCATGGCCCTCTCCGTGGCCACCCGCGGGTACGTCCTGGAGACGGGCACCATCACTCTGAGCGGCACCGCGGCGGAGCTGGCCGCCGACCCCAAGGTCAAGCGCGCTTATCTGGGGGGCTGAACCGCCAGAAAAGATCTCATATTGAACCACAGATTTCGCAGATTACGCAGATTTCACGATGGAAAAACAAGTGCTAAAGGAAACCCGCGCCATCGTAAGCGTTCTGGCCGGGGCGACGCTGCTGGGATCCATGGGAGCCTGGGGTCGGGCCATTTACCGCTACGAAGGCAACCCGATGGCCGTCGTCACCTGGCGGGCCCTCATCGGGGCAATGATCCTGGCGGCCCTGCTGGCCATCTTCCAGCCCACCCTCCTTCGCATCCGAGCCCGCGATCTTCCCTTCTTCGCCCTGTACGGTTTCGTCGGGGTCACCCTGAACTTCTGGGCCTATTTCTCGGCGGTCAAGTTCACGACCCTGGCGGTCGCGATCACCCTGCTCTACACGTACCCGGCCTTCGTGGTCCTCCTCTCCGCGCTGTTCCTGCGGGAGCGGATCACGAGCGCGAAGCTGGTGGCTGTCGCCGTCATCCTGCTCGGTTCCGGACTCGTGGCCCAGGTGCATCAGGCGGACTGGCTTCGGTTGAACCTGCGCGGGATTCTTTTCGGAGTTCTGGCAGGGATCACCGCCGCGACCTACAGCATTTTTGGCAAGCGCGCCCTAGCGCGTTACCAACCTTGGACCGTTGTCCTTTACGCCTTCGCGGCGGGTAGCCTGTTCCTGGCGGTCCTGAGCGGACCGCGATTGCTCCCGGCACTCCGCTACCCCGCCATCGCCTGGCTCTGGATCCTGGGACTGGCCCTGGTTCCCAGCCTGGGTGGGTATGCGTTGTACACGATCGGCCTGCGCGACCTGCCGGCAAGCCAGGCGAGCATCATCGCCACCTGGGAGGTCGTGGTGGCTGCCTTCCTCGGCTGGCTGGTCTTCCGCGAACACCTGGCCCCCGTGCAGTTCTTCGGCGCCGCCCTCGTGTGCTTCGGCATCGGCTGGATCCAGCGGGCGGAGACTTGAGAGCCGAGAGCCGCGAGCCGGGTACTGCCCTGACATCCGCGCTCGGCCCTGCCCCTGGGGCCTCCGGTTGCTAGGTGGGGGTCCAGCCGTCTGAAGGGCGTCCATTCCTTGATCTGAGACAAACCGTTGCATTATATTGCCATTACTGGTATCTTATCTGTATGGAATTCAGGCGTCTGGTCGAGCTGGTGGCGGATGAGCCGGTCTTTGAAACCGGCTTGCTGTTGGCCGGCGAGGTAGACATCCGAGACGTGCGTCGGCAACTGTCGCGCTGGGTGGCGGCCGGGCGCATCCGGCAATTCCGCCGCGGCGTGTACGCGCTGGCCCCCCCTTTCCGGAAGGTGGAGCCCCACCCATTCGTAATTGCCAACCGCCTCGTACGTGGCTCCTACGTCAGTTGCCAGTCAGCGCTGGCATTCCATGGCCTGATTCCGGAGGGCGTTCCGGTGACGACCTGCGTCACGACGAGGCGGCCCGCCCGCTGGCAGACGACGGCTGGCACGTTTCAGTACCGCCATATCGCGACGGCGCTGTTCGCCGGATACTCCCTCGCGGATCTCGGCGGCGGGCAACAGGCCTTTGTCGCGACGCCGGAGAAGGCGCTGCTCGACCTCATCCATCTGCATCCCGGGGGAGACGCGCCCCAGTACGTGCAGGAGCTGCGCCTCCAGAACCTGGATCGCCTGAACGTGATCGGCTTGGCGAGCCTGGCCGAATCCCTTGGTCATCCCAAGCTCCGACGTGCGGCGGCTCTGGTTGCCGACCTGGCCCGCGCTGAGGCGCAAGAGTATCAGACGC
>METI01000007.1:15718-27212 GCA_001771285.1 candidate division NC10 bacterium RIFCSPLOWO2_12_FULL_66_18
CAGGCTCGCATCCTGGGGTGCCTCCAGCGTGCCGGAGCCATGATCCCGCTGGCCTTCCACGGTGGCACGGCGTTGCGGTTTCTGTATGCCGTCCCGCGATTTTCGGAGGATCTGACCTTTGCCCTGGAACGCCCCCAGGCGGGGTACGATCTGCGCCGCTATCTCCTCGCCATCCGGACGGAGTTCGCCGCAGAGGGGTACGCGGTCGAGCTCAAGATCAGCGATCGAAAGGTCGTGCAGAGTGCGTTCGTGCGGTTCGTCGGCCTGCCGCACGAGTTGGAGCTGTCGCTGCGCCGAGATGAGGTGCTCGCCGTCAAGCTTGAGGTGGACACCAATCCGCCGGCCGGCGCGGGCCTGGCGACGACCGTCGTGCGCCGGCACGTCGTGCTCCAGTTACAGCACCATGACCGTGCCTCCCTCCTGGCGGGGAAGCTCCATGCGGTCCTCCAGCGTCCCCACACCAAGGGGCGCGACCTCTACGACCTCCTGTGGTATCTGAGCGATCCCGACTGGCCGTCACCGAATCTGACGCTGCTCAACAATGCCCTTCGGCAGACGGGCTGGCAGAGGAGACCCTTGTCGGAAGACACGTGGCGGGAGGTTATCCGCAAGCGGTTGGCCACGGTAGCCTGGGGGCAGGCTGTGGCCGACATCCGTCCGTTCCTCGAGCCGAGCGCCGATCCAGCTCTCATGACGCACGAGAATCTGGTTCGGCTGCTCTCGGCGCGTCGGGCGTGATGGGGGTGAACGCTCAGAGGGTGTGCGGCCTTCACGTGCGCCTGCCAACTGCTTTCGTCCAGCGTACCGCGCAAGACGGATATGGCCTTCGTAGGCCTGCCTAACCCTGGGAGCTCGCATGCCACCATACCCATAGCCCTCGATTGGCACTCCGTGTTGGATCATCCGCCGCCACTGCGGGAGCAGAGATGGTCACGGGGGCGTAGCGATTCTACGAGGTGGACCCGCTGGTGTGTCCCCGCTGCAACGGAGCCATGCGGATCATCGCCTTTATCGAGCAGCCCGAGGTCATTGAGAAGCTCCTCGCGCATCTCGGGCTCTGGCCCACCCCAGCCCACAGCCCGCCCGTCGCGGGGTACCCGTTGCCGTCCTCTCGGCAACGAGTCGTCGCCGCGTAATCACACAGCCTTTAGTGCCCGGCGCGATCGGTCCCCGGACCTGGCCCGCCCTTGGCTCCGGTGTCGGCTGGGGTCTGCCCGGCGGCGGTCCCGGGCGCCCATGTTTGCCCTTGACAGCCGGCGCCGGTGCGCCAGATATTCCACCCTGACTTTGGCAGGCGACCAGGGAGGCCTGCGGCTGGCGGCCAGAGGTCGGGCCGGGCCGGTCGGCCCAGCTCCGGCGGGCTCGCTTCCTGGCCGGCGGTCCGACGGCGCGCGCGCCCGAAAAGGAAGTCCCTATCACCTCACCTCACCTCCCGGGCTGCATCCGGTGAAGGACATTCCTGCCTGGCGTTTCTCAGGAGATCGGTCGTGCGATTTAGTGAGCTCGTTCGACTCCTGGAGCGAAACGGTTTCCGCCTCGTCCGAGAGAAGGGATCGGTAAGGTACTATCGAAAGCCCGGACTGGACAAGATCATCCGCGTTGACTATCATGGCTCGAAAGAAGTCCCAACCGGTACGTGCCAGGCCATTCTGAAGGCGGCCGGCCTGAAAGCGGAAGAGGGCAATGATTGACCTGAAGTATTCCCTGATCATCGAGGCAACAGAGGATCCCGATTTCTTCGGCTTTTACTCTCCAGATCTCGAGGGATTTACGGGGGTCGGTCACTCCGTGGAGGATTGCCTATATCAGGCTAAGTGGGCGATGGAAGATCATATCTCGGTCTTGAAGCAAGAGGGCCTGCCAGTCCCCAAACCTAACCCCAATCCCACGGTGATCATCCAGAACGACCCAAGACTGTTGAAATCTGCCGCTTCGGGTTGACCTGCTAGATTCATACGCTCCCTCCAAAGTGAGCTTGGCCATATCATCCGGGACGTTGCTTCCCAACTATCCTTGCGCGCGGTCCGAACCGAGCGTCATGGGAACCCGACGGAGCGGACCCATGCGGCGCCTCCCGCCTACTTCGTGGCCAAACACGTCATATTCTCACACGGCCACGCTACGCCCAGGCACACCGTTCCCGCCATCCTTCTTCGCACCGCCTAAAGCGGTGCGCGCGTCGGCCAGCCGCTCTGGGGCTGCTCGCCATTCCCTGAGTGCCGCGCCGTAGAGCCCCTGCGCTAGCGCCCCGACCTCCAGCAGGCAAGCGGAGACGCCGTGGCGTCATGGATCTGTCACCAGGACGCCGGCTTCGAGAACGTGCCCTGGCCGTCCTGCAACGTGGGTGGGAATTGGCTCTTTGCCAATGCCGACGGGCGAACGTGCCGATCGAAGGTGGCGTGAGCTTGAAGAACTCGGCAGGGTCTCTCCTGTGGATTGAGGATGCCCACTGGTTTCTTGAGTTCGTTGATGACGATCCGATAGGTCTCCTGGCGCGTGGGCTGGTCGGGGTCACTGGGACGCGGCAAGATCTTTGCCGTGAAGTACTTGATGCTTCCGACTCCCGAAAATGCAAGGGCCGTCCCTTTCGGAACGGCCCTGCGCCCTTTCGCCGAAGCTACCGGGGGCGGTGATGGTTTCTTGTAGCACCCGCCCCGAATTGTGTCAACAGGCAATTCTTGGGAATACGTTGGTCCCCAAGTTGACTCGGTTTAATCGCGGCCGCCCTCCTCCAGCCTCCTGCGGGATGCTGAGCACTCCCGTCGAGACGGGTGCCTCCCGGCCGCGCCTTTTGCCGCCGCCAGCCCGCGGTCACGCGGGGTGAGGGGCGCCCGCCTCACCTCACCATCACCCTCACCTATCGCCATCACCTACTCGCTCTCGCCAGCGTCGGTGAGGATGCGCTCGACGAGGTCGGGCGCCGCCCGGAAATCGGCCGCGAGAAGAGCATCAATGTGTGGGCGCACGGCGGTGATGATGCCTTTCCGCTTGGCGGCGAAGAGGACTCCGAGGGTTCCGATGATCGGGATGCCGAGGGCCTGCGCAAGGCGTCGCGCCGGACGATCGTCGACTATCAGGAGATCGGCGTGGGTTTCCAGTGCGAGACTGATGGCTTCGCTCTCTCCTGGCCCAAGAGAGGCACGCAACACCTGAGAGCCGAGGGGTTGTGCGAGCGGCCGCTCGTGAATCCATGTGGGCCGCGTCGCGCCGGCCGCGGTCTCTCGCGCCACGGCGGGCGGGATGAGCACCGTGGCAAAGAGCCGCTCCAGGAGCGCGAGCTGGCCGATGTGCTCGAGGGCGATCAGCGCGCTCGCGTCGCTGACGACGACGCTCACAGGGACTCGATCGTGGCTTTCTCTGCCGCCCACTCATCAACGGTGGCCGCGAAGAGCGGGATCCCCAGGTGGGAAGCGTACTGGATGAAGTCCACGCGCGAGCGACCCAAGAACTCGCCTGCCCTGCCGCTGGAGATGACACCACGGCGGTAGAGCTCCAGGACAATCATTTCGCGCGCGGCATCTTGTGCGGACTGATTCGTCTGGTGCAGGAGCGCCGCCAGGCTTTCATCCAGCTCGACCCTGACGGTGTTCATGAGGCTCCTATTCTGAGGCGCCCAGCAAAGGTCAGGTGGTGATGGTCGGTGAGTGACAAGAAGCTGCCTTTCGCGGCCGCCGAGGCCCCCACGGATACGCTATGGTGGAGTATCCGGCGGCCCGGTGGGCAATGTCAAGGGAAAAGGCGGACCAACGATGGGGCGCCCGGAGTCGGCGCTGGGCGGACCCGACCCGCGAGTTGGCCTGTGGGCGCGTTCGCGTTGGCCGACCGCGCCAGTTGAGGTTAGGACGTATATCTGTCAAGCCGGAGATCCAGCGGAGGGTGTGGCGCATACCACCGACGACCCCAACTCCCCGCTCCCGCGTCTGCATCGACATCGGGTGGATCCAGCGCCCCGAGGCCTGATTGCATCCACAGAGCCTCGGGGATATACTTTATCCGCAGATTTCGCAGATGAGCCAGATTTCACCCTCACCCGGCCCCTCCCCCCTCTGAGGGGGAGGGAGGGGGAGGGGGGTCTGCGTAATCTGCGGATGATATTGGAGCCCTTTCCCCACCAGAACTGGGTCATTGGCGGTTCATTCAAGGGGACTTCGACATGTTTGAAAATCAACCACCACAAAATCCAATCCGCGCCCCGCGGGGCTCGGCCCTCTCCTGCAAGGGCTGGCACCAGGAGGCGGCCATGCGCATGCTCATGAACAACCTCGATCCCGAGGTGGGTGAGCGGCCGCAGGACCTGGTGGTGTACGGCGGCACCGGGAAGGCCGCCCGGAACTGGGAGTGCTACTACAAGATCGTCGCGAGCCTCAAGGTCCTGGAAAACGACGAGACCCTGCTGGTTCAGTCCGGCAAGCCCGTGGGGATCTTCCGGACCCACGCCTTCGCGCCCCGCGTCCTGATCAGCAATGCCATGCTGGTCCCGGCCTGGGGCAACTGGGAGAAGTTCCGCGAGTTGGAGGAGCTGGGCCTCACCATGTATGGCCAGATGACGGCCGGCAGTTGGATCTACATCGGCACCCAGGGCATCCTCCAGGGCACCTACGAGACCTTCGCCGCCGCGGGCCGCAAGTACTTCGGCGGCACCCTGAAGGGCCGCTTCGTGCTGACCGCGGGCCTGGGCGGGATGGGCGGGGCCCAGCCCCTGGCCGTCACCATGAACGACGGCGTGATCCTCGCAGTGGAGGTGGATCCCAAGCGGATCGAGAAGCGGGTCAAGACCGGCTATTGCGAGGTCATGACGGCGAACCTGGACGAGGCGCTGGATCTCGCCCTGACCGCCAAGCGGCAGGGCCTCCCGAAATCCATCGGCCTGGTCGGAAACGCCGCCGAGGTGCATCCCGAGATCCTGCGGCGCGGCGTCCTGCCCGACCTCATGACCGACCAGACGTCGGCCCACGACGCCCTGAACGGCTACGTCCCCGCCGGGCTGACGTTGCAGCAGGCGCGCGACTTCCGGGTCAAGAACCCCCAGGAGTACATCAATCGCGCCATGGACTCCATGGCCCTGCACGTCCAGACCATGCTGGAGTTCCGGAAACGCGGGGTGATGGTGTTCGACTACGGCAACAACATCCGGGCCCAGGCCATGGCGCGAGGCGTGAAGAACGCCTTCGACTTCCCCGGTTTTGTCCCCGCCTTCATCCGCCCGCTGTTCTGCACCGGGCGCGGTCCATTCCGCTGGGCCGTCCTGTCGGGCGACCCGGCCGACATCGCCCGGATTGACGAGGTGGTTCTGCGCGAGTTCAAGGACGACGCCTCCCTCACCCGCTGGATCAGCCTGGCGCGGGAGAAGGTCCACTTCCAGGGGCTGCCCGCCCGGATCTGCTGGCTGGGCTACGGCGAGCGGGACCGCCTGGGCATGCTGGTGAATCGGATGGTGAAGTCGGGTCAACTCACGGCCCCCGTGGTCTTCGGCCGCGACCATCTGGACGCCGGCTCGGTGGCGTCGCCCAACCGCGAGACCGAGGCCATGCGGGACGGAAGCGATGCCATCGCCGACTGGCCCATCCTGAACGCCCTGCTCAACACGGCCGCCGGCGCCTCCTGGGTCTCTGTCCACCACGGCGGCGGGGTCGGCATCGGCTACTCCATCCACGCCGGCATGGTGGTCGTCGCCGATGGCACACCTGATGCCGAGCTTCGCCTCCAGCGGGTCCTGACCACGGATCCCGGTACGGGCATCATGCGGCACGCGGACGCCGGCTATCCCGAGGCCATCGCCGCGGCGAAGCAGAAGGGCGTCAGGCTCCCGATGCTGACGGAATAGACGGAAACTGGAAGTTGGAAACTGGAAATCGACTGAAGCGTTCGATGCAGGGATTCTTGTCCGGCCATTTTCCAATTTCCGGTTTCCGGTTTCCAGGAGACAGATAGACGGAAACTGGAAGTTGGAAACTGGAAATTGAGAAGCGGCACGACTCCCGGACGCTGACGCGCCAATCCCAATTTCCGGTTTCCATTTTCCATTTTCCAATTTCCGGTTTCCGGGAGATGCGCCATGATCCAGGCCGACCTGATCATCGAGGGGGCAGCGGAACTGGTCACCCTGCGGGGGAACTCCATCCGGCCGCGGCGCGGCGACGAGATGCGGAACCTGACGATCGTCCGGCAGGGCGCCCTGGCCGCCCGCCGGGGCAAGATCGTCTGGGTGGGCCCGACCGCCGATCTGCTCACCTCCGTCAGACCCATGGCCTTCTCCAGGCTCATCGACGCCTACGGCAAGACCGTCTTGCCCGGGCTGGTGGACCCGCACACGCACCTCGTCTTCGCGGGCACCCGTGAGAACGAGTTCCGTATGCGCATCCAGGGCAAGACCTACCTGGAGATCGCCGCGGCCGGCGGCGGGATCAACGCCACGGTGGCCGCCACCCGCAAGGCCAGCAAGCAGGAATTGAAGGCTGCGGCCCGCAAGTCTCTCGACCGGATGCTGGCGCTGGGGACCACGACGGTGGAGGCCAAGAGCGGGTACGGGCTGGACGTGGAGACCGAGCTGAAGATGCTGGAGGTGATCGGGGAGCTGAACGAGGAAGGGCCGGTGACGGTGATCCCGACGTTCATGGGCGCCCACGAGATCCCGCCAGAACTTCGCCAGAACCCCGAGGCCTACGTGGACCTCCTCATCACTCGGATGATTCCCGAGGTGGCGGCGCGGAAGCTGGCCCGATTCTGCGACGTCTTCTGCGAGACGGGGGTCTTCTCCGTGGAGCAGTCAGAGCGGATCTGCCGCGCCGCGGCTGACCTTGGCCTCGAAGCGCGGGTCCATGCCGACGAGCTGACGGACCTGGGCGGCGCGGCAATGGCCGCCCGGATCAACGCCCGAACCGCCGATCACCTGCTGTTCGCCAACGACGACGGCATCCGCCAGATGGCCGCGGCCGGGGTCATCGCGGTCCTCCTGCCGGGGACCCCCTACTTCCTCCACATGCAGCGGTATGCCCGGGCCCGGGACATGATCGCCGCCGGGGTCCCCGTGGCCCTGGCCACGGATTTCAACCCCGGCTCCTGCATGACCGAGTCCCTGCCTCTCATCCTGAACCTGGCTTGCACCCAGATGCGGATGCTGCCCGCCGAGGCGATCACCGCCGCGACCGTCAACGCCGCCTGGGCCATCGGCGAGGAGGACTGCGCCGGCAGCCTGGAGGTCGGCAAGCAGGCCGACATCCTGGTGCTGGATGCCCCCAACCACGAGCACCTGTGCTACCACTTCGGCGTGAACCTCGTGGAGACGGTGGTCAAGAACGGCAAGGTCGTGGTCGAAGGGGGCCACCGCGTCCGCTGACGCCTGTCAACTGGTCAACTTGTCGAGTTGTCGATTGGTAAAGGCGCGCGAAGAGTTCTGACTATTTGACCAATTGACGAATCGACCAATCCACCACTAGCGGACGCGGCCGGTGGCCTTCAACCACATGGCCAGGGCGGAATGGTGGTCCGCCAGGGCCCCCACGACGTTGAAATCCGCGCGGGTCAACGTGGACTGCGCATCCAGGACCTCGAGCTGGATCCCCCGCCCGCTTCCGAAGCGTTCCTGTGCGATCCGGAACTGCTCCTCGGCCTGCTGCAGTCCCTTCCGACTCGCGTCCACGTTCTTGTCGGCCGCCACCAGCATCAGCGCCGCCTGATTCACCTCTTTGGCCACCTGCTGCCGTGCCTGCACGAGGAGTTCCCGGGCCTTGTCCCGCCTGGCCCGGGCCGTGGCCACGGCGTTCTCGCGCATGAATCCGTCGAAGAGCGGGATGGTCAGCACGAGGCCGGCCGAGTATCCCTCGGGCCTCTCGAAGGGCTCGTCGCGATTCCGCATGCGCTGCCAGTCGTACATCCAGGTGGCGGAGACCTCGGGCAAGTAGCGCCCCAGCGCCGCCCGGACCTCCGCTTCGGCCGCCTCGAACTGCTTGCCGGCAGATTGCACGTCCGGGTGGGATTCCACCGCCTGCCGGATCCCCTCCTCCACTGATATCGTGGTCTGGCTGTACTGCAGCGGCTCGGCGGCGGTGATCGGCGACGCCAGATCCACCCCCAGCGTGGTCTTCAGGGCGATCAGAGCGAGCTCGGCCCGGTTCCGGGCCATGGTATCCATCTGGATCACGTTCGCCAGCTCGGCCTCGTCCCGCAGGACGTTGAACCGCGCCACCCGGCCGGCCTCGAACTCCTCGCGGGTCACGCGCACGCGTTCTTCCGTCTGCCGCAGCAGCTCTCCCGTGACTCGAGCGTTCTCTTGCTCTCGTACCGAAGCGATGTAGTCCAGGCGGGCCTGCATCGCCACCTCCACCTCGGTCCCCCGGAGCATCTGGGTCGCTGATTCGGCCCGGGCGCTGGCCGCCTTGTACCCGTAGTAGGTCCGGCCCCCGGAGAAGATCGGCCACATGGCGGTGAGGTTCAGGTCCTGCGCGCGGTTCGTCCCGAAGAGCTGGAAGTTCCGCGCCATGCTCTCCCCGGCCGAGAAGTAGACATTGGGCCGCATGTTCTGGTTGACCAGGTAGCCGTTCGCCGAGACCTGGGGCAGGAAGCCCGCGAACGCCTCACCCCGCATCGAGGCCATGACCCGCTGGTCGGCGCCCGAGGCCTTGACCTTGCGGCTGTGCTCCAGGGACAGGACCACGGCCTGCTCCATGGTCAACGGCCCTTCGATTTTCGGCAGCGCCTGGGCCTCGACGCGCGCTCCCCAGAGCAGCAATCCCGCCACCAGGAGGGTGATGCTGTGCCTGGAGCGGTGAACGAGCCTATCCTCCGTGACCGCCATGCGGGTTCTCCTTTGATTTCTTGACTGGTTCGGGCTGGACCGGCACGGGTGCGGCCGGTTTTTCCGCTCTCCCGGCATCTTTCATCTCAGGCATCGCCTGGTTGACATCGCGTTCTTGGCGCGCCGGCACCGAACCTCCCACATCGCTGACGTGGGCCCCCGCGTAGAGCCCCTCGTGACCCCGGGCGACGACTCGCTCATCGCCAGCGAGCCCTGTCATGATCTCCACCCGCTCCGGATTCTCCAGCCCGGTGACCACCTCTCGCGGCTCCACCCGGCTGTCCTTGACCACCCAGACGGTGGCCTTCCCGCCCATCCGGGCAACCGCCCCTCGCGGAACGCTCAACGCATCGGCGCGCTCGCCGGTCACGAACTGCATCTGCACGTACTGCCCCGGCAAGAGCCGGCGCCCGTTGTTCTCCACCACCGCCTCGACGACGCCGGTGCGCGCTCCCTGGTCCACGAATGGGAACACCGAGGTGACCCGGGCCCTGAACGGCGGATGGCCGTTCCCGGTGGTCGCCACCATCACCGGCGACCCGACCCGGACCAACGGCAGGTCCCTCTCCCCGACGTTGGCCTGCAGGCGAACCTTGTCAATCTGCGCGATCTTCAGGATGGCCATCCCGGGCTGCACCAGCACGCCGGGAGCCACTTGTCGCTTGACGACGTACCCCGTGGTCGGCGAAACGATGTTCACGTACCCCCGCACGACCTCCGCCGTGCGAAGGGCAGCCTCGCCCTGGGCGATCATGGATCCGGCCGCGGAAAGCTTCTTCCGGGCCGACGCCTCCATGGCGCGGGCCTGCTCCAGCTTGGCGCGGGCGGCCTCGCGCTTGGCCTCGATAGAGGCCGCCATGGAGCGGTCGTTCTCGTATTCCTGGCGCGAGACCGCGCCCGAGTTGAAGAGCCGCTCGGTGCGCGCGATCACCCCGCGCCAGTAGGTGGCCTCCGATTCCACCATGGCCAGCTCCCGCTCCATCTGGATGATCCCGTGATGGGCGGCCACGGCGTCCGCCTCCATCTGGGCCTGGTTGGCCCGGGACGTGGCCAGCATCGCCTCGGCCTCCCGGACCCGGGAAGACAGCTCCACATCGTCCAGGCGCGCCACCACCTGGCCGGGACGGATGGCGTCGCCCGGGTACACCGGCATCTCCACGATCCGCCCGGTGACGCGCGGGTACACATCCTCCTCGGTGAACGCCTGCACGGTGCCCGTGTACACCACGTTGCCCGACACGGGGCCTCGCTCGACCTGGGCCAGCGTCACCGGGAACGGGGTGTTGCCGGACGTCACACGCATGTTCGTGTCCATGGTGGGGCGGCCCGAAGCCACATTGGCGTAGTAGGCCCATACGCCGGCTGCCGCGACAACCACGAGAACGGCAAACTTCTTCATCGTCATCATCGGTCGCCTCCGGGGGTTTGGGATGAGGGTGCCTGGGCAAGTACGCGGCGCTGGGTCTCGGTCAGGAGGCGCGCCGCCATCTCTGCATGGATCTGGCGGCGCTCCCTGAGGGCGGCGCTCCGGTCCCTGAACTCCGCCGACCGGCGTTGGATCTCCTGAAGGTTCGTCTTGCCACCCGCCTGCGCGTCCCGCATGAACCGGGAGAGCTCCTGTTCGGCCGCCGTGAGCGCGGTCTCCAGCTTTGCCAACTCCCTTCTCCACTGTTGGTCGAGCGTCTCGAGACGATCCATCTGGTCCGATGTCAGGGAGAGGACGGTGCCACGGTCGAGAATCTGGCGGGCCGCCGGTGGCGCCGGCGCGAGGGGCGCATGACGCGCGGCCTCAGCCCGCGCCGGCGGGGGAGGCGCCAGGCGCCCGACCCGCCCCTGGATCAGGGCATAGCCGAGGCCCACGGCCAGGAGTGCCAGGCTGGTGGAGAGATACCGCACACGCGGGCTCATGCCGTGGCCTCCTTTCGCTTCAGCAGGCGGCGCAGGGCCGCCCGGGCCAGATTCGTGAGGTCATCGGTATAGGTGTGCAGGACCGGCACCACGAAGAGGGCGAGCAGCGTCCCCATGGTGAGCCCGCCAATGACCACCGTGGCCAGCGGCGCATACGCGTCAATGCCCGTGCGCGGGAAGAAGGCCACGGGGATCAGCACCACGATGCTGATCAGCGAGGTCATGAGGATGGGCCGCAGCCGGATGGGCCCGGCCGTGAGGATCGCCTCGTCCCGGGGCATCCCCTGGGCCCGCAGGCGCAGGACGAGGTCAATCATCAGCACGGCCACGGTCATCATCATCCCGGCCAGGATGACGACGGCCAGGATCGAGACGGTGGAGAAGGTCTGGCCGGCCAAGAGCAGCCCCCCCAGGATGCCCGTCAGCATCAGCGACAGCGAGAAGATCATGTTGAAGGGCTCGATCAGGCCCCGGAACTGGGCCACCAAGAGCAGGAACATGAAGATGACGGCCAGGTAGAGCCCGCGGAGGAGGCGCTGGAACGATTCCTCCATCTGGGTCATATCCCCGCGCAGCTCGATCCCGTATCCCGGCGGGAACTTGATCTTCTCGTGGGCGGCCATGAGGAGGGCCATGGACAGATCCATGCTGGGCGGGCCTCCCTTCCGGTAGTAGCCAAGCACGGAGATGACCCGGCGGAAGTTGTCGTGTTCGATCAGGGTCGGGCCGCGCCGCTCCTCGACCGTCGCCACGGACCGGAGCGGCACCACCTCCCCCTTCTTTCCCACGATC
>METI01000008.1:0-3943 GCA_001771285.1 candidate division NC10 bacterium RIFCSPLOWO2_12_FULL_66_18
TCCCACCCTATCCAGCGCTGCACGTGCTGGTCGACACCACGACCAGCTCAGGGCACAACGGCGCCTGCGGGACCCAGCCCAAGCAGAGTATTGTACAGATTACGCGGCCCGGGTCGCTCCACAATGGCGCGATCACCTCATTTCCCAGCAATCCCTTGGACCTACCCCCCCCGATCCAGAGCAAGATCCCCGGAGGGCCGAGTGCCAGATCTTGAAGCCCTGTTACCAGGTTTCCTTGCCTTACTGGGATTCGGATACGCATGGTGCGGTACCCGGTCACGCGGAAGTACCGCCGCACGCTCCTGTTCGTCTTCACCCTGGGCTACAGCCGCAAGAGTGTCCGCCTGCTCACCTTCGAGTCGAGCGCGCGCCTCCACCCCGCCTGTGGCGGTGTCCGCTCAGCCCGCTTGTAGCAAGCCCTCCAACTGGTCGAAAAGCCTTCGAATCTCCGGGGGAAGGGCCAGGCACAGAGTTCGATACGCGTCGACTACGGGGAGCGAATTCTCGCCGTGCGGCTCAGCGCGACGGTGCGTCGGCGATCACCTGCGCGAGGTCCTCGGCGCGAACCTCCTCGACCCATGTAGGGCTGGACAGATCTACGCAAAGGCGGACGCGTAGCGCGGCCGGCACTGCACGTTTAAGAAGCGGCGATTCTTGGGAGAACACTCGAACGCGAGTGGAAGATCAAGCTCCGGGAGCTGGAGGAGGACAAGCCCCACGAAAATAGTCGGATTGCTCTATTGTCCGGGATTTCCCGTCACGAGAGTCTGTCCCTCGGTCAATATCGGGTCCCGGTCTTGAGGCGACGCACCGTTGACACGAGCCGGGAACAGGAAAAGGGTCGCCGGGCCGGAGCAGCGGAGTGATGCGTTGCGCGGTGGAGAACGGTCTCGCGTGTCGTCGCCGCGATGGGGGTGTCCGATGAGCAGATGGAGTGCGCTCAGAGTCCTCACGATCGGTGTCGCCGCCGTTCTCGGCGTGATCTTCATCGCCGGCCCACCCGCGCCGTCGCCGGCACAGACCCCGCCGCCCATCGTGCTGAAGATGGGGCACTGGGTGGGCCCCAAGGCGGTCTTCGCCAAGGCGATCGACTGGTACCTGGCCGAGGCCGAGCGGCGCACCGAGGGGCGACTGCGCTTCGAGCGCTACTGGGCCGGTTCGCTGGCGCCGGGGCCCGAACTGCTGGACGCTCTGGAGTCGGGCATCGCCGACGTGGCCGCGGTCTTCCCGGCGTACTTTCCGGGGAAGACCCCGCTCCACAACTACGGCCAGCTGCCCTGCATCGGTGACGACGTCTGGGTGCGCAACATGGCCGCCCGGGACCTGCACAACACGGTCCCCGAGCTCCAGAAGGAGCTCGACAAGTTCAACACCATGATCCTGTTCTACGCCAGCACCTCGAGCTACGGGATCCTCAGCTCGACGCCGGTCCGGTCCCTGGAGGACTTCAAGGGCAAGCGGCTTCGCGTCGCGGGCGAGCAAGCCAAGCTCGTGGGCGCGCTGGGGGCCGTGCCGGTGGGGATCCAGGCGCCGGAGATCTACACCGCCGTCGAGCGCCGCACCATCGACGGCACGTTGTTCTCGCCGTCCGGCGTCACGGCGTACGGGCTGCAGGACGTCGCCAAGTACTACAGCACGTGGGACGTGAGCGGGCCGATGGTCTACCTCGGCATCAACAAGACCGTGTGGAACCGCCTGCCGCGGGACATCCAGCAGATCCTCATGGACGTGCAGCTCAAGGGCATGGAGTCCTATCACCGGCTCTACCAGATCGAGGGCGACGGCGAGAGCCTGGAGCTGATGCGGCGCGCGAAGGTCGAGATCTACAAGGTGTCCCGTGAACATCGGGCCCGCACGCAGGCCATCTGTCATGAGCAGCTCCTCCGGCCCTGGGCGGAGCGGATGGAGAGTCGGGGATTGCCCGGCCGTCGCGTCCTGGAAGTGTTCCAGGAGCGCGTGGCGGCCTACGAGCGGCAGAACCCGTTCGCCAGCCGATAGCCCGGACCAGCGAGCGCCGTCGCGCCGGCGACGGCGAACCGGCGCGCGGCGTCTTTGCCGCCGCGGCCGGGCCGGGAGGAGTGGCGTTTGGAAGGAGCAGGGCAGGCTGTCGAGCGGGTGTTGCCGCCCGCGCTCGAGCAGCGGTTCGCCAGAGCGGAGCGGGTGCTGGCCGCGGTGTCGGCGGCGATTATCCTCGTGATGATGCTCCTGACCACCGCCGATGTGGCCTTCCGCTTCTTCTTGAACAGCCCGATCCCCGGGGCTTACGAGCTGTCGGAGTTCCTCCTGGTCGGCGTGGTGTTCCTGGCCATCTCCTACGTCCAGGCGTGTCGCGCCCACATCATGGTGGACCTCTTCACCGACCGGCTGCCGCGCTGGGCCACACTCGGCCTGGACATCCTGAGCGCCCTGCTGGCGCTCGTCGTGTTCGCGGTGCTGACGTGGCAGGCGGGCTTCCAAGCGTGGCGCGCGTGGGTCATCGACGACTACACCATGGGGCTCATCGCGTATCCCATCTGGCCGGCCAGGGCCGCGCTGGCCCTCGGTGTGGCCGTCTACTGCCTCCGCCTCATCCTCGACATCGCCAACGACGGCGTGCTGCTGGTGCGGTCCCTCGGCGAGGGCGGCACCGCGGCCGGGTAGGCGGGAGCGACCATAGAGCGAGAGGTCATCGGCTGGATCGCCATCGGCGCGCTCTTCGTCTTGCTCGTGCTGCGCGTGCCGGTCGCGGTGGCGCTCATGTCGCTCGGGTTCGTCGGCTACTGGGCGGTCGCCGGACTGGACCCGGCGCTCCGGATCCTGGGGGTCATCCCGTACTCCAAGGTGGCCACTTACAGCTTCACCGTGGTGCCGCTCTTCATCATCATGGGGCACTTCGCGTACCACGCCGGCTTTGCCGCCGACATGTTCCGGACGGCCCAGCGCTGGGTCGGAAGCTTGCCGGGGGGCCTGGTGCAGGCGACCATCGTCGGCGCCACCGGGTTCGGCGCGGCCAGCGGCTCGGGGCTCGCCTCCTGCGCCATCATCTCGAAGCTCGCCGTCCCCGGCATGGTCCAGCAAGGGGTCCAGCGGCCGCTGGCGTTCGGTGCCGTGGCGGCGGCAGGCACCATCGCCCAGATGATCCCGCCCAGCATCCTCATGGTCATCTACGGCATCATCGCCGAGCAGTCGATCGGGCGGCTGCTGATCGCGGGCATCGTCCCCGGCGTGGTCGCCGGCCTCGTCTACATGGCCATGGTCTACGTCCGGGTGAAGCGGAACCCGTCGCTGGCGCCCGCGCTGCCGAGCGTCGGCTGGGCCGAACGCTTCGGCGCCCTTCGGGGCGTGTGGGGCATCGCGCTGCTCGCCGTCATCGTCATGGGCGGCCTCTACTCCGGGGTCTTCACGCCGACCGAAGCCGGCGCGATCGGGGCCTTCGGCGCCTTCGGCGCGGCGCTGATCCTGCGCCGCCTGGGCTGGACAGAGCTCTGGGCGTCGCTGCTCGACACCTCGCGGACGACGGCGACCGTGTTCTTCATCGTCGCCGGGGCGTTCGTGTTCGGCTACTTCCTCGGGATCACCCGGATCCCGACCCACGTCTCGAGCCTCATCACGTCGCTCGCGGCCCCGCCCCTCGTGATCCTGCTGGCGGTCATGGTGTTCTACATCGTCCTCGGCACCTTCATGGACATGATCGCCGCGATGTTCCTGACGCTGCCGATCATCCTGCCGGCCATGGACGCGCTGGGATTCAACCTCGTCTGGTTCGGGGTGCTCATGGTGCACCTGTGCGAGATGGCGCTCATCACGCCGCCGTTCGGGCTGAACCTCTTCATCATGAAGAGCGTCATTCCCGAGGCCGAGATGAAGGAAGTGATCCAGGGCGTGGGCCCCTTCATCGTGGCCGACCTGGTCACCCTGGCGCTCTACATCGCCTTTCCCCAGCTGGCTCTCTTCTTGCCTGAGC
>METI01000008.1:3995-8466 GCA_001771285.1 candidate division NC10 bacterium RIFCSPLOWO2_12_FULL_66_18
GCCACGGCTGACTGCGCAGGACGAGAGGAGGAGCGTCATGGGTGACCTGTTTGCGCGTTACGTCGTTCGCCCGGAGCCCATCCAGCACCTGCTTCACCACGAGATGGCCGCCGTGGCCCAGCAGGTGGGGGTGGCCTACCGCTACATGGACGCAGAGATGGTGGCCGGGGCCGACCTCGTCGTCCACGTGCGCAAGGTCGACGGGGTGCCGCCGGGCCTGCCGTCCTTCGTGGACCCCCACCGCCACGACGTCAGCCACTTCTATGGCCTCGTCGGCGATCTCACGGTGCACCTGCAGCTGAACGACGAGGAGGGCGAAGTCACCGGGCCCGCCGGCATCTTCATTCCGCCCGGGGTGGTGCACCGGCTGCAGCTCGCCCGGGGCAGCGGCTACCTCATCGTGATCCTCCGCCAAGCCCGGTACGAGTAGCGGATAGGGTGACGTGAAGGACGGACATGCGGAGCAATCGTCAGCGGACCTGCTCCTGGGCCCCTACCGGGTCCTCGATCTGACGGACGAGCGTGGCCTGCTGTGCGGCCGCATCCTCGGCGACCTGGGGGCCGACGTCTGGCAGGTGGAGCCGCCGGGCGGCAGCTCCGCACGCCGGCAGGGGCCGTTCCACCGGGACCAGGCCTCGCCGGAGCGGAGCCTCTTCTGGTGGGCGTACGCCCAGAACAAGCGGGGAATCACGCTCGATCTGGAAACGTCCGCCGGGCAGGAGTTGCTCCGACGGCTGGTCGGTGGAGCGCATTTCCTCATCGAGTCCTCGGACTCGGGCTACCTGGCGAGGCTGGGGCTGGGGTACGACGATCTTCGGGCCATCAGCCCCGCGCTCGTCATGGTCTCCATCACCGCATTCGGACAGGACGGGCCCTATGTGCGCTACAAGGACGGCGAGCTCGTCGGCATGTCGCTCGGGGGCATGGTGTACCTGAACGGAGACCCCGATCTGCCGCCGGTGCAGATCGGGGTCCCGCAGTTCTACCAGCACGGCTCGGCCGCCGGGGCCGCCGGCGCCATGATCGCCCACCACGCGCGACAGGCGACGGGCGAAGGCCAGCACGTGGACGTCTCCTGCCAGCAGGCGGTGGTGCGCTCCATCGGCAACGCCCCGGCCAGCTGGGACCTCGAGAAGGCGATCTTCAAGCGCATGGGACCCTACCGCGCGATGTCGGCGACGACGTTCATGCGAACGACGTGGCAGTGCAAGGACGGGTTCGTGAACTTCCAGCTCTCGGGAGGACGCGCGGCCCTGCCCAGCATCCACGCCCTCGTGGCCTGGATGGAGGAGTCGGGCATGGGCGATCCCGCAATCCACCAGGTGGACTGGGCGAGCCTGCGCTACGGCAACCTCACCAAGGAGATGATGGCGGTGGTCGAGCCCCCCATCCAGCGGTTCCTTCTCACCCGAACCAAGGATGAACTCACCCGGGGGGCGCTGGAGCGGCGGATCTTCCTCTTCCCGGTCAACAGCGCCCGGGACATCCTCGAGACCGACCATCTCCACGCGAGGAACTATTTCCAGCAGGTGGAGCATCCGGAGCTGGGCCAGTCCGTGACGTACCCGGGAGGCTTCGTCATGACCGATCGCGGACGCCTGGCCATCCGCCGGCGCGCGCCCGCTATCGGCGAGCATAACGTCGAAATCTACTGCGGGGAGCTGGGGCTGACGCACGCCGAGCTGGCGGCGCTGAAGGACGCGCATGTCATCTGAGCCGGCACGGGATGCCCTGGCCGGGCTGAAGGTCCTCGACTTCTGCTGGGTGGTGGCGGGGCCGATGGCCACGCGCTACCTTGCGGTGCACGGCGCGGCGGTGGTCCGCATCGAGTCGCGCCACCGGCCCGACGTGATGCGCGGCGCGAACCCCTACCGGGACGGCGTGCCGCACCCCGAGCGCAGCGGGTACTACGCCTGGCACAACACCGACAAGTACAACTTCAGCCTGAACATGCGCCACTCCCGCGCCCGGGAGGTCGTCCACCGGCTGGTGCGCTGGGCCGACGTCGTGACCGAGAACTTCACTCCCGGGACCATGGAGGAGTGGGCGCTCGGGTTCGACGACCTCCGGAAGATCAAGCAGGAGATCATCATGGTCAGCGCTTCGATGCTGGGACGCGGCGGCCCCCACGCGGCTCAGCCCGGGTTCGGCATCGTCCTCACGTCCCTGGCCGGGCTCACGCACGTGACCGGGGCACCCGGGCGGCTGCCGATCACCCCGTTCGGCGCCTACACGGACTTCATCGTGCCCAAGTTCATCGTGGCCGCCACCCTGGCTGCCGTGGACCACAGAAACCGCACGGGCCGAGGCGTGTACCTCGATTTCTCCCAGCTGGAGGCGGTGCTCCACTTCGTGACCCCGACGCTCCTCGACTACGCCGTCAACGGACGGGTGAAGGAGCGCGAGGGCAACCGTCATCCGGCCGCGGCGCCCCACGGCGTCTACCCCTGCCGTGCCGAGGACAGTTGGTGCGCCATCGCGTGCTTCACGGAAGGCGAATGGGCCGCGCTCTGCGACGTCTTGAAGCGGCCCGAGTGGGCCCGGGATCCCCGCTTCGCCCGCCTGGTCGCTCGCAAGGCTCACGAGGAAGCGCTGGACGCCGCGCTGGCGGAGCGCACCCGGGAGTGGCCGGCGCGGGACCTGATGGTCGCGCTGCAAGGGGCCGGAGTACCCGCGGGGGTGGTCGCCGACAGCCGGGATCTCTTCGAGGATCCCCAGCTGCAGCACCGGGGCCACTTCACCGTTGTCGACCACCCCGAGCTCGGGCCGCACGCCGTGGACACGCCGGAGTTCCATCTTTCACGCACCCCGTTCCGCATCCGCTGGAGCGCTCCGCTGCTCGGACAGCACACCGAGCACGTCTGTCGCGAGATTCTCGGCATGTCGGAGGCCGAGTATCTCGAGCTGGCGGCCGCGGGGGTGCTGGAGTAGGCCCGAGCGGCTGACCGCTGCCAACGAATCGCGAAGGAGGGCAGAGCGTGGACTACAGCTACCTCGTCGTGGAGAAGAAGGGCCACATCATCTCGGTGACCATGAATCGCCCTGAACGCTTAAACGCCTTCGACCGGCAGGGCGTCGACGAGTTCATTCACATCATGACGGAGTACCGGGACGACCCGGACCTGTGGTGCATGATCATCACCGGGGTGGGGGAACGCGCGTTCTGCGTCGGGCTCGACGTCAAAGCCATGTCCGCGGCGCAGAAGAGCGAGAAGGGCCGCCCGGTCCAAGAGTACACCTTCTGGAAGCCCGTCGCCGATCTCATGCAAGCCATCAACAAGCCATTCATCGCGGCCGTCAACGGCTGGTGCGTCGGCGGGGGCTGGCACCTTGTGGCGGACAGCGACATCGTCATCGCCTCCGAGAACGCCCTCTTCAGGGACACCCATGTGAACGTCGGCCTCATCAACGGCCCGGAGGCCACCGGCCTCGCGTGGAAGATGCCCGTGGGCATCGTCATGCGCATGTGCATCGAGGGCCGGCATTGGCAGGCGACCGCCCAGCAGGCGTACCAGTGGGGGCTGGTGACCGAGGTGGTGCCGTTCCCCAAGCTCGTGCCGCGGGCCTGTGAGATCGCCACCCATATCGTGGAGGAATCGGCCCCGCTCGCGGTGCAGGGCACGAAGAAGGCGATCCTCGGCGGTCTGAGCCGTGGCCTTCACGAGGGCATCGCCTACACGTGGACCGTGCTGCCCGAAGTCCACGCCACTCAGGACCTGCAGGAAGGGCCGCGCGCTTTCGTCGAGAAGCGCAAGCCTCGTTTCCAGGGCCGCTAATTAGATTAGTTTCTGTCGCGAAACTCGGTTTTGTGAGCAACTCTCGTGCAGCTTTGCACACAAGACCGTGCTGGTTTGGCGCAGATCATAGAGCCGGAAGTGCGGCAGCCCGGCGCGTTTGCGGATCCGGTGGAACACGCTCTCGACCTTCTTGATATCGAGCGGCCGCCCGGCCTGGTTGGGGAAGAGCCACTCGGGCTCGCCCCAGCCGCGCCGCAGCGCCTCGGTCTTCAGCCAGACGAGATGGCGCTGGAGCGCGCGCGCCAGCTCCGGCGTGAGATCCACCACCCGATCCTCCGAGGTCTTCGTCGCCTTGAGCCGGCCGTAGCTCCACGCCCGCTCGACCCGCAGCGCGTGTCCGCGTAGATCGAGATCGCCCGGCTTGAGCGCGAACGCCTCGCCCGGGCGCAGCCCGCCCTTGGCGAGCACGGCGAACAGCGTCGCGTAGGGCCGCTCCGCGGCCGCGGCCTCGAGGAAGGCGTCGCGCTGCGCCCAGCTCATCGGCCGGACCTTCTGGGTGCGCTCGGCGGCGCTGAGCTTGTCGGCGCGACTGGTCTTCCGCCGGCCGAGCTGGAGCGCGGGGTTGCTGTCGATGATCCCGTCATCCGCGGCGTCCGACAGCAGCGCGGAGAGCGCGGCCTTGATCAGGCGGACGCTGTTCTTGGCGAGTCCCTGCCGGCGCCTGTCCCCGAGGA
>METI01000009.1:0-667 GCA_001771285.1 candidate division NC10 bacterium RIFCSPLOWO2_12_FULL_66_18
TCCCGGACGTCCAGGCAGTCGCCGTGGCGGACGTGGATCCGGCCCGGGCGAAGGCGCTTGCGGAGCGGTACGGCATCCCCGGGGTTTATGACAGCGTCGAGGCCCTCCTGGCGGGGGCGTCGGTGGATGCCCTGGTGATCCTCACCCCCCATCATCTTCACCTCTCCGCGGTCCGGGCCGCGGCCCGGGCAGGCAAGCATGTCCTGGTGGAGAAGGCCATGGCCCACTCCGTGGAGGCCGCCGACGACATGATCGCCGTGTGTCGCGCCCATGGGGTCACCCTGGCCGGCATCTTCCAGAACCGCTTCACCCCGGCTGCCAGCGCCCTCAGGCAAGCGGTGCAGGGCGGATCGCTGGGGCGCATTTTCCTGGCTTCGGTCTCGGTGAAGCTCCGACGGTCCGGTGAGTACTACCGGAGGGCCCCGTGGCGCAGCCGGAAGGACGAGGCGGGGGGCGGGGTCCTGATGATCCAGGCCATTCACACCCTCGACCTCCTCCAGTGGGTGATGGGCATGCCCCGGCGCGTGCTGGGGCGGATCGGGACCGTGGTCCATCCGGCGGAGGTAGAGGATCTTGCCGTGGGATTCCTCGAGTGGGACACCGGGGCTGTCGCGGTCTTGCAGGCGACGACGGCCGCAGTGCCCGAGTTCCCGCCCGAGCTGGAGAT
>METI01000009.1:698-6133 GCA_001771285.1 candidate division NC10 bacterium RIFCSPLOWO2_12_FULL_66_18
AGTGCCCGAGTTCCCGCCCGAGCTGGAGATCCACGGCGATCGCGGGACCGCCGCGATCTTCGACAGCCGGGGATACCTCGCCTTCTGGTCCAGCACCCTGGACCGGCCATCCAGCCTTCCGGAGCGGTGGGCCCTCTACGCGTCACACTACCACGAGCAGGAGGCAACGGCCCCCAGCCAGGCCTCGCCGGAACCGCACGCGGAGCAGATTCGCGACTTCGTCGCGGCCGTGCGCGAGGGCCGGCCGCCCCTGGTGGACGGCACGGAGGCCCGGAAGGTCCTGGTCGTCATCGAGGCGTTGTACCGATCGGCCGAGCGGAGGGAGTGGGTGGAGCTGGGCGCCGGCGAATGATCCTCAGGGCCGCCCGCGGCGAGCGCCACTTGGGGCTTGACAAACAGCCGCCGGATGACGTATCCGAGCATCCTCGGGCAGGGTGGTGCTTCCGGGTGATCGGGAGCAGGCACGACGTCTGAGGTGGAGTGAGCGCGGCCCGGCAAACGGAATGGCCATACGGCAATCAAGGAGGAGAGTCATGCGACGAACCGGGTGGATCATTGGCGTGGTGGCCCTGCTTGCGGCCTGGAGCTGGTCGACCGCGCAGGCGGCGACCAAGATCAATGCCTGGAGCGGGCTGAGCGGGGATGACAAGGGGCGCTGGGAGGAGATGATCAAGGCCTTCAACGCCTCCCAAAAGGACGTCGAGGTCGTTCCCTCCTTCTACCAGTGGGACCTGATGCACAGCAAGCTGGTGACCTCCATCCAGGCGGGCGGAACCCCCGAGGTCCTGCTGATGTGGGTGACCGTCCTGCCGGAGATGGCGAGCTTCGGGGCCCTGCAGCCGATGGACGAACTCTTGGGCGAGGCCGGCGTGAAGGCGGAGGACTTCGTGCCTCGCGCCTGGAATCTGGGGGTGATCGGCGGAAAACGATACGGGCTCCCGCTGGACACGCACATCCTGGGTCTCTTCTACAACACCGAGCTCTTCGAGAAGGCCGGCCTGGATCCGAACAGGCCCCCGCAAACCATGGAGGAGTTCATCGCGGCCGCCAAGAAGCTGACGATCGCTCCCAATCAGTGGGGCCTGGCCATCCATTCCTCGACGGCGTGGCCGGTCCGCTACTGGATGGCCTTCCTCCAGCAGCAGGGCGGGAGCATGTTCACCCCCGACCTGAAGAAGGCAGCCTTCAATGACGCCAAGGGGCGGGCGGCATTCCAGTTCATGTCCGATCTCATCCACGTCCACAAGGTGGCGCCGCCGGTCATGACCGACATCAACAAGGCGTTCCTCACGAAACAGGCGGCCATAATCTGGATCGGGCCCTGGCTGATCAACAGCGGGCTTCGCCAGGAGGGGCTGAAGTTCAAGACGGCCCCCTTCCCGCGGATCTTCGGGCAGTATGCCTCCTGGGGCATGAGCCATCAGTTGGTCCTGGGCAAGCAGCCCGATCGGGCCAAGCAACTGGCCGCCATGAAGTTCATCCGCTACATGAGCGAGAACAGCATGACCTGGGTGAAGGGGGGACAGGCCCCGGCGCGCCGGTCCATCCTGAACAGCGGCGACTTCAAAGGAATGCCCCTCTGGAACGCCTTCACGCCGGGGATCCAGCCGGAGGCGGGGTGGGTCCTGAATCCGCCCATCCTCCAGCAGACCAAGATCTTCACCCACGATCCCGCCAGCCCGCTGGTGAGCGCGTGGGAGGCTATCGTCCAAAAGAAGAAGACGGTCGAGCAGGCGCTCACCGACGCCGAGGCGGCGGTGAATGCGATCCTGGCCGGGAAGTAACCGGCCGCCCACCATGCCCGACGGGGCAACCAGAGTCTCGATGGCGACCGGGGGGCGATCCCGCCACGTAGGCGGGACCGCCCCCTACCTCTTTCTCGCCCCCTACCTCTTGGTGTTCCTGCCCTTTTTCCTCCTCCCTGCCCTGTTCAGCGCGTTCGTCAGCGTGACCAACTGGAAGATCATCGGCACGCCGACGTTCGTCGGCCTTGAGAACTACGCCCGTCTGGTGAAGGACCCGCTGTTCGCCACCGCCCTCAAGAACACCCTGCTGTACACCGCGGTCATCGTCCCGGTGATGGCCCTCCTGGGGTTGGGGTTGGCCCTCCTCCTGAACCAGCCGCTGCGCGGGCGCATGCTGACCCGCCTGTCGGTCTTCGCGTCCTACGTCATCATGGTGTCCGTCGTCGGCATCCTCTGGCGCTGGATCCTCGATCCCACGGGGGCGGGGATCGTGAACTACTACCTGGGCAAGCTCGGCGTCGCGCCCCTCCCCTGGCTGGCCGCGCCCGAGACCGCCATGCTGTCCATCATCATCGCCACCATGTGGTGGACGGCCGGCTACAACATGATCATGTACCTGGCGGGGCTCCAAGAGATCCCGGCCGAGCTCCGCGAGGCGGTGCGCATGGACGGCGCCAACGCCTGGCAGGAGTTCTGGCACCTGGTCCTCCCGTCGCTGCGCCCGGTCACCTTCTTCGTGGTGGTCATGTCCATCGCCAAGTCGTTCCAGGTCTTCGGCCAGGTGTACGTGATGACCCAGGGCGGTCCCAGCAACAGCACCCTGACGATCGTCAACTATTTGTATGTCGTCGGGTTCACCTGGTTCGAGATGGGCTACGCCGCGGCCATCGCTTACGCGCTCTTCGGCCTGCTCCTGGTGGTGACGGTCATTCAGTTCCGGCTGGTCTCGCGGGAGTCCCGCGAAGCGGGATTCATCCGGGTCCAGCATCTCGTCCGGCTGGGTCTGTACGTCGTGATGGCCCTGGTCCTGATCCTCTGGCTGGGTCCGCTCCTCTGGCTCCTGTCCACCTCGCTGAAGCCGGAGGGCCAGATCCTGAGCCTGGTGCCCCGTTGGATCCCCAAGACATTCACGCTGGAGAACTATGTAGAGGTCTTCCAGAAATTTAGGCTGGAGCGCTGGCTGCTGAACAGCCTGGTGGTGGCGGGGGGCGCAACGGCTTTGGGCCTTTTGGTGAGCGTCCCGGCGGCCTATGCCTTCGCCCGGATGCGCTTCCGGGGCCAGGAGTGGCTCTTCCTGCTGATCCTCTCCACCATCCTGGTGCCGGTCCACATCACCATCGTGCCGCTCTTCATCGGCCTGGCCAAGGTGCACCTGACCGATACCTATTTCAGCCTGATCATGCCCACGGTGGCCAACGGCTTCGGCGTGTTCCTGCTCCGCCAGTTCTTCCAGGGCATCCCCCGGGAACTGGAGGAGGCGGCCGTGATTGATGGGGCAAGCCGCCTGGGCGTCCTGCTCCGGGTGGTCCTGCCGCTGTCCCGGCCGGCGCTGACGGCCGTGGCCATCTTTCTCTTCCTGCTGAGCTGGAACGATTTCATGTGGCCGCTCATCGTGACCAACACCGATACGACCCGGACCCTGCCCGTGGGCCTCGCCACCTTCGTGGGCGGAGGCACCGTGGGCGGGCAATCCATCGCCTACTACGGGATCGGCATGGCCGCCTCGGTCCTGGCCACGATCCCGGCCATCGTGTTCTTCCTGGCCCTCCAGCGGTATTTCGTCCAGGGAATCGCCTTCACTGGACTCAAAGGGTGAGGCAAAGGCGTTCGGCAGTTCGGGGCACCCACGCCACGGCGGTCGGTTTCCACCGCGGTGCCGTGGGTCCCGACAGTTCGGCTGTTCTGGAACGACCGAACTACCGAACGGTCGAACAGTCGAACGCCTTTCCCCGCGAGGACGGTCTGGGGTTGTGCGATCTAGGAAGATAGCGGGGGTTGCAAGGAGGCTGGCGTGATCCGGATCAGCACGCTGGTCTTCCTGGCAAGGCCCTTTCGGATGCGGCGGCCCATCCAGAGTGGGACCATGATCCGATACTTCCGCCGGTAGGCGCGGAGCAGCGCCTCCTCGAGGTCCGGCCGCTCATCCACCCATTCCGCATGGCCCTCGAAGGACGGCCCGTCCTTTGTCCCCACGTGGACCGTCACCCGGCCGATGTTCCTGATGCGCCGGGCCTTGAGGCTGCTACGCTGGGTGGTGAAGCAGATCACGCCGTCGTGGTACCAGAGCCAGACAGGAACCGTGCCGCGCCTCCCGGCGCGGCTGTACGTCGTGAGATACATATACCTGGCAGCCTGGAGGGCTTTGATCAGCGCAGGGTCCACGGGAGACTCACTTCAGCTTTTCGAGGGCATAGGCGCCGAACTCGTAGGTCACCCGCTGCCGCACGCCGTGGCACTCGATGATGTCGCCCGGCCGCACGTCATCGAGCAGGAGCACCATCTCCTCGCCCACGGCGCAACTCGCCTTCTTGACCTCGGTGACCGACCAGCCACCGTCCCGTTCGCTCGCCCGGAGCGAGAGGCCCGCTCAGTTGGGGCAATCGAAGACTTCCCCGCCCGCGATCCCGGCCGGGATCTCGATGGCCTGCCCTCAGCCCTTGCAGGATGCGCTTCGCACCGTTTCTCCCCTCCGGCGGGCCCCCTCCTCGCAGGACTAGGCTAACCCGAGCATCCGCTCGATCTTCCCCCGATCAAAACCTACCACCGCTTCCCCGTCAATGATGGTGACCGGGGTGGCCTTGTAGCCGAGCTTCAGCAGCTCCTGAAGCGCAGCCGGGTCCGTGCGAATGTTCTTGTCCACGAATGACACGCCCTTGCGAGAAAGAAACTCTTTCTCCTGATCGCAACTCCCTCACCCGGGTTGGCTGTACACAACGACCTGCTTCGCCATGGTTTCCTCCGTTCCTCCGTCGGTTGGCGGTAGGCCCTCTCCCGTCGGAAAATTCTTCCACAAATTGTAGCCCAGTCTCCGCCACGGCCCCGATCGAGTGGTCGGGGTGGCCCCCCTAATCTTGATACGCCGCTTGGGACGATCGTGGCGCGCCGGCAGGCATTCTCCTCGGATTCTACCGCCTCGGACAGTTCCTGTCCAATATGCGGGCATGAGGTCGCATGGAGAGCCGTCGAGGAAGGGCGAAGACCGGACGGGCGCCGCCTCAGGGGCCCCCGGGAAGCAGGTGTGCCTGAAAGCCGAGGCGGTTGATGGTAGCAACGATGTCGGCGGGGGTGATCCGGTCCGGGTCGTACCGAACGATTGCCTCGGCCCGCTCCAGGCTCACCTCTATGTGACCGACCCCGGGAAGCCGCGACACGGCGGCTTTGACCGAAGCGGGTCAGGCGGGACAGACCATGCCCTTGACAAAGATCCGGACCTCTAGCGGCGAGGCAGCCCAGGCCGCGGCGAATCCATCGAGCAACAGGCAAAGCACGGGAGCCAGTGCACTAATCACGGCGCGCCGGGTCAACAACGCATCCTCCAAAGGCCCGTTACATCCCCGCCTTGACGAAGAAGTATCCCTCGTAAATCCCCACGACGATCAGGACTAGGCCGGCGGCCCGGACGATCCAGGGCGCCGAGGTCCGCAGACCAACGAGCAGCGCATTGCCGGAGAGCCCGGCGATGAGGGCCGT
>METI01000009.1:6157-6322 GCA_001771285.1 candidate division NC10 bacterium RIFCSPLOWO2_12_FULL_66_18
GCAGCGCATTGCCGGAGAGCCCGGCGATGAGGGCCGTCCCGACCATCAGTGCTGCCATGGCGAAGGCGAAGCTCCCGAAGGTCAGGAGGGCGGCCCCGATACGCCCGCTGCTGAGGGGCAGGACGATAATCGAGGCGTACACCGGGAGAGTGCACGCAGTCGAGG
>METI01000009.1:6390-6557 GCA_001771285.1 candidate division NC10 bacterium RIFCSPLOWO2_12_FULL_66_18
AGCATCCACCGATTGGCCAGAGCGGCAACCTTGCCACCGCCCGGGGATCGTCCGGCCAGGAGCAAGGCGCCCAGGAATACGAGGAGGACTGCCAGCATGGGCTTGAGCTTGACCAGCAGCGCACCCAAGGGCCAGCTGACCAGGCTAAGGATGAGGCCGACGACAAG
>METI01000009.1:6638-38564 GCA_001771285.1 candidate division NC10 bacterium RIFCSPLOWO2_12_FULL_66_18
AAGGCGCATGGCGAGAAGAAGGCGCCTGCTCCCGCGAGGAGCCCGAAGAGAACCAGCCCTGAGGGCGAGGTGAAGTCCAGCCGCTCCAGGCCCTCGACGACCCAGACATTCCACGTCCAGAGGCCGAGCGCCAGGACCCCACCAAGGACGAGAAACCCGGCGGTCGCCACTGCAACCCTGGGAGCCCGTTCCACGCCTGCCATCGCCCTCACCGCGCCACCTCCAGAAGGCGCTGGCGCAGATCGGCCTCCTTCGGGGTGCCATAGAACGCCAGCACCCCGTTGATGGCGATGGCGGGTGTTGCCATGACCCGGTACTGCACCGCCACCTCCGGGTGGTCTGCCAGGTTGATCACTTCCACCTTCAGGTCAGGGATCTCCTGGCGAAGCCGGGCGATGGTGTTCACGACCAACGCCTTGGCCGCCTCGCACTTGCGACAGCCGGGCGCCGTGAGGACCTCGACCCTGACCATCGTCACTCTCGCCGCGCGAGCCACCGGACGAGCGGCCGGCCGATGCCCAGGCCGGCGGCCAGGACAGCCACCAGGATGAGCGGGCCCAGAAGGCTCAGCGCCGTCACGTCGTCATCGCCGTGGGCCCAAGCTAACGCAGGCACCAGCAAATGACCAATGACCAATGACCAAATCCCAATGGACACTCGCCACCCATTGGTCATCCCGCCATGGCGGGATTGGTCATTGAGAATTGCTCTACGGCGCAGTCTGTTCCACATGGGCCACGATCCTCACCCCGGCCCGGAGCCGGCGATAATCGTCCCAGAGAATCGGGATGACCAGCAGCAGCGCGATGACCGCCCACGGCACATAAAGAAGCCACGGGTCGTGGACCGCCATGTCTCCCAGCGCGCGTTCCACCTCGGTGCTCTCGGCGATGTTGGAGCCGAGACCCAGGTGAACGAGCGTGTTCCAGACCTTGTGAAAGACCGACTCCTCCCAGTAGGCATGGCCGAACAGGTACCCCTTGGGAATGATGAAGGCGCCCCACCCGACGAGTCCCCAGCCGACGGCCCGCTGGATCCGCTCCCGCCGCACCAGGAGCCACCCGGTGGCGTTCACGCCGAGGATGGCCAGGACGGACAGGGCGAGGAGCGGCGTGGCCCGCCCGATCCCGTGAATCAGGCCGTACGCGAGGCCGGTCTTCAGGCTGCCGGATCCCGCGATAGAGGTCAGCAGGACGTAGAACGCCGGGTTCGGGCAGCCGATCCCGGCATTCCCCAGGAGGAGGCCCATCGCGAAGGCTCGGGCATAGTCCCCCCGCTGCTGGATGGTTCCGGGGAGCGGTCCGCTATAGGCTGGAAGCTGCCACGGGAGCAGGCCCAGCTCCGTAAGGCCGAATACATAGGCAGTGAGGCCGGCTACAAGCCACATGATCAGGGTAATGCGGTCCAGGTACAGGATCCGACCGAGGGACGCGACCGCCACTCCGTATCCCGCGATGGTTAGCGTCAGGCCGAGACCGAAGAGCACGGCCATCAGGAACCCCCGACGGTAGCCGCGGCCGAGGCTCAACGGCACGATGACGAACACCGCCGGAAGGGTGCACGGCAGGACGATCATCGAGAGCCCCGAGGTATAGGCCAGGGCAAGGCTCACCACATCCAGGGGCGACGTCGCCAGGCTGAACAGGCCGATGACCGTCAGGGAGAACAGCGCGACACCAAGCGCGACTAGGATCGCGCGGAATCGCGCCTCGTTTGTGTCCAGGGGAAGCGATCGTGTTTCCATAATACCCCTCCCGAGCCTCCGGGACCGGTCGGGTCTTCCCCGGCTGGATTGCGCCCGATCCGGCTCGTGGGAGGAGGATACACCTTTCCCTTGAGGGGAAGGTCAAGCCTGAAGTTTTCTGTGCGACTGATCGGCGGGGGTTCAGGATCGGGAGGCAGGCCGGGGGCAGCGGGGCGCGGGAGGGAGCGATTCCACGTGGGGACAAATCGCTGCCTGGCCTCCCTCGCGAATCTCACGCCTGCAGCGGCGGGCGAGGCGCCGGAGCTCCTGGCGGAGAACGGTCAACTCTGCGATCCGGCGGTCCACCTCCTGGGCCTTTCGCAGCAGCAGGTGCTGGAGGTGAACGCAAGGGGCTTGCCCCCCGTCCCGGATGCCGAGGATCTCCCGGATCTCGCGGAGGCTCAACCCCAACTGCTTGGCCTTCACGATGAAGCCCAGCCGCCGGACGGCATCGGCGGAGTACACACGGTACCCGCTCTCGGTGCGGTCCGGCGGAGGCAAGAGACCGACAGCCTCGTAGTATCGAAGGGTCTTGGCACTGAGACCCGCCGCGGTCGCCGCGCGGCCGATGAAGCAGCGTTCCGGCATTGCCCCCTCCCGGGTTCCTTCCCCGCTTGAGAATGATAAACCTTCCAGGGAGGGGAAGGTCAAGCACTATGAGGGTGCGAGACACAACGGAGGGGGCACCTCACACCGACGGGTGGACAGCCTGGACTCAGCGGGCGAACGCCCGGTCAATCCGATTCTTGATCTCCGCCACCTGGACGCCCTGCTTGTGCAGCCGTTGCGCTTCCAGCGCAATGTCCACGCAGATGTTTCACCCTGCTCCGTGTTCGTCGGCAAAGCAGTCCAGGTTGTTCTGGTGCCCGGGGTTCCGGTCGCAGCCGCAGTAACACATGACGTGCTCCAGGACCTCGGGGATTTCCTTGGCCACCTGGTAGCCCTTGGCGGCATATCCGGTGAACAGGACCGGCGACAGCGTGGCCGGCCGCGGCACCCGGGGGATGGCGGGCTTGGCGCCCCGAACCGGACCCCCGTCCCCGCCGCTCGTCCACCAGTAGCCACCGATGCCCAGCGCGGCCACGAGCAGGAGCACGCCCGCGATCACGGGCGCCCGGCTCCCCGACTTGGCCGATTTCCCTTTGGTCGGGACGCCTCCCTTTTTCTTCCCCATGCTTTTCTCCTATCAGACGACACTGACGCTGCGGGCCGCGTGAAGGACGCCGCTGCACCAGGCTCGATGAGACCCAATGATCACCCGTGGATCAGGCCAGACTCAGACGCGGACAGATGGCGGCGCCCGCCCGACGTGCGGGATAGGAAGAATCCAGAGAGAGAAAGGCGAGGGAGAGGGGGCAAGCAATTCTCTGCCACACACGTCAAGTTTGGGCGATGTGGCGATGAGCCCAAAGACCTCCACATTCTTCGGGCACGTCGTGGTCCCACACCCGGGCTGCTGGTTGCCCAGGACCTGCCGCTGCAATGAACCGGCGGCCATCGTCTGCGAGTGCAGGCCCGCCGTCGCGACCAGCAGGACGGCCACCAGGATGCTGAGCATGTGAGGCCGAGCGGTTACCATACAGACACTGTATGGGATAGCGGCGGTTCAGTCAACGGAGACCCGGTCAACCGGCGAGGAGGGCTTGCCTGTCCGGATGATTGAACATTTCTGGATGGAATGGTGGGTGAAGTGCGCTTCAGTCCCGGAGCTATTCGAACGCAACCCTGACCTCCGCGGGCCCGGGAATGAGACCGATGTAGCGGACGGTGATCGTCGTGCCCGGTTTGGGCGGCAGGAGCGCCGAAAAGGAACCCAGGGAGAGCAACTCCCCGTTTTTCAGCGCCTTGTCCTCGGCCCGGAGCGACTCGGCGATCCAGAGCACGGTATTCAAGGGATTGTCGAGGATGTCCGAGCCCTTGCCTCCCCCCAGCACGGCGCCCGTCTGGTCCACGACCTCGACCTGCATGTCCGCAAGCTTCGCCACCGACTGGGCGGTCGCAGGCAAGGGAATGGGGTCCCCGAGCACGCCGAGCCGCGCCCCGACGTTGATGCCGAGCAGGTGCGGTCCGTCGAGCTTGACCTGGGGGTCGAACACCAGATCGGGCAGCTCGATGAACGGGCGGATCTCCTTGACGGCCTGCAGGGCTTCCAGCGGGCTCCTGGCCGCCATCAACTTCGCGGCGTCGCCCACCACTGCGACCATGTCGGCCTCGAAGACGGGCCGCGCCCCAAAGGCAGCGGGTACCCTGGCCCCGCTGGGAAGGATCATCTTCTCGTAGAGGGTGCCCCGGATCGGCCGGTCATAGCCGAAGCGCCGCTGCACGGCCGGGTTGGTCAGGCCCGCCTTGTACCCCACCGCGTTCCCCAGCTCCTTCGCCGTGAGGGCGTTGTAGCGCTCCTGGACCGTGGCCGCCTGGGCCATGGTCATGGTTACGCCGAAGCCCGGCGCGGGCTTTTTCATCAGCCACGCGTCGGCGACTGCCTTGATGCTGGCATCGGGGGGCATCTCGGCTTGCGCCAGGAGGGGCGCCAGCGGCATCACCACGCACATCCAGAGCCATCGCATCGCACGTCCTCCCCTGACGGCAGGAAGCTGGGTGGCTGGGATGCCTCCCGTCTCCGTCCGTCCCGGCCTCCTCACCTTTTCGCCGAACGGCCGGTCCACCCTGCATGGCCGCGCTGAATGCGGGCAGATTGTATGGGGACCCGGCACCCCCGATCAAAGAAAAACTCCTGCCGGAGGTCGCGCCTCCGGTAGGAGTGGTGAAGGCCGAAAACGTGACGGCGGCTAGGCGGCCTTCTCCCCCGCGATGGATCCGCGCTTGGAGAACGCCACCGAGGCGCCCAGGACAACTGGACAGACGAGGAAGATCAGCAGGCGCGTCCCGCCGCCGATGTCCCTCGGAAGGGGACCCGGCTCGATAAGTGCAATTTCCCCGCTCGCAAGCATCCCCGATTCCTCGATCAGGGTCTCACCGTGTTTGGGACCGTCGCTTCCATTCTTTGGTCAGGTCAACTATCCGACTGTTCTTCAACACATAAACTGGTGTGTCCGTTTTGCGGCCGAGTTCCCGTGCTCGCCGCGCCGCCCGGCGCAGCGCCGCATCCACCGCGAGGATGTCAGGGTCTTTGGACATGAGAGCTTTCCTGTTCATGGGTTGTCCCCCGAGGCAACGGGCAATGGCGTCGGCCCCGAATTATCATACAGAACCCAGCTATCCACAAGAGCACGGTAAACGCCCTCGAAGTTCCGCAGACCCGCATCGAACCTTCGGCGGATCACCTGTTCCCGGATGTCATGCCCGCCCTGCGCCACGCGCGCCGACACACGGGCCACGGCCAAGCCCACACTGGGGAGACTCAAGAAAACCAGCTTTACGTGATAGCCCACTTCCCGCCAACGGGGGATCAGGCGGGCATAGCTACCACGGGATAGGGTTGTCTCGAAGGCGAAGCTTTCACCGGCACGAACTCGACGATGAATCTCCTGAAGCATCAGGCGGCCGGCCCGCAGAGCCGCCCGCTGAGGATCAAACGGCGAAAGGCCCGATGCAATCAGGTCCATGTTCACGAAATCCGGGCACCCCGCCTCGTGCGGCAGATATTCGCGGGCAAAGGTTGTCTTCCCAGCTCCGTTCGGCCCAGCGATGATGACGATCTTCATCTGGTTACCCATACGGAAAGCT
The DNA here is from genome assembly GCA_001771285.1 of candidate division NC10 bacterium RIFCSPLOWO2_12_FULL_66_18. GTDB lineage: Bacteria > Methylomirabilota > Methylomirabilia > Methylomirabilales > 2-02-FULL-66-22 > 2-02-FULL-66-22. Next base: position 12,070 of record METI01000009.1, read on the forward strand.
CTCCAGTCCTGCGCCGGGACCCCAACGGAGGGTATCCTAGAGACAGGTCGGGGATGCGGTCAAACAAAAACTCCCACCGGAGCGCAGTCTCCGGCGGGAGGGGCGTGTGGTCTGAGGGTGAGGGCGGGCAGAGCCTCAGCCCGCATCATTCACGGAATGCGCGGTGCGCATACCGTGAATCGCGCCCACAGGGCCGCCGCAATCCCAATCCGCCGGGTACCCACGGCATTGCCGTGGGTGCGGACTGGGATCCGGCGGGGTTAAGCGGCCTCCACCCGCGGGATCCGCATCCCGTAGAAGGAGCGCCACACGAAGACGACCGACACCAGGAAGAAGACCGCCGCGGCCACGTGGCTCGTGAGGGCGGGGAGCTCGATGGCGAGCTCGACGGCCAGGAGCCCGAACAGGGTGGTGAACTTGATGACCGGGTTCATGGCCACGGACGAGGTGTCCTTGAAGGGGTCGCCGACGGTGTCGCCCACGACGGTGGCGGCGTGGAGCTCGGTGCCCTTCATGTTGAGCTCGGTCTCGACGAGCTTCTTGGCGTTGTCCCAGGCGGCGCCGGCGTTGGCCATGAAGATCGCCTGGTACAGGCCGAAGATCGCGATGGAGATGAGGTACCCGATGAAGTAGTAGTGGTTCACGCAGGCAAAGGCCAGGGTCGAGAAGAAGATCACCACGAAGATGTTCAACATCCCCTTCTGGGCGTACTGGGTGCAGATGGCGACCACCTTCTTCGAGTCTTCGACGGAGGCCTTCTCGCCGCCACCCTCGAGCTTGATGTTGCGCTTGATGAACTCCACGGCCCGGTAGGCGCCCGTGGAGACCGCCTGGATGGACGCGCCGGAGAACCAGTAGATCACGGCGCCGCCGGTGATGAGGCCCAGGAGGAAGAGGGGGTTGAGGACCGAGAGGCCTGTGGAGACGTCGGCGGCGCCGAAGCGTGCGGTGAGCAATTGGATGATGGAGAAGATGAGCGTCATGGCGCCCACCACGGCGGTGCCGATGAGCACGGGTTTGGCAGTGGCCTTGAAGGTGTTGCCCGCGCCGTCGTTCTCCTCCAGGTAGGCCTTGGCGTCCTCGAAATCGGGGGTGAACCCGAACGTGGCCCGGATGTCTTCCTTGATGTTCGGGATCGTTTCAATGGTGGAGAGCTCGTATATGGATTGGGCGTTGTCGGTCACCGGGCCGTAGGAGTCGACGGCGATCGTCACCGGGCCCATGCCGAGGAAGCCGAAGGCCACGAGGCCGAAGGCGAAGATCGCGGGAGCAGCCATGAGGTTCCCGAGCCCGAAAGTGCTCACGCCGTAGGCGACAGACATCAGGAGGATAATCGCCATGCCCATCCAGTAGGCGCTGAAGTTGCCGGCCACGAGGCCGCCCAGGATGTTGAGGGAGGCGCCGCCCTCGCGGGAGGCCGAGAGGACCTCGCGGACGTGGTGGGAGTTCGTCGAGGTGAAGACCTTGACGAGCTCGGGGATCAGGGCGCCGGCGATGGTGCCGCAGGTGATGATGGTGGAGAGCTTCCACCAGAGCGTGGAGTCGGCGCCCAGCTTCGGGATCAGGATGCCGGACAGGACATAGGTCATGCCGATGGACACGATCGAGGTGAGCCACACGAGAGTGGTCAGGGGGATCTCGAAGTTGAACCTGGGGCTGTTGGCGTACTTGGCCTTGGCCCAGGCCCCATTGATATAGTAGGAGACGGCGCTCGTAACGATCATGCCGACGCGCATCACGAAGATCCAGACCAGGAGCTGGATCTGGACGGTGGGGTCCTTCACCGCCAGGAGGATGAAGGTGATCAGGGCCACGCCCGTGACGCCGTAGGTCTCGAAGCCGTCGGCGGTGGGGCCGACCGAGTCGCCCGCGTTGTCGCCCGTGCAGTCGGCGATGACGCCGGGGTTCCGGGCGTCGTCCTCTTTGATCTTGAAGACGATCTTCATCAGGTCGGAGCCGATGTCGGCGATCTTCGTGAAGATACCGCCGGCGATACGAAGGGCCGCGGCGCCCAGGGACTCGCCGATGGCGAAACCGATGAAGCAGGGTCCGGCCGCGTCACCGGGGATGAAGAGGAGGATGAAGAGCATGAGCAGGAGCTCGACGGAGATGAGGAGCATCCCGATGCTCATCCCGGCCTTGAGCGGGATGGCCATGGTCGGGAAGGGCATGCCCCCGAGGCTCGCGAAGGCGGCCCGGGAGTTGGCGAAGGTGTTGATCCTTATGCCGAACCACGCCACGGCGTAGCTGCCCAGGATGCCGACGATCGAGAAGACGACGATGGTCAGGACCTTCCCCGCCGAGAAGTGGAGCAGGAACCCAAAATAGATCACGATAACGACCGCGATGAAGGCCCAGAGGACCGCGAGGAACTTGCCCTGGGTGATCAGGTAGGTCTTGCAGGTCTCGTAGATGAGCTCCGATACCTCGAGCATCGCCCGGTGGACCGGGAGGCTGCGGATCTGCATGTATTGGACGAGCCCGAAGGCCATCCCGCCGATGCAGATGAGGAGCCCGAACAGGAGCAGGTTGTGCCCGGACATCCCGAGGAAGTTCACGGAGCCCAGGTCGGGGATCGTAAGCTCCGCTTCGCTCGCCCCCGCCGTGGTGGCAAACAGAGACGCCGCCAGCGCCACAAGCCCCGCGAAGATCCTCGGTGGGGCCGCCACCGCTTGCATCTTCCTGTTCGGTTCAAACGTCGGATGGACAATGCTGGCTTCGCTCACGACCCCCCCTCTCTAACAGATCGCAGATTGGAGAGAAAGAGAAATGGACGGTGAGTGGCCCCGCGCGGGGAAAGAGAAAGCTCCCGCCGCCATTCAATGCTTCGGCAGGAGATTTCATCCCTGGGCGTCAGGATGCCCAGGTGACGGCGGCCATCAGCTTCATGGGCGCGAAGAACGTACCAAGGCGCCCAAGACGTGTCAAGCCGAATGTGCCACGGTACGCCGCGCAAGGAACGGCTGTCTGGACGGCCGGAGTGGGCGGACCGGCCTGGATCAAGGAGGGGGGTTGTGCTATGTTCCCCGTCGCCGAGGGCGGGCCATCCCGACGCCGGACGTTGCGCCGGCGCAGGCGAATGAGAGGGGTGTTGTGGATCAGGGGAGGCCAGATGGTTGACCAGCGCCTCGTCATCCCGACGATATGCTTTTACGATCTCCGACTTCCCGGGGCGCCGCCGCCCAGACGGGGCTACCCGCTCCTGATCGCGCTGCACGGCTACGGGGGAACCAAGGAGTCCATGCTGGCGCTGGCGGAGCGGATTTGCGGGGACCGATTCGCGATTGCGTCCTTGCAGGGACCGCACCAGCACATCCAGCGCCGGCGCGGTTCCCAGCAGGTGCGGATCGCCTTCGGCTGGGGGACCATGCACAACTCCCAGGAGAACCAGGCGGTCCACCACGCGTTCGTTCGGCGGGTCATCCGGGACGTGGCTGCCGCGCATCCCGTTGACCGGAAGAAGGTCTTCCTCCTCGGCTTCTCCCAGTCCGTCGGCCTGAACTACCGGTTTGCCTTCACCTTCCCGAACACGATCCGGGGGCTGGTCGGCGTCTGCGGCGGCATCCCGGGCGACTGGGATTCCTCCCCGACGTACCGCAGGAGCGCCACCGACATCCTGCACATCTCGGGGGCCCGGGACCCCTTCTATCCCCTGGAACGGGTCCGCAAGTTCACGGCCGCCCTCGAACAGCGCGCCCCCTCGGTCGAGCACCTGTTCGTCCCCACCCGCCACGTCTTCCCGAGGCGGTGCATCCCGGCCATCCGCCGCTGGCTCCTGGCCCGCGCCTGACCGTCGACTCCCCCTTGGCCTACGGGTGGACCCCTCCGGTCTCGGCTCTCGGCTCGCCGCTCTCGGCTCTTCTGCCGTTGGCCGTTTTCCATTTGACAGCCCCAGGGGCCGGGTCTATCCTACCCGGTGCGTCAGACAATTGGAGCGGATGGAGGGGTGCGCCGCCTTCGCATGGGCGAGACAGACAGCGTAGGTTCGAAGCGGGTATCCCTGGCTGCGGGTCCGGAACTGCAGGACCTGTTCGGTCGGGGCGATGAGCACGCCCGCCTGGTCGAGGAGGGGCTGCACGTCCGGCTCGTCGTGCGCGGCGGGATGCTGACGATCTCCGGCAGCGAAGGCCCCGTGGCCGTCGCGGAACAGGTGGTGAGCGAGCTGGTCGCGCTGGTCCGGCAGGGGCGTCCCGTGGGCAACCAGGAGGTCCGGCTGGCCCTCCGCCACTTCGGCCAGAACGAAGCGGACGCGTTCCGCGAGGTGCAGGCCGAGGCGATCGAGGTTTCGACCAAGAAGCGGCCGGTCCGCCCCAAGAGCCTGGGGCAGAAACGCTACATCGAGGCCATCCGGAAGTACGACATCGTCTTCGGCATCGGCCCGGCCGGCACCGGCAAGACCTACCTGGCCATGGCCATGGCGGTGTCGGCCCTCCTGCACAAGGAAGTCCACCGGATCATCCTCGCCCGCCCCGCGGTGGAGGCGGGGGAAAAGCTGGGCTACCTCCCCGGCACGCTCTCCGAGAAGATCACTCCTTACCTCCGACCCCTGTACGATGCCCTGTACGACATGCTGGAGACCGAGCGGGCCACGCGCCTGATCGAACAGGGCACCATCGAGATCGCCCCCCTCGCCTTCATGCGGGGGCGGACTCTCAACGAGTCCTTCATCGTCCTGGACGAGGCGCAGAACACCACCTCGGAGCAGATGAAGATGTTCCTCACGCGCCTGGGGTTCGGCTCCAAGACGGTGATCACGGGAGACATCACCCAGGTGGATCTGCCCGCGGGGCGGGTGTCGGGCCTGATCGAGGTCCGCACCATTCTGAAGGAGATCCCCGGCATCCGGTTCGTCCACTTCACGGAAGAGGACGTCGTCCGCCACGAGCTGGTCCAGCAAATCGTGCGGGCGTACGAGGCCTACCAGGGGACCCCCGCGGACCCGCGTGCCTAGCGTGAACCCGCTTTCTCCCTCATTTTTGATTTCGGATTTGGGATTTGGGATTTTCAATCCGCAATCCGCAATCCGCAATCAACAATTCGGCTGATGGATCTCCGCTTCTTCACCAAGGAGGTCCGCCGCGGCGTGGCGGATCGGCTGCAGGCTCCCCTACGGGTGGGCTGGCGTCCGTTAGCCCCCATCCGTCGCGCCGTGGCCCGGCTGGAGCAGCAACGCTGGTTCCTGCCCGCCGTCGCCGCCTTCTTCCTCCTGGCCACGCTCCAGATCCTCAGTTCCAACCTGGCCCTCCCCCTGGGCGCACTCTCGGTCCTGGGGGTCTTCCTGCTGCTGGCCTTCCTGCTGGGCGCGCTGTACGCCTATGTCCGCGCCCTGCAGCCCAAGGAGGTCCGGCGCCCCCGCAGCCTGGTGCTGCTCGGCACGATCCTCCTCGTCGTCCTGCTGCTCATCCGGTACGGGCTCGTCATCATCACCTCCCTCCACCAGAGTTTCCCCCACATCCCGCTCTCCGCCCTGCGGGCCGCCCTGCCGGTGCCCCTGGGCGGCGTCCTGCTCACGGTCCTGTTCAACGTCCGGCTGGCCTTCGCCGGCTCGCTGGTCCTCACCATCCTCACGGGGATCATGCTCGTAGCCCCCATCGAGTACTTCCTGTTCACCTTCGTGGGAAGCCTGGTGGGGATCTTCTCCCTGGCGGGACGGCAGAAGCGGACCGCCTTCTTCCGCGCCGGCAGCGTGCTCGGCCTCGCCAACGCCTACACGGTGCTGGCCTTCGCCCTGGTCGAGGGCGACGCCAGCCGGCTGCTGGCGGACATGGTGGGCGGCCTGGTGAATGGGGCCATGGTGGCGGTCCTGGCCACGGGGCTCCTGCCGCTGCTGGAGCACTCCTTCGGGCGGACCACAGACTTCACCCTCCTCGAGCTGTCCAACCTGAACGAGCCGATGCTCCGGCACCTGGTCCTCATGGCGCCGGGCACCTACCACCACAGTATCATGGTGGGCACCCTGACCGAGGCGGCCGCGGAAGCCGTGGGGGCCAACGCGCTGCTATGCCGGGTGGGCGCCTACTACCACGACATCGGGAAGACCCGGCACCCCGCCTACTTCATCGAGAACCAGTCGAACGCCCTGAACCGGCACGACAAGCTGGCCCCCAGCCTGAGCCGGGCCATCCTCATGGCCCACGTGAAGGAGGGGGTCGAGATGGCCCGGGCCTACGGCCTGCCCGACGTCCTGGTGGACCTGATCCCCCAACACCACGGGACGCGACTGGTGAGCTACTTCTACCAGCGTGCCATGGAGCGGGCGGATCCCGATCTGCAGGCGGTGAAGGAGGAGGATTACCGCTATCCCGGGCCGAAACCCCAGACGCGAGAGGCCGCGATCCTCATGCTGGCCGACGCGGTGGAGGCGGCCGCCCGCACCCTCTCCGATCCCACGCCGGCCCGGATCCAGGGGGCGGTGCAGAAGATCATCAACGGGATCTTCGTGGACGGCCAGCTGGACGAATGCGACCTGACCCTGCGGGACCTCCACCTCATCGCCAACGGCTTCGTGCGGATCCTGACGGGGATCTTCCATCACCGGGTGGACTACCCGGGCGCGCAGCTTCAGAACCTGGGCAGGAAGCGGAGCGAGAATGGCGATCATCCTGCGAAACCGGCAAAAGAGGGTCCCCGTCGAGACGGGATGGCTAAGAAGGGTGGGGGTACGGGCGCTGTCCGTGCTGGCGCGCCCGAGGGCGGAGTGTAGCGTCCTCGTGGTGGACGACGCCGCCATGGCGGCGCTCAACCGCGCCTACCGCCGCGTCGCCGGCCCGACCGACGTGCTGGCCTTCCCCATGACCGAGGGACGGTTCGGGAAGGCCTGGCCTTCGTCCCGAGCCCTTCGACAGGCTCAGGGTCCCGAGCAAGGTCGAGGGACTCAGGCCGAGGGGCCGGATCTCCTGGGCGACGTGGTGATCTCGGCCGAAACCGCGCGACGCCAGGCGCGGGTCCGCAAGGCGGACGTCCGGGCGGAGTTGGCCCTCCTCCTGGTCCACGGGATCCTCCACCTTGTCGGCTACGACCACGGCACCGCGGAGGAGCGGCGCCGGATGTGGCACAAGCAACGGACTATCCTGGCGGCCTGCGGCATCCAGGCCTCGGCGGCCGTGCGGGCGATCCGCGCGCCGGCCGGAGGGCGCCCGCGCGCGGCGCGACCGGCGCCCGGCCGCAGGAGGGGGGAATGATGGGCAACGACGCGCAGCGGGGAACCGGGCTGGGCGACGCGGCCAGGCTCCGGATCCTGCTGGACGTCATCAAGGCCATGAGCGCGGAGACCGATTTCGATCGGCTCCTCCAGCTCATCATGGAGGAGACCACCCGCGCCATGGAGGCGGATCGGAGCACGCTGTTCCTCGTGGATCACGAGCGGGGAGAGCTCTGGTCCCGGGTGGCCCTGGGGCTCCAGCACCAGGAGATCCGCTTCAAGTCCCACCTCGGCATCGCCGGTCACGTGGCCACGACGGGCGAGCTGCTGAATATCCCCGCCGCTTACGAGGACCCGCGCTTCAACCAGGAGGTGGACCGGCAGACCGGCTACCGGACCAAGACCATCCTGTGCATGCCGGTCCGGAACAAGGTGGGGACCATCATCGGGGTGCTCCAGGTCCTGAACAAGCGGTCCGGCGTCTTCACGGCCGCGGACCAGGAAATGCTGGACGCCCTGGCGTCCCAGGCGGCCATCGCCCTGGAGAACGCCAAGCTCTACGAGGACCTGCGCCGGGCGTACGGGGAGCTGAAGCAGCTCGACGCCATGAAGGGCAACTTCCTGGCGAACATCTCCCACGAGCTGCGCACCCCGCTGGCCCCCATCATCGGCTACGTCGAGATGCTCCTCTCGGGGCGGCCGGGCCCCCTGACCGACCGCCAGCGCTCCCATCTCACGGTGGTGGAGCAGGCGGTGCAGCGACTCCAGGGACTGATCGAGGACCTCCTGGCCTTCGTGCAGATGGACCAGGGGGAGCTCACCATCCAGGCCCGGTCCTTCGCCATCGGCCCCCTGCTGGAGGAGCGGGGCCGCCTGATCATGCCCCGGGCGAGCGAGAAAGGCCTGATGGTGGAGTTCGGGATCCCTCCCGAGCTGCCCGACGTCCGGGTGGACCCCAAGCAGATCGCCCGCTCGCTGATGCTGCTGCTGGACAACGCCATCAAGTTCACCCCACAGGGGGGACGGATCACCTTGAGCGCCAAGGCGCATATTGCGCCCGACGATGCGCCGCCCGGCTGGCAGCACGGCTACGTCGAGGTGAGCCTGAGCGATACCGGGATCGGCATTCCTGCGGACAGGGTCCCTCGCATCTTCGACAAGTTCTACCAGGTGGATGCCTCGGCCACCCGGAGCTATGGCGGAACCGGCCTGGGCCTGGCCCTGGTGAAGCAGATCATGGACGCCCACGGCACCCGGGTGAACGTCGAGAGCGCCCCGGGCGTCGGCTCCACCTTCCGGTTCCGCCTGCCCATCGCCGAGTCCAATGCCTGACGGCCCGCCGCCCCTCCGGGCGCCGGGGATGTCCCGATGCTGGGCGGCCGGCCTGGGGGTCGCGCTGCTCGCCGTCCTCCCCGGCCTGCCGCATCTTCCCCGCTTGGCCTTCGCTGATGACTTGCGGCTCGCCGTCCGTCTCTCGCCTGCCGAGGCGCGGCAGGGCGGCGTTTCGGTCCTCAGTGTGAAATGGTCCAGCCCCATCCGGGGCCTGCGAGTCCGGGTGGGAGATCGGGAGATCCCTGCACTCTCTCCAGACGAGCTGACCCGCTGGGTGGTGCTGATCGGAATTGACCTGGAGCAGCGACCCGGCCCCCTTGCGATCCGGGCCGAGGCCGTGGACGGCAGCGGCCGACCTCTGACGGGGCGAGGGACGCTGCGGGTCCTGGACGGCCACTACCCCGTCCAGCGCCTCACGGTACCGCGTCCCTTCGTGGAGCTGGACACCGCCAGCCTGGAGCGGGTCAACCGAGAGAAGGCGCTCCTGGATCGCCTATGGGAAACCCTGACGCCCGAGCGGTTCTGGCGCGATCCGTTTCGGGTCCCCCTGGACGGGGCGGGTCCCGCCTATGGGTTCGGCCTGCGGCGCATCATCAACGGGGAGCCCCGGTCCCCACACACCGGGGCCGATTTTGCGGCGTCCCCGGGGGCGCCGGTCCTGGCCGCCAACGCCGGCATCGTGGCCCTGGTGGCAGACCACTTCTTCGCCGGACGGTCGGTCATCCTGGACCACGGCCTCGGCCTGTACACCATGTACTTCCACCTGCAGGAAAGCCTGGTGCAGCCCGGGCAGCGGGTGGAGCGGGGTCAGGCCATCGCCCGCGTGGGGAGCACCGGGCGCGCCACGGGGCCCCATCTCCACTGGGGGGGGCGCCTGTACGGGGCCCGGATCGACCCGCAGGAACTCCTGAAGCCGCTGCCCTTGGAATGATCGGACCACTCGAAGCGTTCGATGGTTCGGGAGTTCGGTCGTTCGGTGGTTCCGGGAACAACCGAACACTCGAACCGTCGAACGACCGAACGCATTTTGAGATGGCGGGGAAGCCATGGACCCCACGAACGACAAGGCGGAGGCTGCAGAGATAGCAGGAGGAGCGTTTCGGGCGGCCTACGTGGCCATCATCGGGCGGCCCAATGTGGGCAAGTCCACCCTCATGAACCACCTGCTTCAACAAAAACTCTCCATCGTCTCCCCCCGGCCGCAAACGACCTGGCATCGCATTCTGGGGATCCGGAACCTGCCGCAGGCGCAGCTCCTCTTTCTGGATACGCCGGGGATGCACGAGTCTGATACGGTATTCAACCAGAGCCTCGTCCGCGCCGCCCTGCGCGCCATAGCGGACGCCGACGTGATTCTCTGGTTGATTGACGCCTCGCAGTCCGAGGATCCCGACGACCAGCTCATCCTGGAGCAGCTCCGCGAGCGGAAGACACAAACCGCCCCCGTCATCCTGGGCCTCAACAAGGTGGACCTGGTGGAGAAGCCCTTGCTCCTGCCCCTCATCGCCCGCTGGCAGGAGGCGTATTCCTTCGCCGAGATCGTCCCCGTCTCTGCGGCCAATGGGGACAACGTGGACCGGCTGGAGTCGGTGCTCCTCCAGCACGCGCCGGTGGGGCATCCCTTCTACCCGCCGGACGACCTCAGCGACCGCCCGGAGCGATTCTTCATCGCCGAGATCATCCGGGAGCAGGCCTTTGCCCTCCTGCACCAGGAGCTTCCCTACGCCGTGGCCGTCCAGGTGGAGGCGGTCAAGGCCCGGGAAGGGAAGGACCTCACGGACGTCGAGGCCACGATCTACGTGGAGAAGGGTGGCCAGAAGGGGATCGTCATCGGCGCCGGCGGGCAGATGCTGAAGCGGATCGGCGAGCGGGCGCGACCGGAGATCGAGGCGCTCCTGGAAACCCGGGTCTTCCTCCGCCTCTGGGTGAAGGTCCAGGAGGGCTGGCGGAAGGACGTGGCGGCCCTGCGGCGCTTCGGCTACATGGAACCCTGATCTCATTGCCGATTGCAGATTGTCGATTTCCGATTGCAATCGACAATCGAAAATCGTCAATCGTAAATTGAGGAACGGATGCCCTTGCATTCGACGGAGGCCATCGTCATCGGCGGCCACAACCTGGCCGAGGCCGACCGGATCGTGGTCTTCTACACCCAGACCGGGGGCAAGGTGCGCGCGGTGGCGGAAGGGGCGCGGCGGATCCGCACGCGGTTCGGGGGGAGCCTCCAGCTCTTCACCGAGGGGCGACTGGTCTACTTCGAACGGCCGAACCGCACCCTTCACAAGATCAACGAGTTCGCCGTCACCCGCTCGCACCGCGTGCTACGCGAGGACCTGGATCGCCTGGTGCTGGCCTCCACCGCGGTCGAGGCGGTGGCCGCCGGCGTGGAGGAAGAGGAGGCCTTCCCGGACCTCTACATTCTGTTGGCCGACGCGCTGGACCTTCTGGAAGGGGCCGCTCGGCCCGCCCTGGTCATGCAGGGGTTCTTCCTGCATCTCCTCCGCCTCCTCGGATATCGTCCGGAGCTCTCGGAGTGCGTGCGCTGCCGGAAGCCCGTGCCGTCGAACGCGGATGCCTCCCTCAGCCCCGGCCAGGGCGGCCTCATCTGTCCGGGGTGCCAGCCGGCGGTTGCCGATCTTTTCGCCGTGTCCTCGGCAGCCCTCGGATTCCTGCGAGGGGCCAGCGGTTCGACGCTCCGCATCATGGACCGGATAACCATACTTCCCCAAGTTTTACAAGAGGTTAGCGAGATCCTGGGGGTATTCCTTCGACACGTCCTGGGGCGGCCCCTTCGATCGGCCGACTTCCTGGCCAGCCTGTAACCCTCGATCAATAAAGCTGTTCCGCCACTCATTCGGCCCTTTTCCCTTGACACTCTCTCCGGCGATTTGTTAGCGTGTGTGACGTTTTCCCGAAGGGAGCCGTAATGGATAAAGTAATGACCTTCCAAGAGTTGGTGCTGGCCTTGGAGAGCTTCTGGGCCAAATACGGCTGCGTGATCCAGCAGCCCTACGACATCGAGGTCGGCGCAGGGACCAGCAACCCGGCGACCTTCCTGCGGGTCCTGGGTCCCGAGCCCTGGAAAGTCGCCTACGTGGAGCCCTCGCGGCGCCCCACCGACGGTCGTTACGGGGAGAACCCGAACCGGCTGCAACACTACTACCAGTACCAGGTGATCCTGAAGCCCTCGCCCATTGACATCCAGGAGATCTACCTCAAGAGCCTGGAGAGCTTCGGCGTGGACCCGCTGAAGCATGACATCCGCTTCGTGGAGGACGACTGGGAGTCGCCGACGCTGGGGGCCTGGGGGCTCGGCTGGGAGGTCTGGCTGGACGGGCTGGAGATCACGCAGTTCACCTACTTCCAGCAGGCCGGGGGCATCGAGTTGAAGCCGGTGGCGGGCGAGCTCACCTACGGAATCGAGCGCATCGCCATGTTCCTCCAGGGCGTGGACAGCGTCTACGATCTGCAGTGGAATCACGACGTCACCTATGGGGACGTCCACCACAAGGGCGAGGTGGAGTGGTCCTTCCACAACTTCGAGGAGGCGGACATCCCGCTGCAGCTCCGCCTCTTCGACGAATACCAGCGCGAGTCGCTCCGCCTGATCGAGAAGGGCCTGGTCCTCCCGGCCTACGACTATTGCCTGAAGTGTTCCCATACCTTCAACATCCTGGACGCACGCGGGGCCATCAGCGTGACGGAGCGGACCCATTTCATCGGTCGGGTGCGGAACCTGGCGCGGCGGGTGGCCGAGGCCTACCTCAAGCAGCGGGAGGAGATGGGCTTCCCCCTCCTGAAGAAGGCGAAGTCGGCCTGAGACGAATCACGATTGGCGAGGACCCGGACAAAACGGACCATGGGAAAAGAACTGCTCTTCGAGATCGGGACAGAGGAAATCCCCTCCGGCTACCTGCCGCCGGCGCTGGAGGACCTGAAGGCGGTGGCGAGCCGCCTGCTCCAGGAGCACCGACTGACCTTCGCCGGCATCCGGACCCTGGGGACGCCGCGGCGGTTGACCCTGTGCGTGGACGGGCTGGCGGAGAAACAGGCCGACGCGCGCCGCGAGGTGATCGGCCCCACCCGGGCCGTGGCCTACGATGCCGAGGGAAAGCCGACCCGGGCCGCCGAGGGCTTCGCCCGCGCCCAGGGGGTCCCGGTCGAGCGGTTGCAAGTCCGGGCGCTGGACCGCGGGGAATACATGATGGCCGTCCAGGAGGAGCGGGGTGCTCTCACCCCCGAGGTCCTGCTGACACTTCTGCCCAAGATCCTGGCCTCGCTGTCCTTCCCCAAGTTCATGCGCTGGGGCGATGGGACGTTCCGGTTCGTCCGGCCCATCCGGTGGCTGCTCTGCCTCTACGGGGGCAAGGTCGTCCGGGTCGCCATCGAGGGGCTCAACCTGAAGGCCGATGCCAAGACGTACGGCCACCGCTTCCTCTCCCCGCGCGGCGTCCGGGTGCGCAGCTTCCAGGAGTACCTGGAGAAGCTGGAGGAAAAATTCGTCATCGTGGACCAAAATCGCCGGCGGGAGATCGTCCGGAAGCTGGCGGTCGAGGCGGCCGCCACGGTGAAGGGCCAGGTGGTCCTGGATGACGACCTGGTGGAGACGGTCACGCACCTGGTGGAGTTTCCCACCGTGGTCTGCGGTTCCTTCCGGCGGGAGTACCTGGAGCTGCCGCGGGACGTCATCATCACGCCCATGCGGAAGCACCAGCGCTACTTCCCCGTGGTGGATGCCGCCGGGAACCTGCTGCCGCATTTCGTGGCCATCTCCAACATGCGGGCGCGGGACATGGAGCTGATCCGCCAGGGGAACGAGCGGGTCCTTCGCGCCCGGCTCAACGACGCCGAGTTCTTCTACCGGGACGACCGCAAGGTGCCCCTGGCCGAGCGGGTCGGCCGCCTCCAGGACATCATCTTCCAGGAAAAGCTGGGGACGATGCACGACAAGGTGCAGCGGGTGCGGGAGCTCGCCGCCTTCATCGCGGACCGGGTGGACCCCGCCTGCCGGAGCATCGCGGAACGGGCCGCCCATCTCTGCAAGGCGGACCTGGTCACCACCATGGTCAAGGAGTTCCCCAATCTCCAGGGGACCATGGGCCGGGAGTACGCCCGGCTCTCGGGCGAACCGCCGGAGGTCTGCCAGGCGATCGAGGAACACTACCTGCCGCGCTTTGCCGGCGACAGGCTGGCGGAATCCAATGCCGGGGCCGTGGTGGGCCTGGCGGATCGCCTGGATTCCATCGTGGGCTGTTTCGGCGTCGGCCTCATGCCCACCGGGTCGGAGGATCCCTACGCCTTGCGCCGGGCGGCCCTGGGCGTGGTGCAGACCATCCTGCACCGGGGCCTCCGGGCCTCCCTGGGCGAGCTGGTGGACCGCGCCCGCGCGGCCTTTGGGGGCCGGCTGGATCAGGCCGCCGACAAGATCCGGCGGGAGGTGGTGGACTTCTTCCGCGGCCGGACCCAGGGGGTGTTGGTGGACCGGGGGCTGCCGCCGGACGTCGTCGAGTCGGTGCTGGCCGCCGGATCCGACGACGTCGTGGATGCGGCGCGGCGCGCCGAGGCGCTGGCGGTGATGCGGCGGGAGGCGGACTTCGGCGAGCTGTCGGCCGCCTTCAAGCGCGTGGTGGGCATCATCCCGAAGGGCTTCGACCGGCCGGTGGATGTGGCGCGCCTCGTCGAGGGGGCGGAACGGGCCCTCCACGCCCAGGTCGTCGCGCTGAAGGCCGAGGTGGACGGGAAGGTGGCGGCGCATGACTACCTGGGCGCGCTCCAGCGGATCGCGGGGCTGAAGCCCATGGTGGACATGTTCTTCGAGGAGGTCCTGGTCATCGGGCCGGACGAGGGGCTGACCCAGAACCGCTTCGCGCTGCTCAAGGCGGTGGGAGACCTGTTCGCGCGAATCGCGGACCTCACGAAAATCACGGGCTAGGGGGGGCATCGGAGGCGTCCATGGCAACAGCGAAGAAATACGTCTTCTTCTTCGGCAAGGGCAAGGCGGAAGGTCGGGCGGAACAGAAGAACCTGCTGGGCGGCAAGGGGGCCAACCTGCACGAGATGACCCGGCTGGGCATCCCGGTGCCGCCCGGTTTCACCATTTCCACCGAGGCCTGCATCCACTACTCCGCCAACAAGAAGCAGTACCCTTCGGGCATGGGGAAGCAGGTCGAGGAAAATCTGAAGAAGGTCGAGCGGGCCTTGGGCGCCAGCTTCGGGAATCCCGCGAACCCCCTCCTGGTCTCGGTTCGCTCCGGCGCCCGCGTCTCCATGCCCGGCATGATGGACACGGTGCTGAACCTGGGGCTGAACGACCAGACCCTCCAGGGACTGATCGCGAGGTCGAAGAACGAGCGATTCGCCTACGACTCCTACCGGCGCTTCATCCAGATGTTCGGGGACGTGGTCCTGGGCATCGACAAGCAGGCCTTCGAGCGCCTGCTGGAGGCCCAGAAGCGCGCCAAGAAGGTGAAGCTGGACACCGAGCTCACGGCCGCCGACCTGAAGGAACTGGTCACCCTGTTCAGGCGCGTGGTGAAGGACAAGACCGGGAGAGATTTTCCGCAGGATCCCAAGGAGCAGCTCCGGCTGGCCATCAACGCCGTGTTCGAGTCGTGGAACAACCCTCGCGCCGTCACCTATCGAAGGCTGCACAACATCCCGGGGGACTGGGGGACGGGCGTCAACGTGCAGTCCATGGTCTTCGGCAACCTGGGGGACAGCTCGGGGACGGGCGTCGCTTTCACCCGGGATCCGGGCACGGGCGAGCGCCGGTTCTTCGGTGAGTACCTGATGAACGCCCAGGGCGAAGACGTGGTGGCGGGCATCCGGACCCCCCAGCCCATCAGCCAGCTCAAGAAGGCCATGCCCAAGGCCTACGCCGAGCTGGAGCGGATCTACAAGCGGCTGGAGAAGCACTACCGGGAGATGCTGGATATCGAGTTCACCATCCAGGACGGCAAGCTGTACATGCTGCAATGCCGGGTGGGCAAGCGGACCGCAGGCGCGGCCGTGAAGATCGCCGTGGACATGGTGAAGGAGCGGCTGATCGACCACAAGCTGGCGGTGCTGCGCGTGGATCCGGGCCAGCTCGACCAACTGCTCCACCCGCGGGTGGACCCCACCGCCAAGGTCCAGAAGATCGCCAGGGGCCTGCCGGCCTCGCCGGGCGCGGCCGTGGGCCAGGTGGTCTTCACTGCCGCCGAGGCCGAGGCGGCCGCAGCCAAGGCCGAGCGGGTGATCCTGGTCCGGACCGAGACCTCGCCCGAGGACATCGGCGGGATGCACGCCGCCCAGGGGATCCTCACCGCCCGGGGCGGCATGACCTCGCACGCCGCCGTGGTGGCCCGCGGCATGGGCAAGCCCTGCGTGGCCGGGTCCCAGGACATCACGGTGTACGAGGAACACGGCTACTTCTTCGCCCGCGACCTCACCGTGCGGCGCGGCGAGTACATCACCCTGGATGGCGGCACCGGCGACGTGATGCTGGGCGAGGCGAAGCTGATCCAGCCCGAGCTGTCGGGGGACTTCACCACCCTGATGACCTGGGCCGACAAGTACCGGCGGATCGGCATCCGCACCAACGCCGACACGCCCAAGGACGCCCAGGTCAGCCGCAAGTTCGGCGCCGGGGGCATCGGCCTGTGCCGGACGGAGCACATGTTCTTCGAGGGCGATCGCATCGACGCGGTCCGCGAGATGATCCTGGCGGAGGACGTGGAGGGCCGGCGAAAGGCCCTGGCCAAGCTCCTGCCCATGCAGAAGGCGGACTTCAAGGCCATCCTGGAGATCATGGGCGACCTGCCGGTCACGGTCCGTACCCTGGACCCGCCGCTCCACGAATTCCTGCCCAAGACGGACGTTGAGATCGAGGAGCTGGCGAAGAAGCTGGGCCTGCCGACCGAGCGGTTGAAGGCCAAGGTGGACGGCCTGCACGAGTTCAACCCCATGCTGGGCTACCGCGGCTGCCGCCTGGGGATCGAGTACCCCGAGATCACCGAGATGCAGGCCCAGGCCCTGTTCCAGGCGGCCTGCGAGCTTCGGAAGCAGGGGAAGAACCCGTACCCCGAGGTCATGATCCCGCTGGTCGGGACGCTCAAGGAGCTCCAGATGCAGCAGGAGATCGTGGAGCGGGTGGCCCGCGAGACCATGAAGAAGTACGGGGTCAAGGTCCGCTACATGCTGGGGACGATGATCGAGATCCCGCGGGCGTGTCTCGTGGCGGATGAGATCGCCCAGGTGGCGCAGTTCTTCTCCTTCGGCACCAACGATCTGACCCAGACCTGCCTGGCCCTGTCCCGCGACGACGCCGGGAAGTTTCTCCCCCTCTACGTCGAGCGGGGGGTCTATCCCGAGGATCCGTTCGTCAGCATCGACCAGGTTGGCGTGGGATCCCTGATGCGCATGGCCGTGGAGAAGGGCCGCGCCACCCGCAAGGACTTGGAGATCGGGATCTGCGGCGAGCACGGGGGCGAGCCCCGCTCGGTCGTGTTCTGCCACGAGATCGGGCTGGATTACGTGAGCTGCTCCCCCTACCGGGTCCCCATCGCCAAGCTGGCCGCCGCCCACGCCGCGCTGAAGGGGCAGGTGAAGGTCAAGGAGATGGGGGAGAAGTAGGCTCCCACCACAATCGGGTTCACCACACAGGGGGCCGGACCACCGGCCCCCCGTTGTTTTTCGGCCCGTCCTCAAGCGCCTCTCCTTGCTTGCACCCTAGACTGGATCTTGGTATAAGCCTTCTATCGCCAGGAGACAGCGAGGATTCCGAGAGCCCTCCCGAGGTCGGCCAACGATGAGGCTTCACAACGGCACGACCAGTAGTATCCTTGGCCTGAAATTGCTCCCCGTCCGACACGCCACAAGGCCTCGGGCGGGGTTATCTGTTTTGGGCTAACCCCTCGATCCCCTCTCCCCTCAGCGGGAGAGGGTTGGGGTGAGGGGGGAGCTCGGACTCACGGCCTCTCACACCACTATGGAGTCAGGCTATGGGGATAGATGACGTCCTCAAGCCGAAACGCGAAGAGATCCTCCGCATCGCGCGAAAACACGGTGTCGCTCGGGTTCAGGTCTTCGGCTCCTTCGCCCGCGGTGAGGCGGATGAGAGCAGTGACCTGGATCTCCCCATTGAGGTCGAAGGGCCGACACCCCCGTGGTTTCCGGGCGGACTTGTGGCCGATCTGGAGGCCCTGCTCGGCCGCCGCGTGGATGTTATAGAGCCCGACGCCTTACGCGAAGGAATGCGCACAAGGGTCCTCCAGGAGGCCGTACCATTATGAGGGATGACCGCGTATATGTTCGCCGCATCTCCCGCATTCCCTTGTTCTTGCTCCCCGTCCGACGCACCGAGGGATCCGAGCAGGGTTATTCTGTTGATGAAAGCAGGTAGCCTGTGACGACGGAGAGCGAGCACGGGCAATTACCACCATCCCTTCCCCTTGATGACGCGCTCATCGACACCTTTCTCCAAATCCCTGAGGGCCTTTCCTTCGACTGTAAGAGACTTGGCAAGCTCGACAGAGTCCTCGAAACGGTAGTCGCCTTCGCGAACACTGAGGGCGGCATCATTTGTACTTGACACGGCCTCGAATTGAGAAGGATGCAGTTCTGGTGGTCATTCTTAATGAGAGCCTACCGACCGCATGGGATCGCGTGAGCGATTTCATCGAGAAGAACGGCAGCATCTCGAATAAGGAGGTGCGGACCATCATTAGTGGTGGCGTACTTGAAGCCTCGAAACAGCTTCGCGAATGGGTTCAGAAGGGTTTACTTGTTGTTGCGAATCCAGGGGCCGCAAAAAAGCAAAGGCGGTATACAAAGCCCAGCACGCCCCCCGAAGCACCCTTATTATCCAAGCTGCTTGGAAAATAAGAGGCTGGAACGGGCTAACTATTTATAAATGCGTGGTTTTCCGCGCCGGCTGTTATCCAAGATTCATGTTTGGAGCCTGCTGTCTGACAAAGGGTAATCCGTGACGACCAATAACGAGATTGAAAAACGTCTCTGGGCGGCGGCGGATCAGTTGTGGGCGAACTCGAACCTCAGGCCGTCCGAGTTCTCGACGCCCGTCCTCGGGCTGATCTTCCTGCGATACGCCGACCACAAGTTCGCCCAGGCCGAAGCGGCATTGGCCCGGAAGGCCAAAGCACGACAGGGGCGCCGGAAGATCGGGAAGATGACACCCGCAAGCCCCTTGACTCGATGCATTGTGCTGCGGTAGTATATCGGTAGTATGAAAGTAAAGACTTCTATCACACTGTCCAAAGAACTCCTCCGCGAGATTGATGCGCGGGTCGAGCCCCAGCAGCGCAGCCGCTCGGAGTTCATCGAAGAGGCCGTGCGCGCCTTTCTCGCACAGGCCGATCGTGCCGCGCTCCAGGCCCGCGAAGCCGCTCTGCTCCGCCGGCACGCCGCCGCGCTGAACGCCGAGATGGAGGACGTTCTCGCCTACCAGGTCCTTCCGTGAGGCGCGGCGATCTGTACCGGGTCGCCCATCCCTCCCGGACTGAGCCCAAACGCTCCCGGGTCTTCGTCGTCGTCAGCCGGCAAATCCTCTGCGACGCGGCAGACTACAGCACGGTGATCTGCGCGCCGGTATCCTCCAGCCGGCACGGCCTGGCGACCCAGGTGCCCGTCGGCGAGGCGGAAGGCCTGAAACACGCGAGCGCAGTTCACTGCGACGGCTTGGTCAGTCTGCCCAAGACCGCCCTGACCGATTACGTAGGTGGCCTCGGCCCCCAGAAGCTCGCGGCCCTCCACGTCGCCCTCAAGGTCGCGCTCGACATCCTAGATTAATGCGCCTGTCTGGCGCCTCGCATTCCAGGACGCCGAAGAGATGGTGAAGGGCTGGTAACGGGTCGAGGATGCGTGTCGCCCTGTCAATATCCGCCCAACACCTGAAGGCGGCGTAAAGGCCTTGCACGGGTCGGCTTTTCACGAGGTAGAGGATGGGGTGCTCTGGTTCTGGATCGGAACCCACGCCGAATACGACAGCATCGTCGGCTGGCAGGCGCATCCGTAACGACCTCCCATCTTCGAAACTGGGCCTCCTACTCCATTCCGGCAAGCGGCGCGCGACCTCTTATTGGCTCCCGAATGCGGGGTTCGGTGCGGGATGGTGGTAAGCTATCCGCCGCCCGGACAGGGTTATCCACTGTGAAAAAGGATTTCTCTGAAGATGCCCTGATCGAGCAGCCGGCGATTGAGCTGTATGGCGAGCTGGGCTGGGAGACCGCCGACTGCTTCCACGAGTTCGAGCAGGCCGGCGGGAGCCCACTGGGGCGGGAGACTGCCTCCGAGGTCGTTCTCGTCCGGCGATTGCGGGCGGCGCTGGAAAAGCTGAATCCGACGCTGCCTGCCGAGGCCATCACGCAGGCCATCGAGGAGATCACGCGGGACCGCAGCCGGATGAGCCTGGCGGCGGCGGACCAGCTCTGGGCCAACTCCAACCTCAAGCCGTCGGAATTCTCCACGCCCGTCCTCGGGCTCATTTTCCTCCGCTACGCCGACCACAGGTTCACCCAGGCCCAGGCCGCCCTGGCAAGGGAGGGGCAGGGGGCGCAGGGCCGGCGCCGAATCAGCGAGATTGATTACCAGGCCGAGGGCGTCCTGTACCTGCCCGACAACGCACGCTTTTCTAACCTTAGAAGCTGCCCGGAGGATGAGACCTAGCCAAGGCGGTGAACGACGCGATGAAGGGGCGGGACAAGATGAAGGAGATGGGCGAGAAGTAACCTCTGGCTTTGCGGTGCACCACACGGGGGCCGATCCTTCGGATCCCCGTTTTTCTTGCAGAGCTTAGAAGGCCCTGCCCTCCGGCACCGCGTCCCCGGCTTCCCACCCCCGACGAATCCCGCTCCCCGCTTGCGCCATGGGCTGGTTCTTGATATAAGCCTTTCACTCACATAGCTCGTTCACGACCCGCGGTTACCCTCGGATGGCGGAGCAGCATCAAGATCGGAGGGCTCCTGTCGTGCCCGACCCCTGGCCCCCGGTCCCCAGCCCCTGTTTCTCAATGGAGGGGGCCTTGAAAGGAGCCAGCGCCGATTCTCGCGAGAGGGTCGGCGTTTGTCGTTTGGAGGGGTATGGCGCGAGGTTGAGCAAACCGGAGCTGGACACCCATTTGCATGTAGTACGGTCATGCGCAGGAATGCAACATTCCCCAGCCACCCTACAAAATTCAGGACAAGCAACCACGGAAAGCAATATTCGTTGGACGCGGGGAATTTAGGATGGATCTGGATCCGGAAACTCTGAGGATTGGACGAGGGCGAATCACCCAGGTCTTCCGCTATCTTGAGGCCCTCAACCAGCAACGCAACCCGGCAAAGCGCCTTATCCGCGAACAGCCGTGGGTGCTGTGGCTCCGAGATCTGCCGGACCATTCGTCAGTGCGCTTAGGCGTGTTGAGCGAAGTCCCCACGAGCACGGACACTCAGGAGCCCTTGATAGGGGACGACTTCATCCTCAAGGTGCGCCGGCCCACACTGACTCGTGCCCCAATGCCACCTCCCCAGCTCAGGGAGTGGCTTCGCACGGGATGGGACAGCCTTGACGGCTCAGTCGAGGTACACTCATCTCGTAACGAAACCAACAAGGAAGGCCAGACTGTTGTCGTGCGTTTCGAGGACGATCCTGAGCGCCCAAGCCTGCTTAGAAGCTGGCAAGAGCTGCGAGATGAATGGGTGAAAAATGAGAAACCTGCCCGCGAGGCACTCAAGGTGTTCGAGCGGCTCTACGAGCTACACGGGGAGATCGGGCGGGAGGAGGAACGTGTAGAATTGGTACTTGGCGACGGGATATTGAATTGGCGTCGTCCCGAAGGGGGCGTCCACCACCCAGTGCTATTACAGCGGCTGCAACTGGAATTCGACCCGCAGGCTCCCCAATTCACTCTCAGCGAAACTGACCACCCAGTTGAACTCTACTCGGCCCTCTTTCGTTCCATGGCCGACGTCGACGGAAAGGCAATCGGTAAGTGCCGTGAGGAACTGGAAAGTGGCCGATACCACCCGCTCGGCGGTGAGGCGACCTCAGGCTTTCTACGTCGTCTTGTCGTGACGCTTTCCGCCAGAGGGGAATTCTTGGGGAAGGGCGAACCTCGCGGTGAGATGGACCATCCGCGACTCGGTCGCGACCCCGTGGTTTTTATGCGCAGCCGAACTCTGGGGTTTTCCACTGCCCTCGAGTCTATCCTGGAAGACTTGCAGAGCCGGAGTGACCTTCCATCATCTCTCTTGAACGTTGTTGGCGTCGAACCGCCACCGCCCCTTGAGGAAGGTGACAGCGTCAGGAGTTGGATGGTCGAGGCCAACGAGGATGAGCGCGTCCTGCTGAGTAAACCGGCTAATCCAGAACAGTTGCAGATCGCCAAGCGGCTGGAGAAGCATGGGTGCGTGCTGGTACAAGGTCCCCCTGGAACTGGCAAGACCCACACGATCGCCAACCTTGTAGGACACCTGCTGGCTCAGGGGAAGAGTGTTCTCGTTACCAGCCACACGACCAAGGCACTCCGCATGGTTCGTGAGCAGGTGGTGGACCAACTTCAGTCCCTTTGCGTTAGCGTACTCGAGAGAGACACCGCCAGTAGAGATCAGATGAAGAGTTCCGTTGAAGGGATTGTCGAGAAATCCTCGATTGATCCGGACATGCTTGAGCGCGAAGCGAAGGCCCTCGAAAAACAGCGAGGCGAAATCCTCACCCGGATACGCAGCACGAAAAGGAAACTCCTCGATGCTCGCGGCGACGAATACCGGGACATCCTCGTGGCAGGGCGAGCATATTCCCCGTCAGAAGCTGCGCGAGAGGTGGCAAAGGGCTCAGGGCAGGACGATTGGATTCCTGGTCCCGTGTCTTTGGGCACCCCGCTTCCGCTTTCGGTTGCGGATCTGATCGACCTTTACCGCACCAATGTGACGGTGACGCCGGAGGATGAGCGAGAGCTGGGTGGCACCCTGCCCAGCCCGGACGAGTTGCTTGCGCCGGTCGAGTTCGAGCGCTTGATTGAGGAGCGCGGGCGATTCGCAGATGAGGACCTGCGGCTCCGCGAAGACCTTTGGGTGGACGCCTCAGAAGAGGAATGCCCCGAAAGCCTTGACCTCCTCTTGCAACGATTGACACAAGCCATGGAGCCGTTGCGGGATGCGCGTGGTTGGAAGATCGCAGCCATCGCTGCTGGGCGTCAGGGTAGCCCCCACCGCGAACCCTGGGAAAGCCTTTGCTCACTCATCGCGGGAGTCTGCGATGAATCGGCCCGCGCCGAAGAGACGCTTCTGCGGCACGGACCATCCCTTGCAGCGGGTGAAACCCTGGAAGAGCAAGCCCACCTGCTCGATGAGGTCCTACAGCACTTGGAGGCCGGCGGCCGACTTGGCAGTTGGACTCTCCTTACCCACGGGGGATGGAAGCGCCTCATTGACAAGGTCCGCGTCGCCGGAGCCCGACCGAGGCGCATCGAGCATTTTCGCGCCCTGCGAACGCTCGTCGGGCTTCGGATCTCTCGCCGAGACCTCATCGCACGTTGGGAACGCCAGATGGTCCCGCTCGGCGGACCCAGGGCTGGCGAACTCGGCAGCCGTCCCGAGTCGGCCTGCGTCCAGTACTGCCGGCCCATCAAGGACGCCTTGGATTGGCACAGAAATGTGTGGACTCCCCTGGAGCAGGAGTTGGGTCGCAACGGCTTTCGGTGGACCACGTTCCTGGAAGAGATGCCTCCCAATCACGCTCAACACGGTGATTTGCTGCGTCTACGAGATGCGATCCTTGGCCCTCTCGCGCCAGTGCTTGCCGCCCGAGTCAGTCGCCTGCGTTGGGACCATGTGCATCGGGTCTTGGATGGCTTGGCCCGACGACTCGACCTCGCGGGCGAGCAGACCGCCGAGGCGCAGGTCGTGGGTCGGCTCCGTGATGGTGTAGCAGGGTGCGACCCCTCTTCCTACCGCGAGGCCTTCGAACGTCTTGTTGAGCTTCAGAACCGTCGGTCAGAGCTAGAGTTACGCCGGGAGCTGCTTCGCCGTTTGGAGGTCTCGGCTCCTGCCTGGACGGCCGCGATTCGCGATCGCCGATCTCCTCACGATGGCCGAGACCTCCCCGGCGACGCCACCGCAGCTTGGTTATGGAAGCAGTTGAACGACGAGCTTGAAGAACGCGGCAAGGCATCCCTTGATGCACTCCAGGCTGAAATTGAGCGACTAGGAGCTGAGTTACGAGGGGCGACGGCTGAGCTTATAGACAGGCGTGCGTGGGCTGCTCAGGTCAGACGCACCGATCTCCGAAGACGACAGGCACTGGGGGGTTGGCTCAAGACTGTTCAGAAGATCGGCAAGGGGACCGGCAAGCGCGTCCCAAGGCTACAGACTGAGGCACGCAAGCTGATGGGCGAGTGTCTGACGGCCGTCCCTGTTTGGATCATGCCCCTATCCCGCGTTGCCGAAAGTTTCGACCCACGCACCTCCCGCTTCGACGTGGTCATCATTGATGAGGCCAGCCAAAGCGACGTCATGGCATTGCTCGCCCTCTATTTGGGCCGGCAGGTCGTTATAGTGGGTGACGACGAACAGGTCAGCCCGGAAGCCGTGGGACAGAACCTGGCCGAAGTCCAACACCTCATCGACGAACACTTGAACGGTATTCGGAATGGGCATCTCTACGACGGCCAGTTTTCGATCTACGATCTTGCTATGACCTGCTTCGGCGGAAATATCTGTCTGCGTGAGCACTTCCGATGTGTCCCCGAGATCATCCAGTTCAGCAATCACCTGTCGTACGGGGGCAACATCAAGCCGCTGCGGAACCCGTCACAGGTGCGGGTGAAGCCGCACGTCCTCGCCTATCGGGTCGATGGCGCTATCTCAGACGACAAGGTCAATGAGGAAGAAGCGACTACGGTTGCCTCTTTGCTAGCCGCTGCAATCGAGCAACCTGAATATGAGAAGAATGAAAAGGGCGAACCAGTGACGTTTGGCGTCATCTCGCTCGTCGGTGAAGAGCAGGCTCGGATGATCGAAGGTCTCCTTCGGCGCTATCTTTCGCCCGTCGAATACGAACGGCGTCG
Organism: candidate division NC10 bacterium RIFCSPLOWO2_12_FULL_66_18; assembly: GCA_001771285.1. Taxonomy (GTDB): domain Bacteria; phylum Methylomirabilota; class Methylomirabilia; order Methylomirabilales; family 2-02-FULL-66-22; genus 2-02-FULL-66-22. Next base: position 36,588 of record METI01000009.1, read on the forward strand.
GATCATTTGTGGAAATGCCGCCCAGTTCCAGGGCGATGAAAGAGATGTGATGTTTCTGTCGGTGGTTGATGGTCCTCAGGACGGCCCCCTAAAGCTGAGAGATGATCCCCGTTTTAAGAAGCGCTTCAACGTCGCCGCGAGCCGTGCGCGAGATCAGATGTGGGTCATCCATTCGTTGAACCCACAGACCCATCTCAAGCCAGCCGATCTACGTCGGCGTCTGATCGAACACGCCGAGGACCCTCAGGCTCTGATAAGGACCCTGGAAGAGAAAATGAGGCAGGTCGACCAGAGGTCGCTAGCTTTCGAGGGAGGAGTTCTGAAAAGACTCGTACAGAAAGGATATCGCGTCAAACCCCAATGGAGTGTTGGTTACTACAGAATCGACTTGGTGGTCGAAGGTGGCGGAAGACGTCTTGCGGTGGAATGTGATGGCGACCGACACCATCCGCTCGAAAGGCTGGCTGAGGACATGGCTAGACAGGCGATTCTCGAGCGGCTCGGTTGGACCTTTGTGCGCATTCGTGGGAGCCTGTTCTTCCGGGATCCTGATCGAGCTATGGAACCCGTTTTCGCCAAGTTGGCTGAACTCGGGATTCCGCCTGAAGGGATGCTGCCTGAAGGAACGACGGATGCGCCAAATGTGTCGGACCTGGAGAAGCGCGTGATCCGCCGCGCCGAGGAGCTTCGACGAGAGTGGGAACATCGGGATGCGAATGAGCCAATATGGAAAAACACTGCAGGCAAGTCGCGCAAATCGGGCGACGTTCATAGCTCCCCCGAGCACCCGAAGGGGGTTGAGCGAGTACCCGTCCACACTCCCCCTAGTGCTGAAACGTTGCCCCGGGATGCGGCGAGTCCGAAGGCAGGAGGGCAAGCTTCGAAGTCACCAACATACGCGGGGCCCGGGCGGACAGAGGAGCCAGCAGATTCCTCACCTCCACCAGAACGAAACTCCTCTCAAGGTGTGTCGCCCCCCACGGTCGGTCCGTTTTCCGATGCGAAGATGAACGACCCGCTGACCTGGCACGATTTGGCGGCATGGGCTGAACGGGAGGCCCGTCTTAGCCCCAAGGCTGAGCGGTTTGCGATTCAAGTCAGCATGATGCTGAAACAGGGTGCAAGCTTTAGCGAGAAGCAGCGGCAGTACGCTGAGCAGATCTTTGCCAAAGCTGTTCAGATGGGGTTCGGCCAGTCTGCCAAATAGGCTCGTGGGCCAACTTTATGCCGGACACGCACTCGCGGCATAACGATTGGTTGGCGCTTCGGAAACCGAAGGCAGAGAAACGCTGTGCACAAGAACAAAATACGGCGACAATGGCCAATCCCGCAGGCCTTGCAGCACGCCTTGCCTGCGCGGCTGGAGAGGCACGTTCGCACGCACTGGAAGCACCGATGCCGGGAGGTCGTCGTCCGGTTCCGGGGGGCGTTTGCCTATGTTGACGCCTTCCCGCTCCATCACCAGGTCATGCCAGGGACGACGCCCGAGGAACGGGCTCGGATCGAGGCGACGCCGACGCGGCTGTGCCGGCTCGGGTATCTGGGGAGCCCCGGTCGTTGGGCGTTTGCTTTCTTCAAATACAGCGACGAGAAGTATGAGCCGTCCTTTCTCCCCTCGGGCGCACCTGTCGGGACCCCGGAAGAAGCCTTCGATTGCGCGGCCCTGGTATACCTGCACGATTGAGACGGAGGAACCATTCGCCGATGTCTGTGCCCTTGGCGCCCCCGGGGGCGAAAAATCCCCTTTACACGCTCACCGAGGCTGGTGTATAAGGCGGGCCAGCCTGAAGCCGACACCGTTCAGCGAAAGGAGGGATGACACGTGGCAAAGAAGGGGAAGCCCGCAGAGTTGATCATCTCCAAGAGCCGCACGAAGGGCGCGGCCAAGAAGTGCAATGTGTCCAGCGACTTTTACGGGGCCCTGGACAAGAAGGTGCGCGAGCTGATCGCCGCGGCCGAGGCCCGGGCCATGGGCAA
>METI01000010.1 GCA_001771285.1 candidate division NC10 bacterium RIFCSPLOWO2_12_FULL_66_18
TGCCTGCGGCCACCGCTGCCTGATCCCGGAAGGCCGGGACGGGATCTGCAAGGTCCGCTTCAACCGGGAGGGCGTCCTCTATGTCCCGAGGGGCTACATCGGCACCTCCCTCCAGCTCGACCCGGTGGAGAAGAAGCCCTTCTTCCACGCCCTGCCGGGGTCCCAGGCCCTGTCCTTCGGGATGCTGGGCTGCGACTACCATTGCGGCTACTGCCAGAACTGGATCACCTCCCAGGCGATTCGGGACTCCAACGCCATCGCGCGCCCCAACATCCTCTCGCCCGAGGATATCGTCCGCTGCGCCCAGGACTACGGCGCCCCGATCGTCACGAGCACCTACAACGAACCGCTGATCACCAGCGAGTGGGCGGTCGAGGTCTTCAAGGTCGCGAAGGCGCACGGGCTGAAGACCTCTTACGTCAGCAACGGCAACGGGACGCCCGAGGTCCTGGACTACCTTCGCCCGTGGCTGGACCTGTACAAGGTGGACCTGAAGGGGTTCAACGACAAGAATTACCGGAAGCTGGGCGGGCAAGTCCAGACGGTCCTGGATACGATCCAGCTCCTGGTCCAGAAGGGGTTCTGGGTCGAGATCGTGACGCTGATCGTGCCGGGGTTCAACGACAGCGACGAAGAGCTCCGGGACATCGCCCGGTTCCTGGCCGGGGTGTCGCGGGATATCCCGTGGCACGCCACCGCCTTCCATCCGGACTACAAGATGACCGACCGGGGATGGACCCCGGCCCAGACCCTGATCCGCGCGGCCGAGATCGGCAAGACGGAGGGCCTCAATTTCGTGTACGCCGGCAACGTCCCCGGGCGCATCGGCACGCTGGAAAACACGTACTGCCCGTCCTGCAAGACCCTCTTGATCGAACGCGTCGGGTTCGAGGTGCTGGCGAACCGCCTCGGGCCCGACGGCACCTGCCCCACGTGCAACGCTCGTCTCCCGGGCGTGTGGTCCTGATTCGACTCTCTCTCCACCTGGTCTGAGCCAAAATATTTCACCGCCAAGGTCGCCAAGGCCGCAAAGGCGCCCCAGGTCTCATCAAGCCTGGTGGCGAATTCAGGACCAGAAGTTACGAGCGGGCTTTCGTCTCTCGTCCCCATTCGCCCGTGAAAAGGTGGAGCTTCTTGGTGCACTTGGCGTCTTGGCGGTTCAACTGCTGCACTGTTTGGGCTGAGGCTAATCCGACGGACCACTCCTCTTCACCCGCATCGTTTCTCTCCGCCCGCCTCCGGAAAATTCGACAGGGGCGGATCGGGAGAGCGATCGAGTGAGGGGGGCACCGGGGGATATTGCGACAATTTCCCGAAGGCTCCACGCGGGGCGCGGTTCAGGCGAGGGGGGGCGTAATCAGGACGGCTTCACATCCTGCGGGTCGCCGGGAGGTGTCTCAGCGCCGGAATCGGCGGAGGGTCCGGAGGACTCCGGACTCCCTTGGAGCGGGGATCCGGTCTCGCCCGCTTCCCAGTCAATGGGCGGACCGCTGCCCGCACCGCTAGTTTGCCGTTCCGACTTCCGCTGGCGCTTCTCTTCCTGCCGAGCCTTGCGGGCCAGCTCCTTCCGCCGTTTCTCCCCGCGATGCTGTCGAGAGGTTCCTGCCATGGCGCCTCCTTCGAGCGCTTGCATGCCAGGGTCCGGAACCCTGGCCGGCTTTTCAGCCGCTATCGGCCCCGTACCCTACCGCAGGAGCGGGAATTTCCCTAGCGATTTCTTGCCAAGCGCCTCGCACCCAGGTGGTGGCCGACCGCCACGGTTGCCAGGCCCAGCCCCAGGACCACATAGAGGGAGAGGAAGTTGGAATGGGCCAGGACGAAGGTCGCGATCACCGGTCCCGCGGCGTTGCCCGCGAACCGCGCCGTGTTGATGAACCCGATGGTCGCGCCGTGGCCCCGGCCCGCAATCTGGGCCAGGATGAGGGGAAAGATCCCCGCAGCCAGGGCGGTCTGGATCATCCGGATGAGTGTGAAGGTCACCGGGCCCACCCCGAGAATCAGCAGGACCTGGAAGATCGAGGCCCCCAGCGCCGAGGCCAGGACCAGTCGCTGAGGCGAGAGACGCCCGGCCAGCCAGCTGAGCCCGTAGGAGCCTGCAGCGGCCGAGGCGCCGTAGGCGAAGACGATCGTTCCCGCGGCCACCAGCTGCTGCGGCTCGGGCACGTTGAAGTTCCGGAGGATCGTCGGCAGGACGCTGGGCAGGAAGACGATCTGCACCGTCCCCGCAAATGCGATGGCCCAGGCCAGCCAGCGCTGCCGGCGGGGCAGTTCCTCTCTGGCAGTGGGGCGCGGGTGGGGCGGCAGGGGACTCAGCCCCACCAGGCAGAAAATAAAGATGCCGAGCAGCATCAGGCTGGACGCCAGGAACGCCCCCCGAAAGCCGAAGGCGGCCGCCGCCATGGCGCCCAGGGGCGGGCTGAAGATCTGCCCCATGGTGAGGGCGGACTGGTACATCCCCATGCGGCGGGCCAACTGGTCCTGGCTCGAGATGGCCGACACGATGATCAGCCCGATGGTGGAGATGCCCCCGAAGAAGCCCTGCAGGATCCGGATCCCCAGGAGCAACCGCAGGTCGGTGACGAACCCCATGAGGGCGACCAGGATCACGTGGGAAAGGATGCCCCGCTCGAAGAGTACCTTCGGGCTGAACCGGTCCGTGAGACTCGCCCAGAAGGGGGAGCCGAAGGTGGCCATGGCCGAGGCGGCGCCCACGATGAGGCCGGTCCAGCGGAGCGTGGCCGCCCCGTCCAGCGTGCTGATAGTTTGGACGTAGAAGGGGAGGAAGACGAACATGAAGTTCAGGGCGAAGCCCAGGAAGAACTGGGCCGTCGTGACGACGGCGATATCCCGGCCCTTCGCGGAGACGACCGATGCAGTGGGACACATGGGCCGACTTATATCAACCGTGGCGGGCGGTGTAAAGGCGTATATGGCACATTGCCCGTTTCATGGACGGACCACCTGCCGATCCACCTTGACCCTGAGGGCGCTTTCCGATATGCATAGGGCCGCCCGGCGGAAAGATCGCAGAGCGTTCGGATGTTCGAGGGTTCGGGCGTTCGAGCGTTCTGAAGAGGCCGGAACAACCGAACCCCCGAACTCCCGAACCACCGAACGCTTTCGAGATTTTGACGTTAGGCAGGCGCATCGACCACAGGAGGCACGGCTATGCGGCTGACGGGTGGTGAGATCGTCGTCGAGTACCTGATTCGGCAGGGCGTGCCCTTCATCTGCGGCATCCCGGGGCACGGGAATGTGGCACTGCTGGACGCGGTCGTGGATCGCCAGGACAAGATCAAAATGATCCAGGTGATGCACGAGCAGAGCGGCGTCCATCTGGCCGACGCGTATTACCGGGTCAGCGGGCAGCCCCTGGCCGTCACTACGTCCATCGGTCCGGGGGCCACCAATACCGTCATCGGCATGGCTCAGGCCTACGTGGACTCCACGGCCGTCCTCCTCATCACCGGGAGCACCCACACCTACATGCGCGGCCACACCGTTCTGCAGGAGATCGAGCGGGTCCAGTGGTCCAACTTCCCCCGCATCCTGGAGCCTGTGGTCAAGCGCTACTGGCAACTGAGCCGGGTGGATCAGGTGCCCTACGTCATGCATCGCGCCTTCAACCAGATGCTCAGCGGCCGGCCGGGGCCGGTCCTGGTGGATCTCCCCATGGATGTGGCCGCCGACGCGGCCGACGTGGAATTGCCCGACCCCGACGAGCGGGAACCGCGAGGCCGCCTGCGGCCAGACGCCAGCGCCATCCGGCGGGCCGCGGAGCTGCTCCTGAAGGCCAAGCGGCCCGTGATCCTGGTGGGCGGGGGCGTGATCACGGCCAACGCGGCCGAGGAGCTCCAGGCGGTGGCGGAACTCCTCGGCGCGGCGGTGGCGACGACGTGGATGGGGAAGGGCGCCTTCCCCGAGGATCACCCGCTGTACTGCTGGCACCCCGGCGACACGGCCAGCACCGTGGGGAACGCGGTGTGTCGCTCGGCCGACGTCCTCTTGGCCGTGGGGTGCCGCTTCACCGACTGGGTGGCCTCCTCGTATCGGCACGGGGCCAGCTTCGCCATTCCGCCCACGAAACTGATCCAGATCGACATTGATCCCCACGAGATCGGCAAGAACTATCCGACCACCGTCGGGATGCTGGCGGACGCGAAGGCTGGCCTGGCCGACCTTCTCGCGCAGCTCCAGGACCTCTGCAAGCCCAAGGGCTACAAGGGAACGGCATACTTCAAGGAGATCCAGCGACTCAACGCCGAGTGGGACAAGGCGCTGGCCAAGATGCAGAACTCGCCCACCCGCCCCATGACCATCTCCCGCGCGCTGAAGGAGATCCGGGCCGCGACCCCGCGGGACACCATCGTGGTGACGGGCGCCGGCCTCCCCCAGGGGCAGGTCTGGCAGGAATTCGAGGTGTACCGGCCCCGGACCCACATCACCAGCGGCGGCTTCTCCACCATGGGCTTCACCGTGCCGGGCGCCATCGGGGCCAAGCTGGCCGCGCCCAAGGCGCCGGTCCTCGGCATCGCGGGCGACGGCGACTTCATGCAGACGATGCAGGAGATGGCGGTGGTGGCCCAACTGGACCTGCCGGTCCTGTACATCGTCCTCAACAACTGCGGCTTCCGCTCCATCATGAACCTGCAGTATAACGCCTTCGGGGAGAAGCGGCTGATCGGCGTGAGCTTCGAGCGGAAAGACGGCTCCCCCTACTCCGCCAACTTCGCGGACTGCGCCAAGGCCTTCGGGCTGAACGCCCGGCGGATCGAGGACCCGGAGGACGTCGGTCTTGCCGTCAAGAAGGCCCTGGCATCCGGGCGGCCAAGCCTGGTGGAGATCATGACCGCCAGGGCATGGCCGCACACGGGCGTGTCCAAGAGCGGCTGGTGGGACGTGCCGATCCCGACGTACCTGCCCAACAAGCGAAAGGACTACGAGAAGGGGCGGGCCGAGGAGAAGCTCTGAGGGCAATCAGGTGACTTGGCGATCTGGCAACTGGGCAATCTGGAAACGCGTCGATTGGTCCACTTGTCAATTCGTCAACTTGTCAGGAGGAGCCGATTAGCACGTTCTGCCCAATTGACGAATCGACTGATTGACCATTTGACTTCTTTCCTGGTTGCCTGATTGCCCGCTCTCTGGCCTGTGACGCCCCTCGTCCTGCTCTTCACCCTGGCCTTCCTGGTATCCGTGGATCTGCGGATCCTGGCGCCGGTGCTGCCGTCCATCTCCGCGTCGCTTGGCTCCACCCCGGGCACGGTCGGCCTCGCCATGACGAGCTACGCGCTGGCCTACGGCACGGGGCAGCTCGTCTACGGCCCGCTCTCGGACCGTCTGAGCCGGATCGCGGTGGTGCGCGCGGCGGGGCTCGGGTTCAGCGTCTGCACCGTGCTCTCCGCCCTCGCGGTCACGACCTGGCAGTTCATCGGCGCGCGCCTCCTGGCCGGGGCCTTCGCCGGCGCGGTGATCCCGCTCACCCTCGTATTCATCGGCGATACGGTCGAGTACGGGCGCCGCCAGGTCGTGCTTGGCCGCTTCTCCGCCGTTACTTCGGCCGCGATGGCATTCTCCGCGTCCATCGGCGGCACCGTCGCCTACCTGGTCTCGTGGCGGCTCATGCTCCTCGCCTACGGGCTGCTGGCGCTGATCCCGGTCGGCCTCATGTGGCGGCTCGACACCCGGGACCGGCAAGGGCCCCCGGCGGCCCCTGCTCGCGCCGCACGCTTCACCGACTTCCTCCGCGACCGTCGCGCCCGGATCGTGTACCTGGCCGTCTTCTTCGAGGGGTTCCTTCTGTGGGGAGGAGTGACCTATCTCGGATCCTTCGCAACCACGCGGTACGGCCTCAACCAGTTCAGCGTCGGCCTCCTCATCGCCCTCTTCGGCGTGGGCACCATGGCGGGCGGCCTGCTGATGGGGCTCATCCGCCGCCGGGTCTCCGAGAACGTGCTGGCAGGGATCGGGGGCGCGCTGATGGCCGCCGGCTTCCTCGTCCTCATCCCGCGCTGGCCCTGGGTGGCCTTTGCGGGGGGCATGCTCGGCCTGGGACTTGGGTTCGTGGGCCTGCACACGACCCTCCAGCTCCGGGGCACGGAAATCAGCTCGACGGCGCGCGGCAAGGCCTTCTCGCTCTTCGTCTTCAACCTGTTCACGGGGATCTCGATCGGCACCGCGGTCCTCGGACGGCTGGTGGACGCGGGGCGCTACGAGGCGGTGTTCGCGCTCGCCGGCGTCGGGCTGATCATGATCGGCCTGGGCACCGCGCTGCGCTCGCGTTAGCTGACGTGAGGATGCTCGCCAGAGAAAGACTTTGACTGGAACCTTGCGTCATCGGGGAACTTCGGCTAGCCTATTGTCCGCGATACGGAGTCGTCCAGAGGGAGGGGGGATCGGGGGAGAAACCATGATACGGGTTGGCACAGCTCCCATGAACTGGAACAACGACGACCTGCCAGACCTGCGGCCGAAGACTCCGATTCACCAGGTCCTGGAGGAGATGGTGCGGGCGGGGTACGATGGCACCGAATACGGGACGGGCCTCCCCCCCGACCCGAAGGCACTCCGCGCCATGCTGGCGCCCCAGAAGCTCACGCTCGCCTCCATGTTCTGCTGGGTTGCCCTGGAAGACCCCGACAGGCAGAAGGGGGAGATCGAACGGGCCCTGGGCATCGCGAGGACCCTGTCGGCGATGGAGGTCCGGGAGCTGATCCTGGGCATCCGGGGCAGTGCGGAGCGAATCGCCCTGGCGGGCCGCGTGCCCGCGGATGGGAGCGCCGGCCTCACCAAGGAACAATGGGGCATCCTGGCCGGCGGGATCCATACCCTGGCCCGATCGTGTGAGCCGCTGGGTGTTCGCCTGCTGGTGCACCCCCATGCGGGCTCGTACGTCGAGACGCGGGCCGAGCTGGAGACGCTGTTCAGTGTCACGGACAAGAATGCCCTGGGGCTGTGCGTGGACGCGGGCCATCTGGTGTACGGCGGCGCAGATCCCGTCGAGGTGGTGGAGGCCTTCGGGCCCCGGGTGTGGTACGTTCACATCAAGGACGTGGACCCCGCGGTTCTCGCCCTGGCCAGGCAGAAGGGCCTCAGCTTCCTGGAGGCGTTGCGAGCATACATCTTCTGCGAACTGGGCAAAGGGTGCGTGGACCTGCGCCGGTTCATGGATGCGCTCTGGAAGGTGCGGTTCTCGGGCTGGATGGTCGTCGAGCAGGACACGTCGCCAGAGCCCCCATTTGAAACCGCTCGGAGGAACCGGCGCTATCTGAAAGAGACCTTCGGCCTCTGAAGGCCACATGACGAATGACCAATGTCCAATGAGACCGGCGGGTTTAACCCGCCGGAGGTTCAAACCGCGGAGCAGTAACCCCTCGGGTTTATCCCGGGGGAGGCTCAGCCTGCGGGGCCCGACCCTTGAGGTTGACCCTGGCTCCCTAGCCCCCAACCCCTAACCCCCGACCCCCGTTCTTGGAGGTGTCCATGCCCATCGATCCTGCGCTGAAACGGGACCTGCAAGCCAAGGCGGTCCAGGTCCGCAAGCTGATCCTGCAGGCCGTCCACAAGGCCGGGGCCGGCCACGTCGGCGGTCCCCTGTCCATGGTCGAGATCGCCGTCGCCATGTATTTCAAGATCCTGCGCATTGATCCCAAGAACCCCCAATGGCCGGACCGGGACCGCTACGTGCTGTCCAAGGGGCACTCCTGCATCGCCCTGTATGCCACGCTGGCCCTCCGGGGATTCTTCCCGGTGGAAGAAGTCTTCACCTACGACGCCATGAATTCGCGCATGCAGGGGCACCCCGACATGACCAAGACCCCCGGCATTGACATGTCCTCGGGCTCCCTGGGAACCGGGGCCAGCCCTCCCCTTGGCATGGCGCTGGCGGCCAAGCGGCTCGGGAAGGACTTCCACACCTGGGTCCATCTGGGGGACGGGGAGATCCAGGAAGGCCAGGTCTGGGAGATGGCCTTCGTCGCCAGCCAGTACCAGGTGGATAACTTGACGGCCATCGTGGACTACAACAGGGTCCAGCAGTTCGGATTTCCCAAGGACGGGAACGTGCGACGGCGAGTGAATCCGCTGGTCCAGGTCCCCGAGAAGTGGCGGGCCTTCGGCTGGCACGTCATCGAGTGCGACGGTCACGACTTTGACTCGTTGATCCCGGCCTGCGAGGAAGCGAAGACGATCAAAGGCCGGCCCACCTGCATCGTGGCCCACACGATCAAGGGCAAGGGCGTCTCCTTCATGGAAGGGGATTACAACTGGCACGCCAAGGTCCCGAGCCCGGAGGAACTGGCGAAGGCCTTCGCCGAACTCGAGGCGGCCCAGGCGGGCTAAGATCGTTCGATAGTTCGGGTGGTCGAGTGTTCGGCAGTTCTGGAACGACCGAACCAACGAACAGACGAACGTCCGAACGCCGTTAGGAGAAGAATGATGGCCAAGCTGATCGAAATGCGGGTCACCTGGGGTGAAACCATGCTGGAGCTGACCAAGACGCATCCGAACATCATGATTCTGGATGGCGACCTGGGGAACTCCACCATGGCCCAGATCGTGGCCTACAATGCGCCGGATTTTTACATGAACATGGGGATCGCCGAGCAGAACATGATGGGCGTGGCGGCGGGCATGGCGAGCGTGGGGTTGATTCCCTGGCTCAGCAGCTTCGCCTGCTTCCTGGCCAACCGCGACCTGGACCAACTGCGGGTGACCGTGACCCAGCCGAAGCTGAACGTGAAGCTGGCTGGCCACTACAGCGGCATCCTCACCGGAAAGACGGGCAAGACTCATATTGACGTGGGGGACATCGCCATCCTGCGGGCTCTCCCGCACATGACCGTGGTGGCGCCGGCCGATTCGGTCGAGTGCCGCCAGGCGGTCCTGGCCCTGACCGACATGCCGGGTCCGGCCTACCTGCGCATCACGCGGGATGCGGGCCCGGTGATCTTCGGCGAGGACTACCGGTTCGCCATCGGCTCGGTGGTTCCCGTCCGGGAGGGGAAGGACCTCACCATCTTCGGGACCGGGGTGCAGACTACGCGGGCGATGGAGGCGTGTGACCTGCTGGCGAGTGAGGGCATCAGCGCCCACCTCGTGCACGTGCCCACTCTGAAACCGATCGACGTGGAGGGCCTCGTGGCCGCGGCCAGGAAGACCGGCCGGGTCCTGACGACCGAGGACCACAACATCATCGGCGGGCTGGGAGGCGCGGTGGCCGAGGTGCTCGGACAGCACCATCCCGTCCGCATGAAGATCCACGGGCTGCAGGACTGCTACGGGGAATCCGGACCCAACGACGCCATGCTGGAGAAGTACGGCCTCACCCCCAAGCACATCGCCGCGGCGGCGAAGGCCTTGCTGAACAAGGCGCGCTGATCGTCGAGAATCCGAGGGACGGTCCCCCCCGTTGTTGCTGGCGGGATCGCCCCTCGGGTGGCGACCCACCTTCCCGTCTTGCTGTTTCATCCCTGTTCCGCCCGACCGGGTTTACCCCAGCATGCCCGGAACCCTGATCCGGGTCCGGCGGCCCCCCTTGCAGACACGGGCTTGCCCTGCTAGCGTGCGGGTTGTGCCGGAAGGGATGTCTTGGAAGGCGGCGGAGCACATGATCCTTGCCGGAGCCTCCCTTTCGCTCACGGGACGCTTTGCCCTTCAGGGCCGCCAGGTCCAGCGCGGCCTCAGCCTGTGGGAGACCTGGGTGAACGAGACCGGCGGGCTTCCGGTCGGGTCCGGAGGGTCGCGCTCGCGGGTTTCGCTCCGCATCTATGACGACCGGAGTCGGATCGCCGACGCCCAGGCGAATGTGCTCCGGCTCCTCACCAAAGACCGCCTGGACCTGCTCTTCGGGCCATACTCCAGCGTCCTCACGTTGGCCGTGGCCCCCATCGCCGAGGCACACGGAAAGATCCTGTGGAACCATGGGGGCTCCTCCGACGAGATTTTCGCGCGGGGCTGGCGCGTCCTGATCGGGGGCTCGGCCCCCGCCAGCGCCTATTTCGCAGGGTTCCCGAGCTGGCTGCGGGGAGAGGAGACCGGCCTTGAGCGTCTGACGGTCCTGTATTCACAACGCGGGACGTTTGCCGGGCAGATCGCGCGGGGGCTGGCCGAGGCGGCGGAACGGGAAGGCTTCCACCAGGTGGCGCTGGTGCCTTGTGACCTCTCCGCCATTGACCCCTCGACGTCCCTTGGCGAAAGATCCGATGGTGCGCCGCAGGCGATCGTGCTGGTAGGAAGTTACCAGGATGAGGTGCGGGTGATCCGGGAGCGCGGGGTACTTCCCTCGGGAGTCCGGAGAATCGCGGCGGTCTCCGCCGGCCTCACCGCGTTCGGGGAAGCCGTCGGGGTGCACTCCGAGGGAGTCATCGGGGCATGCCAGTGGGAACCCGGCCGCGGCGGGGCGGTGCAAACGGGCCCCGATGAGGCATGGGTCCTCTCTCGATTCCATCAGGCCTTCAGTGAGGAGCCGGAGTACCCCGCGGTGCAGGCCCTTGCCCTGGGCGTCGTGGCGGCGGAGTGCGTGCACCGCGCCGATGGTCTCCGGGACGAAGCGCTGCGGGAGGCCGCGGCGGGGCTCGACGTCACCACCTGCTTCGGGAGGTTCCGGATCGACAGAGAGACCGGAGGCCAGATTGGGCACCAGCCGGTCCTGGTGGAATGGCGCGGCGGCAGAAAGCGCGTGGTGTGGCAGCCAGTCGGGAGGTGAGCTCTAACCTTGATCCGAAAAAACACTTGAACCGCCATGACGCCAAGGCCGCCAAAGATGGGAGGTTCCGATCCTTTCTCCGAAGAACGGGACAACCGATTTCTGGGGCCGTCAGCAGCTTCGTTCGTTTCCCCCAGATAGGCCGTTTCACATGGCGTTCATGGCGCCTTGGCGGTTGAGAATTTCGGATTAGGGTTAATCCTGAGCCCAAGGCTCGGTACCATACGAGGGGTGACGATAGCATCGTGCCGTTCGCATACTACCAGCGCCTGACGCGGGCGCAGCAGCGCGTGTACCGGCAGAGCGACGAGATCACGGTCATCCGCCTGCCGCAGGCGGGTGCGTGCGCGCCGCTGGTGGATGGGGTGGCTCAGGATCTGGCGCGTGAGGATCGCGCCGGAACGCAAGCCGCGGCAGACCGACTCCTCCTGGGGATCACGGCTGATCTCACGGTAGCGACCCTGCGCGCCGAGGTCCTGGCAGTGCGACCGTCGCGGCACTGGGGTGAGCTGCATGGTCTGTACACTCCCGCTGAGACAGGCCGGCCGGCCCGGGCGACGGTGTGGATGCGAACCGCACAGCGCCGGCAGGTGGTCAAGTTCCGGACGTTTCTCCGGACCCTCCTCCATGAGTTGTGCCACCACCTGGATTACGAGCTGCTCGACCTGGCCGATTCGTTCCACACCGAGGGATTCTACAAGCGCGAATCGAGTCTGCTCAGGCAGTTGCTCCGTGAAGAGCCCCAGGGAAAGGTCTCCGGCAATGCCTGACGAGGAGCTCCGGCAGCGCGCCATCGAGATCTGGCAGCGCGCCTACAAACACCAGATGCAGGGGGAGATGGAAGAGGCCATTCGCCTCTACAAGGAATCGCTCGACGTCTATCCGACGGCCGAGGCGCATACGTTCCTGGGATGGGCCTACAGCTTCCAGGGGCGGCTGGACGAAGCGATCGAGGAATGCCACAAGGCGATCGCCGCGGACCCGGACTTCGGCAATCCGTACAACGACATCGGGGTCTACCTGATGCAGCAGGGGGACCTGGACGGGGCCATTCCTTGGCTCGAGAAGGCCAAGAAGGCCCCACGGTACGAGCCCCGACAATTCCCCTACATGAACCTCGGCCGGATCTTTCTTCGCCGGGGGCACTGGACCGAGGCCCTGCGAGAGTTCGAGGCCGGGGTGCGCGCGGCCCCGGACGATTCGGAGATGCGGAAGATGCTGCATGAGCTCCGCGCCCGATTCAACTGATGCGGCGGCGCTTGGGCCTTTGAAAGTTTCCGCAGTCCACTCAGTCGGTCGAGTTCCCCTCTCGCCGAAGGCAGAAGGCAGAAGGCGGAAGGCAGACGGCAAACCGCGGAAGACGGATAGCAGTTCGGTGGGTTTCCGGGGGAAAGACATGACGACGAATCGGGACGTGGACGAGGCCTGGGCGTATCACAACGGGACCAAACACTCGCACCAGAGCGTCCGGGCCAGTACCCATTCCCTGGACTTCTCGAACCAGCCGCTGCCCTTCAAGATCTACACGACCCTGCCGCCCATCCCCCTCCCGACGGAGACGTCCCCCATCACCATGCCGGCCCTGGCCGCCATCGCGGCACCGGGGACGGATCCGGCGGGGGAGCGCGTTCCCGACCTGCATGTCCTCGCGCAGATCCTCCATCTCAGCGCGGGGATCACGCGCGAGCGGCGGGGCGATGGCTGGGAGGTCCAGTTCCGCGCCGCGGCCTGCACCGGCGCCCTGTACCACGTCGAGCTCTACCTTGTCTGCGGTGACCTCCCCGGCCTGCCGGCCGGCGTCTATCACTTCGGCGTGCACGACTTCGCCCTCCGCCGGCTGCGCGCCGGCGATTACCGCCCGGTCCTCGTGCGCGCGACAGCAGGCGAGCCGGCCATGGCACACGCGCCCGCGATCATCGTCTGTACGAGCACGTACTGGCGGAACGCCTGGAAATACCAGGCGCGCACCTACCGGCATTGCTTCTGGGACACGGGCACGATCCTGGCCAACCTCTTGGCGGCCGCGGCCGGCCGGGCGGTTCCGACGCGAGTGGTCCCGGGGTTCGTGGACGCGGCCGTGAACAGCCTCCTGGACCTGGACAGCGACC
>METI01000011.1 GCA_001771285.1 candidate division NC10 bacterium RIFCSPLOWO2_12_FULL_66_18
AGGTGGGCTTCCTCGATCACCTCGTCCAGCGTGCCGCCGGTGCGCCAGCGATTGTCCCAGTCGGAGGACATCGCGTATTCCTCCGCTACTTTGTTGAAGAGCCAGTCGTGCATCAGCCAGCGGGCCTGGGTGGTGAGGACGGTCGAATCGGCGCGATCGCCGGCCGACAGCACCTGCTGGACGTACTCCTTCGACTGCAGCGCGAAGAGCTGCGGGCTGGCCGCGTAGACGATCTTCACGTTGAGGTCCCGCTTGTCCAGCTCCGGCAGGATCTTGACGATGCTGACCATGGCGCTGGTGCCCTGCACGATCAGGACGCCACCCTTCGGCAGGCCGGGGCGGTACTCCCGCACCAGGTAGGCCCCCCGCGCCGCCTCGAAGTGGGACGCCATGCCCAGCTTTTCCCGGTCCGGGATTTCGATCGGCGGGCGGGTGAGGTGGAGGGCCACGATCGGCACCTCCTGCCGGAGTGCCGCGCCCAGCAGCACCGGGACCTCGTTGTACTCCCACGGGTACAGGTTGATCACGTGTCCCTCGGGGAAGAGCTGCGTCACGCCGGGCTCGAAGATTCCGAAGTGGGTGCGGCTGTCGTCGGCCGTCTCGGGCCCCGAATGGCCGGCCACCCAGATCACCTTGCCCACCTTCCACTGGCAGTCCTGCGCCAGCTGGCTCAGCAGGCGCATCATCCCGTATTTCAGGTAGGAGAAGGATCCATACGTGGAGCACGCCCCCCAGAAGCCGTCGAAGGCATCTTCCGGGTTGGGCGCAAAGTTGACCGTGGCCATCCCCGCGAGCATTCCCGAATTGGCGAACTCGGTGATCTCGGTGGGCAACAGGACGCCTTCGGGAGTGCCGAACCGTTCATACCGGCCGTAGCCGGGGAAATCCCCATAGCCCTTGGCGAACCCGCTGATGTTCGTCGAGTCCGCCAGGTCGGCCGAGCAGGCGAGGACCAGCGGCCGGCCATACTCCTTCGCCCCGAAGGCGTTGACCCACGCCCCCCATTTGGCCAGCGCCGCACGATTGGCGGTCGAGGTGCCCGGCGTGACGTAGATGTCGGCCGGGTAGTTGCGGTAATCGTACAGCCGCCCATCCTGGTAGGGGTTGCCGCGTTTGGCCAGCCGGAATGCCGGGAGTTCCTGGGGCACGCTGTCCCCCAGCGCGACGAGCGTGTCCGCCAGGTAATCCACCAGGCCCTGGTCGCGGTGGAGGACCTCGATGACCGCCTTCAGGTTGGCCTCGAACTCGGCGCGGCGCAGGGCGGCATCGCCGGGCGCGGGGCCGCCGAAGTTGGTGAATTGCGCGCCGTACTTCTCGGCAAAGGGGCGCTTGGTCTGCCAGAACAGATCGGAATTCATCGGGTGCGGGGCGCCGTGGGACGGATTATCGTACTTGAGGTAGCCGCGCCCTTTGCGCGTCTTGACCCAGGCCACGCTGGGCACGCGGTTGGGATTCGGACCCAGGACCATGGTCAGGATGGCCTGCGTCACCGGCCCCCATTCGCTGCCGAACTCCGCACTGGACACGCGCCAGCCGTGCGAGGCGAACCAGTCCGTGGGGGTGCCGTACACGACGCTGCTGACGGGATGGTCATCAATCCCGTAGTCGTTCCAGTCCACCACGAAGTAGAGGTTGTCCAGGGCCAGTCCCCAGGCCGAGTTCATCGTCTCGTGGGCGGCCCCGGGCGTCAGGCCGGCATCTCCCTCGAAGGCGAAGACCTTGACCCCCTCGGCACCGGCCCGCTTCAGCGCCAGCGCCAATCCCGCGGCCGCGGGGCTGCCGTGGCCGGAGGGGCCGGTGTTGAACTTGAGGAACAGGGTCTTGCCTTCCATCTCGGCGTGCCCCGACAGCCCGCCGCGATGCCGAAACTTCAGCAGATCCTCCCAGGTCAACATGCGCTTCTCTGGGTTGGGAACGAGATACCGCGCGTCTCCAGTCTGCGTGTACTTGATGCGGAGCGACTCGTTCAGGAGCGCCAGGGTACAGTAGACGAGCGGGATCGTGTGGCCGCCCACCAGGACGAACCGGTCGCCGAATCGCTTTTCCGGGTGGCGGATGTCCCAGCGCATCACGCCGCCGAGGAGGGTCACGATCAGGGCGTGGACCTTGGAGCGGGATCCCCCGGGATGACCGCTCTGGCGGTAATTGAGGATGACATCAATCAGCTGGTCGATCAGGTCTTTGGTCTTCTCCCAATGATCGAATTCTCGACTGAGTTCCCCATAACGCTGTGCGATGCGTTCCTCGATTGCGGCATCCATGCGCGGCTCCCTTTCCCTGATGGACATCGGTTCGATGGGCCTCGATGAATTCCTCGGCTCGGCGTTCGCGCGGCCTTCCTGCGATGGCGATCCGATCCTTTTCGGCAACATACGCCGCCGCAGAATCCCGGTCAAGCGTCCCGGCCGCCTCGCGAACCTTTGTTTGGCGAAGCAGTCCAAGTCGTCCGTCCGGCCCGACGCCCCGCACATACAGGACCGGCGAATCCCGCGAGAGACTCCGCTTTCTTCTACGAGCACCAGATGCGGGGGCAGTTCCTCGAACTGGAGGCGCTGGATCGGCGGCTCACGCAGTGGGGCTGGTTCCGGCGGGGCGGAGTCACCCAAGGATCACCCGGATTGCGCTATCGGGCGGGAGCAGTCCTGGTCCGGTTCGGCGAGTGGCTGAAGGGTGAGGGAGTGCCGACAAGGGTCCTGGGGAGCGAAGGCGCTGCCGTGGATTACGGGAGTGTGGTGAGCGGGAAGTGGAGCTGGAGACGCCCGGGGTCCGCCGCCGTCCGCGGACCCCGGGCAGGGCCGCCTATGTCTTGCCGACCTTCACGCTGGCCAGTTCTTCCAGCAGGGTGATGACCCCCGAATGATCCATCTGGCCGCGACCCTTGACGCGGAGGGCCGAGAACAGTTCCCGGACCAGGGCGGTGGTGGGAAGGGGGACCCCCAGGCTCTCGCCGGCCTCCATGATGAGGTTGAGGTCCTTGTAATGGAGGTCCACCTTGAACCCGGGCTGGAAGGCGTGCTGGAGATAGTTGTTCCGCTTCTGCTCCAGGCACTTGCTGCCGGCCAGGCCGCCGCTCAGCGCGTTGATCATGAGCTCCAGGTCGATCCCGGCCTTGGTTCCCAGGACCAGCGCCTCGGCGATGGCCGTGAGGTTGATGGCCACGATGATCTGGTTGGCCAGCTTGACGAAGCCGCCCGAGCCGATGGGGCCGATGTAGGTGATCGTCTTGCCCGTGGCCTGGAAGATGGGGAGGACCTGATCGAAGACGGCCCGCTCGCCACCCACCATGATGGAGAGGGTTCCCTCGATGGCCCCTTTCTCGCCCCCGGACACCGGGGCGTCCAGCATCTTCACCCCGCGCTTGGCCACCTCGGCCGCCACCTTCTGGGAGACGATGGGCGAGATGGTGCTCATGTCCAGCAGGAGGAGGCCGGGCCGCGCCCCCTCGAGGATGCCGTTTGTGCCGAGCACCGCCTGCTCGACGTGGGGAGAGTTGGGGAGCATGGTGATCACGATGTCGGACTTCTCCGCGACCTCCTTGTTGGAGGAGGCCACGACCGCCCCGGCCGCGGCCAGCTCTTTGAGGGGCTCCGGGACAATGTCGTAGCAAAGGACCGGATAGCCCGCCTTGAGCAGGTTCTTGACCATGGGTTTGCCCATGATGCCGGTGCCGACGAAACCAAGCTTCTCTTTCATAGGGACGCGCCTCCTTGCGGGGGGAGGATCCGGGCATCCTCCAATGGGGCTGAGCACGGAACCGTTATTCCACCCTGGCCGGGCGGGAAGACAAAGGGCGGAACCGTTGTTCCGCCCCGGATCTCACGGCGTTGGGAATGCGGGGCTACCGCCCCAGGACTTCCTGGTTCAGCAGGTTGGGCGGACGCTGCCCGCTGAGGGCGGCGATGCAGTTCTGCGCCGCCATCATGGCCATCTTGGCGCGGGTCTCGACGGAGGCGCTGGCGATGTGGGGGGCCAGGATCACGTTCTTCATCCCGATGAGCGCCCGCTCGCACTTGGGCTCCTTCTCGTACACGTCCAGGCCGGCCCCGGCGATCTTGCCCTCCTTCAGCGCCTTGACCAGGGCCTTCTCGTCCACCACCGGCCCGCGGGAGGCGTTGATGAGGATGGCGGTCTTCTTCATCAAGGTGAACTCGGCGTGGGACATGTAGTGGGTGGTCTCGGGGAACAGCGGGACGTGCAGGCTGACGAAGTCGGACTCGCGCAGCAGCGTCCGCTTGTCCACGTACATGACCCCGTATTCCCGCTCCGTGGCCTCGTCGACGCGCTGGACGTCGGTGTAGATCACGCGCATGTCGAAGCCCTTGGCCCGCCTGGCCACGCCCTTGCCGATCCGGCCGAAGCCCACGACCCCCAGGGTCTTGCGATGCACGTCATGCCCCAGGAACTGCATGAGGCCCCAGCCCTTCCACTTGCCGGTGCGGAAGAACTTGTCCCCCTCCACCACCCGCCGTGCCGTTGCCAGCAACAGGCACCAGGTGAAATCGGCGGTGGTGTCATCCAGCACGCCCGGGGTGTTGGTGACCATGACGCCGCGCCGGGTGCACGCCTTGACATCGATATTGTTGAAGCCCACGGCGATGTTGGAGATGATCTTCAGCTCCGGGCACACGGCCAGCACCTTGTCGTCGAAGACGCAGGAGAGCAGGGTGACTGCGCCGAGCTTGCCCTGCAATCGCTTGACGAGCTGGCTGGGGATGACGGGGAGGTCGCGCTGATTCGACTCGACATCGAAGTGCTTGCCGAGCAGGTTCAGGGCCTCGTCGAAGATTTTTCGGGTTACCAGAACCTTTGGTCTCACCAACGCCTCCTTTGCGGGGGATTTTTTCAGGATACAGGAGAAAACGACTGACAATTTATTGGTGCACCGGTCGCCTGTCAAGTCCTTTTCGCGGTTTTCGCGTGGCCTGAAGGCCAGATTCAATGCATTTTCAGGGGGTTATGGCCGTGCCCGAACGGGAAGCAATCCGATGGGTGCCCTCACGGGGCTGGGTGCGGTGAGGGAACCGGGGGGGTGGATGATCGCCTTGACACTCAAAGAAGTCCGGTGATACAAGGGGTTCGCGTGCTTTCGTGGGACAGACATCATCTGCTGCCGAAGGTGCCGGGCCGGCGGGGGACGCGGAAGTTTTCCACGGACAGGAGGGGGCGCTATGCCGTTAGAGCCAGGGGTGGTCGGCGAGGTTCAGCATCGTGTCACACCGGAGACCTTTGCCAGCAAGTGGGGGAATCCGGGGATCGAGGTCCTGGCTACCCCGGTTGTGGTGGGCTGGCTGGAGGATGCGGCGATTCGGGCCGTCCAACCCTATCTGGAGCCGGGCCAGGGGAGCGTCGGAACGCTGGTCTCGATGAAGCACCTTGCGGCAACTCCGGCCGGGATGACGGTCCGGGCCACGGCCACCGTGACGGAGGTGGATGGTCGGCGGATCCGTTTCAGCGTGGAGGCCCACGATGAGAAAGAGAAGATCGCCGAAGGCGAGCATGAGCGCTTCATCGTGAACATGGCCAAGTTCCTGGACCGGGTGGCGCAGAAGGTCACGTCCTAAGAGCGTTCGACTGTTCGACCGGTCGCCTTTGATTCCACGAGAGAGCAGGCGGAAAGGAAGATGGAAGAGCCGGTGCTGACAATTGATGGATCGCAAGGGGAGGGCGGAGGGCAGGTCCTGCGCACGGCGCTGGCCCTGTCGGCGATCCGGGGAGTGCCGGTCGAGATCCACTCGATCCGCGCCCGGCGGAGGAACCCTGGCCTTCAGGCCCAGCACCTCACGGCCGTGACCGCCCTGGCAAAGATCTCGGGCGCCCAGGTTGAAGGGGCATCCATTGGCTCCCAGCGGGTGGTCTTTGCGCCCGGGTCCGTCCGACCCGGCGAATATCATTTCGATGTGGGGACCGCCGGCTCGACGGCGCTGGTCCTCCAGGCCATTCTGCTCCCCTTGGCCCTGGCAGGGGGCCCTTCGCGGATCATGCTGACGGGTGGAACGCACGTCCCCTGGAGTCCCCCGGCGGACTACATGCGGGAGGTGTGGCTTCCCGCGCTGGCCGACATGGGCCTCTGCGCCCGCGTGGATGTGGGCCGGTGGGGATTCTACCCCAAGGGTGGCGGCCGGGTCGTCGTGGAGGTCGAGGGCGGGGCGGACCTGCGCCCGATCACGCTGCTTCAGCGGGGCGGGGGACTGCGACTTCGCGGGGTGTCTGCCGTGGCGAACCTCCCCCGCGGGATCGCGGAACGGCAGCGGGATCGCGCGCTCCGGCGCCTGGCAGCGGAGGGGCGCGATGCCGAGATCGCGGTGATCGAGGCGGAGTCTCCCGGGACGGGAAGCTTCCTGATGCTGGTGGCCGAGGTGGGGGGGCTCTGCGCCGGCTTCTCTGCATTGGGCGAGCGGGGGAAGCCCGCGGAGCAGGTGGCGTATGAGGCCGTGAACGCCCTCCTCGAGTTCCTCAAGGCCGAGGCCGGCTGTGACCCGCATCTGGCGGACCAGCTGATCCTCCCCATGGCCCTTGCCCCCGGGACCTCGCGCCTCACCACGTCCCGCATCACGCGGCACCAGATCACCACGGTCCAGATCGTCCAGGAGATCCTGGGGTGTCCCGCACAGATCAGCGGGGAAGAGGGGAGCCCCGGCGCGGTCACGGTTGAGGGAACAGGGGCCGGGGGCCGGGGGCCGGGGATCGGCGGAAGCACCGAGCGCCGAGAGCCGCGAGCCGGGGATCGAGGAGCCGAGGCAAGGATCGGGGATTCCGCAATTCGCAATCCGCAATCCGAAAGTGCTCCGTCCCCGCTGATCCGGAAGGCGCGGGCGGAAGACGTGCCCGCGATCCAGAAACTGGTGGCCCACTTCGCGGCGCGGGGAGAGCTGCTGCCGAGAACCCTGAATGAGCTGTACCAGCACCTGCGGGACTTCTTCGTCTGCGAGCTGGACGGGGAGGTCGTGGGGATCTGCGCTCTCTCGGTGTACTGGGAGGACCTGGCGGAGGTTCGCTCCCTGGCCGTCCAGGAAGCCCACGGCGGCAAAGGCCTGGGCGCGGCCCTCGTCAACACGTGCCTGGAAGAGGCGACGGACCTCGGTGTCCGGCGCGTCTTTGCCCTGACCTATCGTGCGGGCTTCTTCGAGAAGTTGGGGTTCCGCAGCATCGACAAGCGGGAACTGCCGCAGAAGATCTGGAAGGATTGCATCAAGTGCGCTAAATTCGCCTGCTGCGACGAGACCGCCCTCATTCGGGATACGTGAGGCTCCCCCCTCCTAGACCCTCCCCCGCAGCGGGGGGAGGGCTGGGTGGGGGCGGAATGCATGAGGTGTGATTCGATGAAGAAGGTCAGCGGGCCCAGCGGCCAGCGGGAGCGCTCGTGAGTAAGTCGTGCGAGAAGTGTGGCAAGAAGATGCCGGACGGCGGCCTGGCCTACGAGGTGAAGATCCAGGTCTACGCCGACTTCGACGGGGTCCTGCCCCAGGTGGAGACGGCCGAAGAACTGGAGGCGCGCCTGCGCGAGCTGGTGGCGGCCATGGAGGAAGCGGATCCGGACGAGCTGATGCAGGAGGTCTTCCACGAGGAAGTCCACCTTGTCTGTCGCGCCTGCCGAGACCGGTACCTGGCAAATCCCTTGAACCTCGCCCTGCCCGAGAGCCTGCCGTGATGGGTGATGCCTCACGGGCATCCCGATCCCTGGGGGAGCGGGTGCTCCAGCACATCCTTTCAGAGATCGTGGGGGCGTTGCAGGACCGTTAGGGGCTGGGGTTCCGACCTGCGGGCGTCGGCGCGAAGGAGGGGGAAGCGATGAGCGAGCTGGAGCGAGAGCTGGGCCACCTCCTGGAGGCGGCGGCGGGCAAGCCCCCGGCCGCGCAGCGCGAGCACGTCCTGGAGGCCCTCAGCTCCACGCTGTCCAAGGCCTTCAGTCTCCGACCCGACGAACTGGCCATCCTGGTCCTCAACCGGGAGCGGACGATGCTCCAGTTCGTCTACCCATTCGAGCTGGCCGAGGGAGGGCGAAATACGTTTCCCCTCACGGTCCCCAGCCTGGCCAGCCGCGTGATCCAGACGGGACGAAGCGTCCTGATGAACGCCATGCGGGACGTGCCCCACCTGGGAATCTACGAGCGGATCCGGATCAAAGAGACCCTCCCCCGGGGCATCCAGAAGCTCCTGGCGGTTGCCGTGAATGGTCCGGACGGAAAGCCGCAGGCGGTGATCGAGATCAGCCGTCGCGGGAAGGGCCCCGCCGAGGCCGGGCCGGACTTTCGCCCCGAAGAGCAGCATCTCCTGGAGCGGCTAGCCGGTGCCGCCGCCCCGGTCATGATCCAGGCCTTCGGGGAATAGGGCAAGGCGGGCTGTGGAGGGCAACGGGCAGCATGGGCGGATGAGCGGGCGCGTGATTGGCGGGATCACTGGAATTTACTACCATCCTTCCTTCAGCCGTCGGAGCTATCTGACGACGGGGCGGCGGCTTGCCGATTTCCCCGCCGCCCTCGACCCGCTCCTCCAGCACCCCCAGGTCGTCCTCTACGAGTGTCCTCCTGCCACGGATGAGCTGATCCTGCTGGCCCACGAGCCGGCCCTGATTCCACAGGTGGAGGCCGATCTCCTCTGATCCACGGCGCGCGCCTCCGTGGGAGGCGTGGTGGAGGCGATGGGCCGGGTGGCCGCCGGCGAACTCGCCAACGCCTTCTGCTTCATCGGGGCGGGAGGGCATCACGCCGGGCGGAACTTCTTCGGGGGCTACTGCTGCTTCAACGACGTGGTCATTGCGCTCCGGCAGGCGCGGCGGACCGGGCGCCTTCGCCGCGTGGCCATCCTGGACACGGACGCGCATCACGGCGACGGGACGCGGGACTTGGTGGAGGCGGACCCGGACGTCCTGCACGTCTGCGTCTGCGGCTCGGACTACGCGCCCCCGGAAGGGACCAAGGTGGACATTGCGGCCCCGGACCCCTGGAGCCTGAACGGCTCCCCCGACGAGGCGTATCTGGCGCTGGTGCGCCAGGCGTTCCCGGCGCGCGCCGAGCGGTTCCGGCCGGACCTGCTCGTCTGGTACTTCGGCTTTGACACCCATCGGGGGGATTACGGGGACCTCGGGTTGACCCTGGCGGCGTACCTCGGCATCGCCGATGTGATGCTGGAGACGGCCGGGCGGGTGTGCGGGGGCAAGTTGCTTGTCGTTCTGGGAGGCGGCTCCCGGACCGACCTCGCCACGCGCCTCATCCCACCGATCATTGCAAAACTTGGAGGACTCGCCCATAGGCAACCGGCCGCGACTGGGTGAAGGCGATTCTGCCGCGTGCGATTCTTCCTGCGCCGGAGGCGAATCCCTCACGGCTGGCTTTCTTGACAGCAGGGGAGGGATGTGTTACACAGAGCCATATTTCAATGACTTGAGCCCTCAGGGCTCATCGAATGCTTTCACGTTCTGCTGAGATGGGACATCAACTCACAAAAGCAGCTATTGTGAAGGAATTCCAGGAAGTGGGCCGGGACCTCATGGCGCTGGGACTCCTGTCGCTGCATGCGGGTAATCTCAGCGTCCGGCGGGACGGCCGCGTGTTCATCACCCGGACCGGGTCGCGGCTGGACCATCTGGGGTCGAAGGATATCGTGGAGACGCCGCTTCACCCGGGCATGCCTCGCCATCCGCGGGCCTCCATGGAACTGCCGGCACACCTGGCCATCTATGCGACCACCGGGGTGGACGCGATCGTCCACGCGCATCCCCCCTCGGCGATCGCGCTCTCGTTCGTGACAGATCGGTTCATCCCCGTGGACTCGGAGGGGGCCATCCTGCTTCGCGAGGTTCCGGTGATCCGGGCGAAGCGCGTCGTCGCCTCTCCTGAGGTGGGGCGCCAGGCGGCCGCCTTTCTCCGCGACCATCGGATCGTGATCGTGGCGACGCATGGGAGCTTCGCCGTGGGTCGCACCCTGGAAGAGGCGCTCTCGATAACCACCACGCTGGAGATGTCGGCGAAGATCGCGCTCTTGGTCCGCAGCCTGGGCGGTGTTGTGGGTCAGGCACGAATCGTGGGGTCGCGGCGGCCATGACGAACCTGATGCTCATCACGCTCTTCGGGGGCATGGCCCTGCTCCTCTACGGGATGCAGCTTGTGGGGGAGGGGCTCCAGCTCGCCGCCGGCGGGCGGATGCGGCAGATCCTCAGCTCCATCACCAACAACCGCTTCAAGGGGATGATGGTGGGGGCCTTCATCACGGCCGTCATCCAATCCAGCAGCGCCACCACCGTCATGCTGGTCGGGTTCGCCAGCTCGGGCCTCATGGACCTGACCCAGACCATCGGGGTGATTTTGGGGGCCGATATCGGGACGACCATCACCGTTCAGCTCATCGCGTTCCAGATCTTCGATTACGCCCTCCTGCTGGTGGGCGTCGGCTTCCTGCTGATCTTCGCCTCCAAGCGCAAGATCTTCAAGTACGTGGGTCAGGCGATCCTGGGCTTCGGCTTCATCTTCTTCGCCATGAAGGTGATGTCGGATGCCATGGTGCCGCTGCGGCAGAGTGAGCTGGTGAAGACCCTGCTGGTCTCCCTGGGGGACCAGCCCCTCCTCGGCATCATCGTGGCGTCGGTCTTCTCGGCCATGGTGCACAGCTCCGCGGCGACCATCGGCCTCGCCATCACCCTCTCGCTCCAGGGCCTGCTGCCTCTCTCCGCGGCCATCCCGGTCATCTTCGGCGCCAACATCGGCACCTGTGCCACGGCCCTGGCCAGTTCCATCGGCACGAAACCCGAGGCCAAGCGGGTGGCCATGGCCCACATCTTCTTCAAGGTGATCGGGGTGCTGGTGTTCCTGCCCTTCATCACGCCCTTCGTCCGCCTGGTCCAGCTCACCGCAGACGATGTGGCGCGGCAGATCGCCAACGCCCACACCCTGTTCAACGTGGGGATCACCGCGCTGTTCCTGCCGTTCTCTGCGATCCTGGCCCGCTTCATCTCCAGGCTGGTTCCCGAAGACAAGGAGGGGGACGGTCTATTCGGCGCCAAGTATCTGGACGAGCACATGCTGGAGACCCCGGCCCTGGCCCTGGGGCAGGCGACCCGGGAGGCGTTGCGAATGGCCGACATCGTTTCCGACATGTTCACCAAGACCATCGCCACCTTCTCCGGCGAGGATCCCGAGCTGGTCGAGTTCATCCAGGAGAAGGACGACCAGGTGGACACCCTGGACCGGGAGATCAAACACTACCTCACCAAGCTCTCCCAGCAGAGCCTGACCGACGAGCAGAGCAAGCGGGAGATCGGGATCCTCGCCTTCGGGAACAACATGGAGAACATCGGGGACATCGTGGACAAGAACCTGATGGACCTGGCCAAGAAGAAACTCAGCAAGGGGGTCCACTTCTCCGAGCCAGGCCACAAGGAGATCGTCCTGCTCCACAAGAAAGTGCTCCAGAACCTGGAGATGGCCATTTCCGCCTTCGCCAGCAACGACCCGGCCCTGGCCCAGCAGGTGCTGGAGCGGAAGCTGGAGATCAGCCAGACCGAACGGAAGTTCCGCCAGGCCCACATCCAGCGGTTGCACGACGGCTACCGCGAATCCATCGACACCAGCGAGATCCACCTGGACGTCCTCACCAACCTCAAGCGGATCAATTCTCACATCACCGCGGTGGCCTATCCCATCCTGGAGAACGCGTGATCCGCGAATGGCCAATGACCAAATTCCGATGACCAATTCGCGAATCTGCAATCTGACTTCTAAATCCGAGAATTCCGGGAGTCGTCCGACCCGGGAGGTCGTCTGATCCTCCCCCTCTGACTTGGTCACCCATGGCCAAATCGCGAAATCCGAAATCCGAAATGTCGCCACCTCGCCCGGGGCGTCGGGCCGCCCGCCAAATTATCATCGTGTCGGATGCGACCGGCCACACGGCCGAGATGGTTGTGAAGGCGGCGCTGGTCCAGTTCCA
>METI01000012.1 GCA_001771285.1 candidate division NC10 bacterium RIFCSPLOWO2_12_FULL_66_18
CGAATCGCCCCGTGAGCAGGCTGTCGAGCACGAAGAGGCCCGTGAGCTGCGCGGGCGGGGTCATGGCCGTGCCGAGCCGCCCTCGGAGTGGCAGCAGGTCGAGCTGCATGGAGAAGAAGAGCTGGAGCATGATCGCGAACCAGAACGAGGCGATGGCCACGCCGCCGACAGTGAAGAACCGCAGTCCGTGGTCGAGCCACGTGTTGTGGCGGACGGCGGCCAGCACGCCGAGCGGGACGCCGAGGCCGGCGCCGAGGAGGAGCGCGAAGAACGTCAGCTCGAGCGTCGCCGGCAGGCGCTGGAGGATGTCCCGGGCGACCGGGCGCCCGGACTGGATGCTGGTGCCGAGGTCAGCCTGGACGACCTGACGCAAGTAGATCCCGAACTGGACGATCAGCGGCTGGTCGAACCCGTACTTGGCGCGGATCTCGACGATCTGCTCGGGCGTGGCATTCTGGCCGGCCAGGGCGGCCGAGGGATCGTTGGGCACGATGCGGACCAGGACGAACGTCAGCACGAGGAGCCCGAAGAGGACGGGCAGGACGAGCAGGACCAGCCGCAGGAAGAATCTCAGCATGACCGCGGCCCGGCGCCGCCCGCGGCCTCAGTTGGCCAGAAACATGTGGCGCAGCTCGCTGCCGCTGCCCACGGGTGAGAACTTGAAGCCCATCACCCGCGCCCGCATGCCGCGCAGCTCGACCGTGTTGTAGACCCAGATGTCCGCCGCGTCGTCGACCACGAGGCGCGCCGCCTGCTGGTAGAGCTTTGCCCGCTCCTCGCGGTTCGGGTTCGTCCGAGCCGAGCGCAACAGCTCGTCGACGTTGGGGTTCTTGTACCAGGACGAGGCCTTCCACGTTCCGTGGAGCCCACTGTCGTACATGGTGCCGATCCAGTTCTCGGGATCGATGAAGTAGGCGCTCACCCAGTGGATCCACATGTCCGGCGTGGTGTCCGGCTTGGCCGTCGACGCCGTGAGGTTGGGCCACGTGTTGGGCACGACCTTCATGTTGAGCCCGATCTTCTTGACGTCGCTCTGGAAGAGCTGCGCCGCCTGCATGGTCTGGTCCAGCCCGGTCTGGATGTGGAGCTGAATCTCCCGGTCGACCGGCGCCCCCTTGGCCTTCGCCTTGTCGCACTCGGCGCGGGCCTTGGCAAGGTTGAACTCGTAGCCCTTGATGCCCTCCGGGTAGCCCCAGAGGTTCTTGGGGATCGGGGCCGGGTTTCGCTCCGCGAAGTTCTTCAGGATCACGCCGATGAAGGCGTCGTAGTTGAACGCGTGGCTCATGCAGCGCCGGAAGTCGACGTTGTCGAAGGGCGGCCTGGTGTTGTTCATGCGGATGATGAAGATCCGCATCGACTCGTTCCGGTGGATGACCACGTCCTTGACCTTCGACAAGCGCTCCACCTGGTCGGTCGGGAGATAGCTGTCGCCGGCGTCGATCTCGCCCTTCATCAGCGCGAGGACGCGCGTGGTGGTCTCGGCCACCGGCCGGACCCGGATGAGATCGATGGGCTTCGCGTTGTGGCTCCAGCCCATGAAGTGGCCGGCGTGGCGCTTGAGGTCGAGCGCTTTCGTCGGGATGTAGCTGGCGGGGTCGAGAATGTACGCCCCTGAGCCGGCACCGTTGCTGGCGAGCCAGGCGTTGCCCCAGTCGTTGCCCTTGACGTGGGGCTCGACCACCCGCCGGTTCGCGATGGTGGCGACGGGGATGATGGAGAGGAACGGCGCGTAGGGCTTCTCGAGCACGAAGCGCACCGTGTGCTTGTCGACCGCGCTCACGTTCTCGATCTTGGCGGCCTTCAGCGGACCGGCCGCCGCCTTGCCGAGCCCCAGGATGCGCTGGATGCTCCAGACCACGTCCTCCGCGGTCAGCTCGCTGCCGTCGTGGAACTTCACGCCCTTTCTCAACTTGAACTCCCAGGTGCGGCCGTCCCGGGACGCCGTGTGGCTCTCGGCGAGCCAGGGTTGGAGCTGCGGCGGGTTGCCCTGGTAGCGATAGAGGTTGTCGTAGACGTTGAGCTGGATGAGCGCGGAGGGCACGTCGTAGGGGTCGTGCGGGTCGAGGTTCGACGGCAGGCTGTCCCCCCACACCATCACGTTGTCCTGCGCAGCCGCCGGGACGGCCCCCGAGACCACAACCACGACGCATACGGCGACCAGGATTAGCAGTCTCGCTCTCATCGCGTCACCTCCAGTTTCGGCGGAACGGGATACGCGGCCTTGCTGTGCGAGAGGCCCATCGCCACCACCGCCTCGGCGGTCTTGAGGGCCGCCACGACAGGGTTCACGATGGGCAGCTCGAGACGTTTCTGGACCTCGTCGGTCACGCCGACGAATCCCATCGACATGCAGCCGAGCACGAAGACGTCGGCGCCGTCCTCGCGCGCCGCCGCGCGGGCCACCTCGGTGACGCGCTCCAGCACCGCCTCGCGATCGCGGGCCAGGTCGAGAACGGACATGCCGATGCCGCGGACCGAGGCGAACTTGTCTGCGACGCCGAGCGCGCGGAGCCGCGCCGCCACCCGACCGTCTCCGCCCCCGAGGGGCGAGATGATGCTGAAGCGGGTGCCGAGCTGCGCTGCCAGGTGCACCGCGCTCGATCCCGGGCCGATCACCGGGATGTCCACCAGCTCGCGGAGCGCGTCCAGGCCGGGATCGGAGAAGCAGCCGACGATCACGGCGGCGAAGCCCTCCTCCCGCGCGCGCAGGACCGCGCGCGTCAGCTCGGGCACCACCAGGGCCGCCTCGTAGGCCGACTCGATCGACGCCGGCCCGTCGGCGAGACTCCACACCTCCACGTCGACGCCGGGCGCCGCCCGCACCCGCAGGAACTCCCGCCGGCGCTCGACCTCGGCCGGCCCCAGCACCGTCTTCTCCATCGGGCTCGTGAGCTGATACAGGATTCGCATGCCGCCGGCCCTCACCCGAGCCGCGCGAGGGTCTCGTCGATCAGCCGCCGCGCGTCGCCGAGCGCGTCGGCCACGCGGTTCCGCTGTCTGACGAGCTTGGTCTCGAGCATCCACCGTTCCTCGGCCTCGGGCAGCTTCTCGAGGCGCGGCACCTCGGCGAGGCACGGGATCATCGTCGTCTGGGCGGTCAGGCCGTACGGATCGTGGCCATAGGTCCCGATGGCCGTGGACTCGAGCGGGATGAGGAGTCGACCGAGCCGCTTGATGCACCCGTTGAGCATCTCGGCGGGCGCGCCGTCCTTCGTGCCGTCCTTCGCGTAGCGCTCGCGCCAGCGGTCGGCCGCCTCGTCGAAGCGCGCCGCCGCCGCCCCGAACTCCTCGGCGTGGACGAGCGCGCCGTCGAGGCCGATCGCCTTGCCGCCGCCGGCCAGCTCGGTGAGACGCCCGATGAACTGCTCGGCCACGGGGGCGTAGGTATAGGGCAGCACGGGCGCCGTGAGCAGTTCCCACAGGTAGGCGCCGTAGACCTCGAGGTGCTTGGGCATCTGGTTGAAGTCGACCTTGTCGATCGTGCAATCGAGGGTGTGGTGCCACCAGCCGAGGGTGGCCAGCGCGGTCGCCTTCAGCTCCTCTTCGGTGAAGGCGCTATGGCCACCCAGCGTCGGCGCGCCGAGCCCGAAGAACGACGCGTCCCCGACCTTGGTCGCACGCCGCCACTTCAGCGTGCGGCCCGGCATGAGCCGCCGCTCGATGGCCTGGTGGAAGCGCCGCAGCTCGGCGTTGGAGGAGGCCGACCACCACGTCGTCCCCGTGCAGCTCGGCTGGTCGATCTCCACGTAGCCCGCCATGTGCTCGCGGAGGCGGTCCCAGTTCCGATCCACGAACCACGAGGAGCCGATCATGGTGCCGGTCTCGTGGCCCGCCCAGAACCCGAGCATGAGACCCCGCCGCAGCTGGTCCCGGTGACGGCTGAACACCCGCGCCAGCTCCATCACGCAGGAGTTGCCCGCGGCGTTGTCGGTGGCGGCGGGTCCGAACCAGGAATCCTGGTGCCCGCCCAGCACGACGAAGTCTTCGGTCCGGCCCGGGACCTCTCCGGTCGTGATCCAGATGGGCCGCCACCCGTTCTCGACCTTCGTCCGGAACCAGAGGCGCACCGGGCCCTGCTTCGCCATCTCGCGGAGCCTCAAGCCCTCGGTGCGCGCGATGCCGATGCACGGCAGCACTGGCATCTCGGTCCCATAGTTGTCCGGCGTGGGATTGCCCCAGACCGGTTTCACGGACCCCCACGGCACGGAGGTGTTCGTGTCGTGGCCCCAGTTCATCATGACGCATCCGGCCGCACCCAGGAGCCCCGCGATGCGCTGCTTTTCGTGCCGCGCCGGCGAGTAGGAGAGCTCCGAGAGCGTGATCGCGGCCTTCGGGTCCTTGCCCGCGAATTCCTCGAAAGCCCCCGTGTAGACGTCGAGCAGCATGCCGGTGATCCCGTCGGGCGGCGTCTGGGTGCTGTGCCCGAGCGTGTTGGCCTCGATCGTCAGCTCGACGGGCGAGAGGATCTTGAGCTCGGCCTTCTCGGGGTAGCTCACGAGGCCCGGCAGGGTGTGGACGGTGACGGCGATATCGGCCTCGCGCAGCGCCTTCGCGCTGTACTCCGCCATGCGGTGCTGGTTGTCGGAACCGGCCAAGCGCGAGGGGATATTGGTGCAGATGTGCTCGACGTGGGCGCGGACGTTGTCGGCGGACAGCTCCGCCAGGATCTCCTTCTCCGACATCGATGGGTCCTCCAGTTCGTGACGCGAACGGTTCGGCCTCGACGTGAATGCTCCGGGGCGCGGCACCCGCCTCCCGCCACACGGCACCGCCATCGTAGACGAAGCCCCGGCCGCAGACAGGCGGGCCCTCGTCGGGCCCGAGAGTCGTCCCCCCTCGGCCGCCGTCGCAGCCGGTGAGCAGGTCATCGAGCGATGGGCCAGCTTGGAGCGCATGCTAGGGGCGAGGACCGGAAGATGTCAAGCCCGCATTTTCGATTTGAAAGGTGAACGGACTGGGCGATAATCGCTCAACGCCCGCATGACACGCGGCTCTCGGGGGCTCCTCGCTGGTATGGAAGGCACCACCCAATGGGTGACGCGACATCGGGCCCGGTTCGCCTCTCGTTCGACCCCCAGTTCCGCGTCGAGTTCCATGGCGCGACGATGACCTCCGACGCCGGGCTGCTGTTGCCCCGCGAGCTGGACGAGCGGCTCGGCCTGAGCGCCTTGATCGAGCGACACCTCACCGATCCCCGCCCGGGGCGCAACTTCCAATTCGCTCTGCCCGATCTGTTTCGCCAGTCGATCTACAGCCGC
Source organism: candidate division NC10 bacterium RIFCSPLOWO2_12_FULL_66_18 (assembly GCA_001771285.1). Classification (GTDB taxonomy): domain Bacteria; phylum Methylomirabilota; class Methylomirabilia; order Methylomirabilales; family 2-02-FULL-66-22; genus 2-02-FULL-66-22. The sequence continues at coordinate 5,259 of METI01000012.1, forward strand.
CGGGCGGGGTACGAGGACACCAACGACGCCGAGCGGCTGGCCGCGGACTCCACCGTTCGAATGCTGGTCTCCCGCGAGCGGAGGGAGACAAGCGTCGCGCTCACATCCACGCGGCCCTGGGTCGAAACGGACGTCCTCACGGAGGAGCGGAACGACCAGGGACTCGCTCGCCTCAATACGGACCTGGTGCAGCATGAGGCGGCCCGCCCGCTCACGCGGCGCCTGATCCTGGATATCGACAGATCCGAGCGCCCGGTCCCCGGCGGGTAAGCGCAGTCGGCCGACACCGGTCATGTCGAGTCCGTCTGCTATCATCCGCTCTTCGTCTTCAACGAGGACGGCGACTGCATGGCCGCCACGCTCCGGCCAGGCAACGTTCACAAAGGGAGTGAGACGAGGAGCGGATCGATCCCGGCGGGGGTGTCTCTGCGGTGGGGTGGGCACAGGGGGCGCGCCCCGGGGCACGCGGGGTCAGCCGGGCAGGAAGCGCGAAAACCCCCTGTCATCTATCTGAATGGGCGACATGCCTGGTTGGAGGGCGCGCGGCTCACTCAGCAGCGTAAGAGGGAAGAGAAAATGGGTCCATATCGGAAATCCCGGTTCACATATCTTTCTCCCCGAGGGAGCGGTCCATGTCGGAAATGAGTGTGTTCGCCGCGATGCGAACCCTGCGAGCCGTGCGCGAGTTCACGGCTGAGCCTGTGAGCGATGAGGCACTCCGCACGATCCTGGATCTGGCCGTCTGCGCGCCCAGCGCCGGCAACCGCCAGCCGTGGGAATTCGTCGTGGTCCGCGATCCGGCCACGCGGCGGGCGATTCGCGACTACTACGTGCAGGCGTTCCAGCGGTACCGGCAGGGCGTCCTCGACCAGGCGGCTGCCGGCCATCCGACCGCTCAGGCCCAGGTGGCCCGCTGGGAGAGAGCGGGCGCGCCGGACCGCTACGCCGAGGACCTCCACACGATCCCGGTATTTCTCCTCGTGTGCTTCGATCGCCAGCGCCTCGCCAACCGTGAAGACGACCGAGCCCAGATGACTGCCGATCCGGGAGCCTATGCGTCAATTTACCCGGCCGTGCAGAACATCCTGCTGGCAGCGCACGGTCTCGGGCTCGGCGCCGTGCTGACGACCCTGCACCTCGGCTACGAACGGGAGCTCAAGCACCTGCTGGGCATCCCCGAACACGTCCAGATGGCGGCTCTCGTCACCATCGGGCACCCCGCACGCCGGTATGGGCCCCCTCGCCGTCTTCCAGCGTGGGAACGGACACACTACGAGCGCTGGGGACAGCGCCCCCCGCAGAACTGAAGGGCGGAACACCAGGCGACAGGAGTCCTCGGCGGCAACCTGCTCGGCGACTACATGCGGGACACGCTCGCCCCGCGCCGGTCGGCGCACACCGCTCCACCCTTCAGTACTAGGGCGATCCGCGCGGGATCGAGCAGGATCTTGACGTCGTCCAGGGGGTTGCCGTCCACCACGACCAGGTCGGCCAGGCGTCCCTTCTCGAGCGTCCCGATCTCGCGCTCGAGCCCGAGGCAGCGGGCCGCCCACTGCGTGGCCGCCTGCAAGGCCTGCATGGGCGTGAGCCCCGCCTCGACCAGGCACTGGAGCTCTAGCGCGTTCTTCGGGTGGCCGTGGCCGCCGGCGTCGGTGCCGGCGGCGATCGGCACGCCCAGCTCGAGTGCCCGCCGCACGCTGGCGACGTGGTGCGGGTAGAGCTCGATGGCGCGCGCCCGCACGTGGGGCGAGGCGCTCTCCCGGTGGTACACGTACACCGTGAGCGTGGGCACGAAGAAGGTGCCCTGCGCGGCCATCCGCGCCATCAGCTCGGGCTCCTCGTCCAGGTAGCACCCGTGCTCGATCGAGTCGA
>METI01000013.1 GCA_001771285.1 candidate division NC10 bacterium RIFCSPLOWO2_12_FULL_66_18
TGGACAGCCCCAATTCCAAGATGGGTCGCAAGGGTGTCGCCAACCTCGAGTGGCTGGTGGTCCAGGACCTCTTCGTCACCGAGACAGCAGAGTTCTGGAAGGAAAAGGGGGTCCACAGCAAGGACCAGAGCGTGGACCCTCAGAGTATCAAGACGGAGGTCTTCCTGCTCCCCGGCGCGCCAGCCGCTGAGAAGGATGGGTCCCTCACCAACACCATGCGGCTTATCCAATGGCATGCGAAAGCGGTGGATCCGCCGGGGGATGCCAGGTCGGATGCCGCCTTCTTCTACGATTTGGGCCTGCGCTTGAAGAAGCTCTACGCTGTCTCCAAGGCAAAGAAGGACCGGCCGATCCTGGACCTCGTGTGGGACTACCAGCATGACCCCAAGGACCGGAAGGTCGAGCCGAAGATAGAGCTGGTCCTCAAGGAGGTCAACGGGTACGCGACCCAGGATATCGTGGATAAGGATGGGAAGGTGGTCCTGAAAAAAGGCCAGCCGGTCCCGGGTTTCGCGGCCCTCAAGGACGACGGCTCGACCGCGTGCGGCAACTGGATCTACTCCGGCGTGTACCCCGAAGAGGGAAAGAACCTGGCGGCCCGCCGTGAGAAGGCCACGTCCGCTGGCGACTACATGAATCACAACTGGGGCTTTGCGTGGCCGGCCAACCGCCGGATCCTCTATAACCGAGCCTCGGCCGACCCCTCGGGCAAGCCATGGAGCGAGAAGAAGAAGCTCATCTGGTGGGACGAGGCCCAGAAGAAGTGGGTTGGCAACGACGTGCCCGACTTTAAGGGCGATCTGCCGCCCGACGCCCCGAAGCTGAAGGAGGGACCGTTCAGAGGGCTTGGTGGACAGGACCCGTTCATCATGCGGGCTGACGGCAAGGGAGCGTTGTTCGGGCCACTGTTAGACGGTCCGTTCCCCGAGCATTACGAGCCGTTCGAGTCGCCCACCCCGAACCTCCTTTCAAAGGTGAACAACAACCCGGTGGCCAAAGTCTGGGATATCGGGGACCTGAATAAACTGGGCAAACCGGACGAGTATCCGGTCGTGCTCACGACCTATCGCCTCACCGAGCACCACGCGGCCGGGATGTCCCGGCACGTGCCGTGGCTGTCGGCCATGTTCTCGGGCCACTTCGCCGAGATCAGCCACGAACTGGCGGCCGAGAAGGGGATCCAGAACGGCGAGATGATCACGGTCGTCACCCCGCGGGGCAAGATCCACCTCCGGGCCATGGTGACCGTGCGGTTCCGCCCGTTCATCATCAACGGAAAAAAGGTCCACCACATTGGGATCCCCTGGCATTGGGGCTGGTTGGGCGTGATGCCAAGCGCCATCGGCGACGTGACCAACGACTTGGTCGCCAGCATCGGCGATCCTAACGTGTTTATCCAGGAGAGCAAGGCGCTCCTCTGCGACGTGAAGAAGGGGGAGGTGTAACGATGGCCAGAACCCTTGCAATGTTCACCGATACCTCGGTGTGCATTGGCTGCCGCGCCTGTGAGGTGGCGTGTAAACAGTGGAACCAGCTCGAGGCGGAGGAGCCTGGATGGACCGGGGGCTATCAGACCCGCCCGCACTTCACCGACAAGACCTGGCGGCACGTCAAATTCATCGAGGAGAAGGACAAGCAGGGAGACCCGAAGTGGCACCTCATGAGCGATGTCTGCAAGCACTGCAATGAGGCTGGCTGCCTGGAGGCCTGTCCGACCGGTGCAATCTACCGCACCCCCTTCGGCACCGTGGACATCAACCAGGATATCTGCAACGGCTGCCGCTACTGCGTGTCGGCCTGCCCCTTCGGGGTCGTGACGTTCAACCATGGGACGGGGCGGGTCAACAAGTGCACCTTTTGCGTGGATCGGACCTCGGAGGGGATGCAGCCCGCCTGCGCCAAGACTTGCCCGACCCAGTCCATCCAGTTCGGGTACCGCGACGAGCTGGCGAAGAAGGCGAAGCAGCGCCTGGCTGAACTCCATGCCCAGGGCGTCAAGGAAGCCAACCTGTACGGAGAGGATACCAACGGTCCGCTAGGGGGCCTGAATGCCTTCTTCCTCCTCCTGGATAAGCCGGAAGTTTACGGTCTTCCCCAGGAGCCGCGGCTTCCCCAGAAACCGATCTGGAAGGATGCGGGTCTAAGCGCGGGCACGGCCGTCCTGGCAGGTTTGGGCGCCATCGTCGCCTTCCGAGAGCGAGGTGGGGGCGATGGCGGAGGGGAGCAGTAGCCATGCCGCTCTTGAAGAGCCCAGACTGGCCGCTCCTGATCGACCTCTATTTCTTCCTGGTCGGCCTCGCCGGCGGCGCCTTCATGGCCGCCGGCGTGGCCGACATCTTTGGAGGGACGAAGGATCGGGTGGTGACGAAGGTGGGGAGCTACCTGGCCCTGCTCGCCATGATTCCTGGGCCACTCTTTCTCATCATCGACCTCGGAATGCCCTCCCGCTTCTTCCACATGCTGATGGTCCCGAAGGCCGCTGACACCATCGGCATGAGCGCCATCACCATCGGTCCGTTCCACATCAAGCCGTACTCCCCCATGAACCTGGGGTCATGGGCGCTCCTCGGCTTCGGCGCGTGCGCGTTCGTTGTGGCCTTGACCCTCTACCTGGAAGATAGCGGCCGCGCCAGAGACCTCGGCCCGGCCCGGGGGGCCTTCGGGGCGATTGGCGTCCTACTGGGCTTTTTCGTCGCCGGGTATCCAGGTCAACTGTTGGCGGCCACGGCTCGGCCCTTCTGGACCAACGCGCGTCCCCTGGGTGCCCTCTTCATCGCCGTTGGCGCGGCGACCGGCCTGGCCGCCATTGCGCTGATATTGAGCCTGCGCGGACCCGAGGCCAGCGGAAGCTTGGCCAAGGTGCGGCGTGCCTATACGATTGCCCTGGCGATCCAGGGGGTGGTCCTCATTGCGGTCTTCATGGCCGTGGCGCGGGGAGGGCCGGCCTGGAGCGTTGCTCGGGGCGGGCTCCTCACGAGCGGCTCGTACAGCCTGGCCTTCTGGGGCGGCGCCGTGGTCATCGGCCTGTTGGCGCCCCTGGCCCTGGAGATCCGGGATGGGTTCTTCCAGGGGTATCGCCGAGGGCCGGGGATGGTCGTCTTGGCGTCCATCTTGATCTTGGTCGGAGGGTTCCTGACTAAGTACCTGATCTTTGCCGTGGGACAGGCCTAGAGGACATCCCTGCTTTCCCTCGGAGAGAGCGAAGGCGGTGATGAATACGGCCCGCCGGCGTTTCGCGCGGGAAAGGAACTGGAGGAAGAGGGATGCAGACCAGTCGTCAGGTCATGGGCATGGTGACCAGCGTGGATCTGGAGGCGGGGCACGTCCGGGTCAAGGAGGATGACGCGTCCTTCTGCACGCTGTGCTGCGGCGGAGAGACCCACATATTTGGGGAGGAAGAGCCGCTCGTCCTCGGAGGCCTGCAGCCGGGGGACTATGTCCGCAGCGAGTGCGTAACGGCCGAGGACGGGAGACTGGTGGCCTCCAAGATCGTCTTGCTGAGGCCAGCGTGGAGGATCCTGGAAAGCCCCGAGATGTAACACCGGGTGCTCCACGGTTTGAACGAGGGGTCGTGGCCGAGGCGCTCGCGACCCCGTTTTTTTTGGAGCAGGGGGTTCGTATCGATGCTGAAGGATAGCTCCTGGGAGGAGACCGCCGCCGCTTTCGAGAAGGCGCGTCAACGGCAACCGGCGCTGTCGGAGCTGCTCGACTTTTACGAGAAACTCGTGAAGGAGCAGCACGCTGTGACGGTGAATCCGGCATCCATCCCCTTCGACGAGAGGCTACTCCGGAGCCGGGCTGGGCGGGGAGAGCCACTGCTTCCCCGGCAAGAGTTTCCTCTCGACCTCCCCGCCACGGAGGCCCTCTTTCGGACCCTCTGCCGGCTGGCCAAGGAGCGGGGACCCGAGGTGCGGGCGGCTGCCGAGGAGATCGAGTCGGCCACGGGATGGGGAGGGCTCGACCTCCAGGACCTGCTTCGCGGCACGGTGGCGGAGGAGGGCTACCCGTTCGCGGTGGCCGACCAGCGGGGTCTGGACCCGGAGTTGTTGAACACCCTGGCAGAGGCCAGCATCCGTCCGAGCCTCCAGGCAGTCGCCAAGACCCTCGGATCCTTCGTGGAGAATGACCGGTGGCTCAGGTCGATCTGCCCCGTCTGCGGCTCGGAGCCGAAGTGTGCCGAGCTGCGCGGGCAGGAGCTGGCCGCATGGCGGTACTTGCACTGCGGCTTCTGCGGTTGGGCCTGGCCTGTGCGTCGCCTCGGCTGCCCCTTCTGCGATAACCAGGACCACAACCGCCTGCAGACACTCATCATCGAAAACCATCTGACGTGCAAGCTGGAGGTCTGCGACGTGTGTCGCCGTTACCTGAAGCTGGTGGACAGCAAGGAGTTCATTGGCCTGATCCCAGAGGTCGAGGTGCTACTCACACCGCATCTGGACCTGGCGGCGATGGACCGCGGCTACCATTAGACGGGGAGACGCAACGGTGCCGAGGAAGAAAAAGATCGATGAGCTGGTCGTGGTCAAGCTCCTGAACCTGGCCAAGGGTCAAATCGACGACCCGGTCGAGGTGAATCGGATATTACGGGAGGTGGGCAAGTTCTTCGACCCATTGACCGGAAAGGCGATGATCGAGGGAGCGTCACGCGCGCAGGTGATCGCCCTCCTCGAGCGGGGGGAGAAGGCCGAAGTGCTGGCGACCATTGACCGGTATATTGACAACTATCAAAAGAGAATAGAGCCGGAGCCAACCCAAGAGCCTGCTGCAGGCCAGCGGTTGCCTTCCTGCTCTTCATAGCCCCGGCTCCGATCCCCCTACGGCCGGTGTGGTCTGGTCAAACAGTATCGCCAGGGATGCATGGGGAGAGGGGCGTGAGTTCAGGTCAGGCGAACCCCCCAATCCGAGGTTCGCGGGATGTGGTCCGATTCAACGCGACCCAGCGGGCGTTCCATTGGGCCTTCGCGATTCCATTCCTGGGACTGCTTTTGAGCGGCCTCCCGCTCAGCTTCCCGGCCCTCCGCTCGTGGATCAGTGGCTACTCTCCGCAGATCGGCCTCCGATTGCACCTGGTGTGCGGTGCCGCCTGGATTCTGGGCCCCGCCCTCGTCGTGCTTCTGGGCGATCGGCGGGCGCTGGCGACTGTGGTTGCCGATCTCTTTGTGGTCGCCAGAGGGGAGCTGGCGTGGTTGCGCCAGCTCCCGCGGTGGTTGGCCGGCCTGCCCTGCGAGATGCGGGGTGTCGGCCGGTTCAATGCCGGCCAGAAACTGAACGGGATATTCGTCGCGATCTCCTCCGTGGTCCTCGCCATCACCGGGGTGATCCTCTGGATCGTCTGGCAGTCGCCGGGCCTGGTTTGGACCGGAGGGCCGGTGGGCAGGACGATAATCGGCTGGTCCCGCTGGCTCCACTACCTCCTCACTGTTCTCATGATGGTCCCCCTGCTGGGTCACATCACCCTGGCAACCATCCACCCCCGTACAAAGGAGTCTCTCCGAGGGATGCTGTTCGGAACCGTGGATGCCACTTGGGCGAAAGAGCATCATCCCGGATGGCATGCCGAGATCTCTCGTGGACCTTCTGGCCTGGGGGAGCGTGGGGTGACTGAAGCACCGCCCAACAGCGTCCCGACGCCCTCGTGGGAGCGCTGATTGCGCCCTTTCGAGGAGGCGACAGTGTTTGGCCGCGGGGATTCAACGCTTGATTATCCTCCTTCTTGAGGGTAGTGTAATTCGCACTGGGGGATCCATCCACGTGAGTGCCTTTGTCCTCCTCCCGGTGGGCATGAGGGTCGGTGATGTCTAAGCACGTCCGACTGCACCACTTCAGCGGCGGCCGCTTCCAGCCCAAGGACATTCCCGTCGTCCAGGAAGGGCCGCTATCCGTGTACGTGAACGGGCAGGAGCTGGTCACCTTGCTCTGCACCCCGAGCAAGCTGGAGGCCTTGGTCGTCGGCTTCCTGGCCTTCGAGGGGATCATCCGGGGGCTGGAGGACATCCAGAGCCTGACGGTTCTCGAGGAGGACGGGTACGCCGACGTACGGCTCACGTCAGACTTCGTGCCGCCCCGACGACGGATCCACACCTCCGGGTGCGGCGGCGGGATCACCTTCTCGCTGGAGACGCACGGGTCCGCGGCCATGGAGGACAATTCCAGCGTGGACCCCAGGTCGCTCTTCCCCCTGATCCGGGAGCTGTACGTCGAGGCCCAATCCTACCGCGAGTCGCGGGGGATCCACGCGGCCGCGCTGGCGGATGGAGAGAAGCTGGTCATCGTGACCGAGGACGTGGGCCGCCACAACGCCATTGACAAGATTTGCGGCGAGGCCATGCTCCGCGGGATCCCCACGACGGGCAAGGTCCTGCTGGCCACGGGCCGCATCTCGTCGGAGATGCTGCGCAAGGGGGCCCACATGGGGACGCCCATCGTGGTCTCGCGGACTTCCGCCACGACGATGTCCATCGACCTCGCCAAGCGGCTGGGCCTCACCCTCATCGGCTACGTGCGCGGCGACAGCTTCTACGTCTATAGTCACCCCGAGCGTCTCGTCCTGCCCAAGCCGGCCCCGGTCCTTTCCCGGTAGCGATCTAACCCCAAAAATTTCACCGCCAAGCCCGCCAAGATCGCAAAGGGTCGCCAACTCTCATCAGGTCAGAGGAGCTGCCGGACCGAAATCTTCCGAATCGCATCTCCGAGTTCTCCCTTGTCAGTGCTTTGAACATGGGGAGTTTCTTTGCGAACTTCGCGTGCTTTGCGGTTAAACTGCACTGTTCGGGCTAAAAGAATCCCCCCTCCTTCCTTTTTCCTCCCTGCCAATTGACGGACAGTGCCACGGCCAAGCCCAATCTGTGCCAATAGCTCAGTTGGCCAGGGATGTTTTCTTGACATACCATATTGGATATGGCTAGACTGAGGCATGTGGCGGATTGAAGAGCACCGCCGGGTGGAAAAACAGCTTGATGCAGCGCCACGCGAAATCTTGAAGCGATATGAGAAGTGGAAAGATATTGCCATGATCTCTGGTCCAGCCGGATTGAGACTGATCAAAGGCTTCCATGATGAAGCGCTCCGTGGAGATTGGCAGGGGTATCGATCGTCTCGCCTGGGGTTACAGTACCGGGTGATGTATCGGGTGATGTCCGAACGCTCCTTGTGCCAGGTGGTTCACATCACACCGCATGAGTATCGGAGACCATAAGATGAAGACCTTTCGTCCGGCGAGAAAGCGCATCAACGTATCGGTGGGGGAGTCGGTTCGCATCATTCGAGAGTTACAGGGGCACAGCCAGAATGAGTTGGCCAGGCTGACGGGCATTCCCCAGGCAACCCTCTCCGCCATTGAGAATGATCGCGTCCGGCTTGGCGTCGAGCGCGCCAAGGTTCTCGCGCGGGCCCTGAAGTGCCATCCGGCGGTCTTGGTCTTCCCGGGATGGGCGGTTGCCCGCGACTCAGCAGCCTGACCGGCGATGGAGCGGATTCAGCGGCGCCGCTCATCGCCCAGCCATTAGGGCGCAGGCGGATCGCGGCTCGGAAAGGACAGCCCGCAGGCATGTTCACCACGGTGTTCGATTATGGCGGCGTCCGTCTATCTTGAAACGACGATCATAAGCTACTTGGCGGCGCTCCCAAGTCGTGACCTCGTGGTGGCCGCCCATCAGGAGATCACCCGGCAGTGGTGGCGAGATCGTCGCCAGGACTTCGATATGTTCGTCTCGGCGCTTGTCGTCCGGGAAGTGCGTGCCGGAAATCCGGAGGCGGTCAGGCGACGATTGGAGATCCTGGAGGGGATTCCGTCTTTGGGTCTCACCGAGGAGGCTCGGGCACTGGGTCGTCGTCTCGTCGAAACCGGGGCCGTGTCATACGCGGCGCGGGCCGACTCGTTGCACATTGCCGTCGCCACCGTCCATGGGGTAGACTATCTTGTAACCTGGAATTGTCGTCACATCGCGAACGCGGAGAGTCGGTCGCGCATCGTGCGAACGTGTCATCTTCTCGGGTACGCAGCGCCGATCCTGTGCACTCCAGAAGAGCTGATGGGGGAATAGATCTATGGACCGAGATCCCATCGTCGAGGAAGTGCGCCGGGCCAGAGTTGATCTCTTGGCCCAGGCTGGCGGCGACCTGGACCGCCTTTTCGACATGCTGAAGCAGTTGGAAGCCACCAGCGATCGTCCCGTCGTCTCCCGTCCACCGAAGAGACCGGAGAACGCTTCCGATGCGGCGGCGTGACACCCCGTGGGCATTCCCTCCGCCCTAACCGGCGATGGAGCGGACCCGGCTTACAGCGGCGCCGCTCATCGCCCATCCATTCGCCGGCCCGACCCACTGGTGGAATCCGGGGAGGAAGTGTATTACATCCTCATCTCCTCAAAGCGGGCAGTGGAGAGGTAGGTTTTGGCGATTCGACGATGTCCGAGGTGCGGGAGCCGAAGAATCCGCCAGCAGACCATGACGATCAAGGCAACCGTCCGCGGAAAGACACGTCCCCGAGCCAAAGGAGAGGCGACGAGGAGCCATGCAACTAGAGGAGTACTTCGAATTCCGAGACCAGGGCGAAATCCGCATCAGGGGGACGCGGGTGGGGATCGAGATCGTCCTCACGGAATACCTCAGCGGGCGGACCGCGGAGGAGATCGCCCTTAACTACCCGGCCCTCTCGCCGGAGCAAATCCACGCCAGCATCACGTACTACCTGCACAATCGGCCCGCGGTGGATCGCTACCTGGCCCACTGGCGCGCCTTTGGCACCGAGGCGAGGGCGGCGCAGGAAACGAACCTGCCGGAGGTGGTGGTCCGCCTCCGTGAGACTGCCAGGCAGCGACGGGCCCGCCTGGTCGCCAGCACTGGGAACCCCGCTTGAGCAGGGCCCGCTCCCTGCTGGACGAAAACATGCCGCACGCGGTCCGGGAGGCCGTGGGGCGGCTTGAGCCCGCTGTGGATGTCCAGGTGATGGGGGAGCCTGGGTCTCCGTCCCTGGAGGCGGAGGACCCGGACCTCCTGGCATGGATCGAGCGCGAAGGGCGGATCCTCGTCACGCGGAACCGGCGATCGATGCCGACGCACTTCGCCGCGCTCCTCGAGGCTGGCGGCCACGTCCCCGGAATCCTGATGGTCGGAGAAGATTTCTCCGTAGCGCAACTGTCGGAGGATCTGCTCTTGATATGGGGTGCCTCGGAGGCCGAGGAGAGGCGGGATCGCCTGGTCTATCTTCCCCTGGTGTCCAGGTAATGCCCGGCCGATGAAGCATCCGGGAATACGTCAACTGCTGCCTCATCTGGGGC
>METI01000014.1 GCA_001771285.1 candidate division NC10 bacterium RIFCSPLOWO2_12_FULL_66_18
CTGAAACTCTGGGACCCCGCTGCCAACCGGATGATTCCCCTCAGCCAGCTGTGAGGATTCGGCCGACAGAGCGGGCTGTTTCAGATTTGCGAAGCTCCTTTTCGAGCGCTGGCTGGCCTATAAGAAAATCATCCCGTGACTGCTACCGCTCCGGAAAGCGTGCCAGAGTTCTTTGAGACAGCGAAGCGCCTCCCCTCTTGAAGCCCACATGTTCCGGAAGCCGAATCCGTCCTGGCCCTGGAGCGGGGCAAGAACAGGTGGCGGGGGCTATCTGGAAAGGTCCCATTGAGAGGCAGGGTGCGTCGAACTTCAAAAGTGGGTGGTGCCGGGGGAGGGAATCGAACCCTCATGGAGCGAAGCTCCGCGGGATTTTGAGTCCCGTGCGTCTACCAGTTTCACCACCCCGGCATGATGGGCGACACCTTTTTACGGCAGCCCCCCCGGCCTGTCAAGTAGAAGGGCTGCGTAGAGAAGAGACGGGGAGACTTGGGGGTAGGGGTGAAGAGGGACTGAGGACAACGCTCGGCTCTCCCCAGTGCCCGGCTCTCGGCTCGCGGCTCTCGGCTCTGCCGCAGGGATTTTTTCCTTGACGATCAAGGCACCGGGTGGTTATAAAAACATCTGAGCTGAGGGACGGAACGGTTCCGGTTGGACCCGAAGCACCTTCAGCTCATTGGCATTTCTGGGGCTGTGGCGCAGTTGGGAGCGCGCGTGACTGGCAGTCACGAGGCCACGGGTTCGAATCCCGTCAGCTCCACCAGAACCTGTTCGAACGGGACCCGACATCGGGTCCCGTTTTTTCGTTCCCGCCCGTGTGCTGCCCGTCACGGCCAGCGATTACGCCACCGGTAATCGTCGCGCTCGGGAATCAGGTCCACGCCGTCCGCGATCCGCCCCGTGCACCCTGGCGCCGGTCTGTGCCGCTCCGGCGGTCCAAGCCGTCGGGTATGCGGACCGGGTTCGCCGGCGACCCGTTGCAGCAAGAAGGGCAACGGGTACCCCGACGCCGCTCCCTGCTCCTGCGCTCTCGACCGAACCGCCGGTTTTCGAAGACGGCGTACAGGACCCCCCTCCTGCCCTATCCGCTGGGCGGCGCCTCTTCCCCCGTCCAGCACAGGCGCACGCTAGCCTCGTCGAAGGCCACCCCGCATCGGCGACACAGAAACTTCGGCTGGCCCCACTCCGGCAGATAGCCAGCCTCGACGTCGTCGTGCCCGCAGGTCGGGTGGATGAAGACGTACCGAACACTGCGGCCACCGCCCCAGATCCGCCTCATGATCCAGCGACGAATGTCCATGCCCACCCAACCTGAAATCCCAATGACCAATGCGCCCGTCCTGAATCCCTGACCTCTACCCGCCAACTGCCCGTTCCGTGAGCGCGTGGACTTGGTCCAGCACGTTCCGGATCAGCGCTTCGTGGGGCTGGCGATCTTCGACGGAGATCGGACGCGCGGCCTGTCGGATCCAGGCGAGGTACGCCTGGCAGGCCCGGAACAATTCCTCCGACAGGTTGCTCACCTCTTCAAAGAGGGGGATCGGCAGCCGAAGCCAGCCGTCCAAGAGGTCGCTCCCCATCCACTCCACCAGGCCGCCCAGGATCTGCTCCACGGCCGGGATTTCCTTCGTCCGGGCGATCTCGAGGAACACGCTCCCCCAGCGGTCCAGATCGCGGGTGAGTCGCACGAGCGACGGGGCCATGCCGCGTCCGATATCCATAATTGATATGCCGTCCGCCGAACCACGGTCACGCATCCAGCGCGATCGCAGCAAACGTCACCGTCCCCTGGGGATCGGGCCACTGGGTGTAGCGCAGCAGCCGCCCCCGCACGCCAGGCAGGGCCCGCAACGCCGCGTAGATGGGCGGCAGCCCACAGATCCGCCGCTGGTCCCCGTCGCGGGCGACGGCCTGGAAGAAGGCCTCTGGGTCCCCCGCCTCGACGGCCGCCAGCATCTCTCGGTCGGCATCGGCGACCTCGCGAAGCTGGCCCGGCGTGATCTGATGCGGATCGCCGAACCTCGGCCCCACATGTGCCAGGTCGGCGCTGGCCAGCACCAGGCTGCGTCCCCCCAGGCGCACCATCGTGTCGCGAACCGCGGCGAGGAATGCCTCGATCTCCCGCCCCTCCGATGGCGAGCGGCGGTCCTCGACGAACTGGTGGAGCGACCCGCACAGGATGGGCACGATCCGCACCGGATGCGCGGACGGCGTGCGGTGCCGGAGAAACACCGCCTGGAACTCGATGGAATGTTCCGCCCGGTGGGCCAGCTCGTCCTCCAGATATTCGTCCCCGACTGCTGCCAGGAGGTGATCCACGAATTCCCGATCGGTCTCCACCATCCCCAGGGGGGTCTCGAAGTCCTTGCGGGTCAGGGCAAAGGCCCGTGCGATGGGGGCGTGGACCGTTCCCAGGATCACGAAGCGATCCACTGGAGGCACACCCTCCAGCTCGCGATAACCCCAGGCATAGCACGGCCCGCCCCGGGCGAAGTCGATGTGGGGGACCACCATGCCGGAGAGCGTCGCAGCCGACGGGCTGGGGGGCGTGGCCCCGGGGCCCTCCGTCGCGGTGAAGTAGCTCTCCAGTTGCTGGCGGAGCGCGGCCGCCTCTAGCGGGTAGCTCTTGCCTGCCAGCATCACAGTCCGGGACCGGGACCGGCGGAAGTCGTCTTCCACCTTCGCCCGATGGGCGGCGAAGCGAGGGCTGTCCAGCAGGAGGTGGTCGTCCAACGACTGGATGACTTGCAGCAGCTGCTCCCGGAAGAGCAGGCTCCCGAACCGACGGGCGAAAGCCTCCTGGATGTCCAGCAGGGAATGCTGCCCGTCGAAGAGGCCGAGGATCGAGGCGGTTTGAGCCGGCACATACACCACCACCTCGGAATACTGCTGGGGATCCCGGAGGCACAGGACCTTTTGTCCGGACACCATGGCCGGAAACGCCTCCACCGGTCGGAGCCGCGGACATTCATATGTGTCGGTCTCGTTCCGTGTGCTCATCCCACTATCCACAGGGCCCACCAGGACCCGTACCGCCGCCCCCCCGGCCCCCCCTTCGTCGGATCACGCTTCACGCGGTCCGCCATCAGTCCGTCTCACTGAAGTTCGTCACCCGCCATCCGTTTGGTCCATGGGCCAGCGCCAGCAGAGATTTCCGCGTGAAAGAGCCTCCGCTCTGGACGTCAATCCGGACCTCGTACCGGAAGAACAGCTTCCCTTCCATCGTGACCTTCTCGATCCGGCTGAAGCTGACCCGCCGGCCCAGGCTGGACTGGGCGCCCGTCAAACCCTTGAGGAGGAGTTGCTGGTCCTGGATCTTCTTCGCGGCCAACCCATCGGCGAACTGCATGGCCTCCCCAAGGTTGGCGGCGGCATAGTACGCTTCCATGAACCGGTCGGCTACTGCCTCCGGCCCGGACCCCCAGCAACCATGCGTAAAACCAAGTAAAATCAGGTAAATTCCCAACTGCTGGGGGTATTTGTTTAACCACCCACAAGATTTTGGTTGACGCGGATAGCCTCCTCGGGTACCCTCCCGCACGATTCCGACAGCAAATCTCGGAATACCACGCTCGGCTGCCTCGCCGATTTCCCGGATCGCGTCGCTTTCATCCATTCCCTTCATCCAGCCAGAGGCGCCCGTGCGACAGGTGTAGCCTGAGTTCTCCAGGCCACCCCGCCGTGCGCAGGTGAGGCATCCGGCAGCGAAGCTGAACATCAATGTCCAGGCGGTTCGGCATCCAAGATATAGTTTCCGTTCTGGGGGCCGGCCTGGACGGGCAGGAGAGTAGTGGCCATGCTTTACGAGACAACAATGACAATGGAAGAGGCAGAGGTCAGCCTGGCTGCCTCCCGCGCTTCGAACCGTCCCTTGGCGGTCTGGCTGCGCCGCCCGGGCTGGGTCCTGGGTAAGCTGGTCTTGACGGGTTTGCTGGTGATGTACCTGGCGGGCTGGGTGCAGGATTTCCAGCGGATTCGCCGGCTCGAGGCGGAGCCGACGCCGCCCTCCAAGGTCATCACCAAGTACGAGGCGTGGGAGCGGATCTATCCCCGCCCGGCCAATAAACTCGCCCGGCCTGCCGTCTCCGTCTCTGGTGCGTCCACAGGCCGGAGCAGCCAGCCTTATCCCGGGAAGCAGCCCGCCTGATGTCATATCCGGCAGCCATCGGAATCACAGGCTGTCCTGGTCCACCGTGACCTTGGCCGCCTGGCGCAACTGGCGGAGCCAGTCGGCGAAGACCACGGCTCGCTTCTGCAAGAGCAACTGGGCCCGGAAGGCCTCTTCCCCCTTCTCGTACTCCGCCTCTGGCGGGTCCTGCTGGCTCACCAGCCGGATGAGATAGGACGCCCTCTGACCCGTGACGAGCGGGCTGGTTTCCCCCGGCTTCAACAATCCGACCCCCTGCCGGAAGGCATCCGGATCCGGAATCTCCTTGGGAAGGGCGTCCAGCGGAAAGGGCCCGAACTGCCTGGTCGTAACCCCCGCCTCCTGGGTGGCTGCGGCCAGGGACTTTCCCTGCCCGATGGCCACGGTGATTTTGTCCGCAAGCTTCTTGCCCTCGTCCCCGGCCGGGAGCTGGACGACCTCCACGGTGAGCTGGCGGTGGATCTGCCGGAACATTTCCCGGGCCTCGGCCTCTGACACCCGAATCGCCCCCCGGATCAGGGCCTCCATCCTCCGCTCCGTGAGACTCCTGCGCAGGTCAGCCTCGAACCGTTCCGGGGTCAGGCGGTTGGCCCGCAGGATGTCCAGATAGCGCTGCCGATTGAACCCGTCCTTCCCCGCGAAGGCGGGAATCCGCCGGATCTCCTCCGCTAGCTCTTCCGCGCTCACCCCGATCCCCATCCGCTCTGCGTACTGCAGGACCAGGATCCGGCGGACGAGTTGCTCCACCACCTGCCGCCTGAGGTTCATGGACTCCACCAGCTTCTGGTCGAACCTGTCCCCGAGGACCTGCTTGTACACCTCGATCTGCTGCCGCAGGGCCTGCTGGTAGTCGTCAACCGAGATCTCGGTGCCGGCCACCGTGGCCACCACGCCCCGCCGCGCCAGATCCCCCGGCGTGGACTTGACCCCCCACACAACAAAGATGGTCCCGACGAAGGCCACCACCACCAGGACCATGACCCCCTTGATGAAGAACGCGCTGCCTTCCCGCATCCGTTTGAGCATGCCGGTATCCCTTGTGTGCTGCGAGGTCCGGCCGCCACATTACTGCATCGGGCGCGGCGTTGGCAAGAGCTTTCCGGGGCCGGGAATCACAAAAATCCTTGTGTTTTCTCAAGCGGTATGTTAAAGACACAAACCGTCGGCATTGGGTCGCGTGGCCTACGGCTGGCTCGCTCGAAAGACCGGAAAGGAGATGCGATGCTTTTCGATTGGTTGTTCGGGATGTTCTCCAACGACCTCGCCGTGGACCTCGGCACGGCCAACACGCTGATCTACGTCAAGGGCAAGGGGATCGTCCTCAGCGAGCCGTCGGTCGTCGCCATCAAGCGGGGCACCAACCAGGTCCTCAAGGTCGGGAAGGAGGCCAAGGAGATGCTGGGTCGCACCCCCGGCAGCATCGTGGCCATCCGCCCGCTGAAGGACGGGGTCATCGCCGACTTCGACGTGACGGAGCAGATGATCCGGGCCTTCATCGTGAAGATCCACAACCGCAAGGCGCTGGTGCGCCCCCGTATCATCATCGGCGTGCCCTCGGGCATCACCCAGGTGGAGAAGCGCGCCATCCGGGACTCCGCGGAGCAGGCCGGTGCCCGCGAGGTCTACCTGATCGAAGAGCCAATGGCCGCCGCCATCGGCGCCGGGCTGCCCGTGCAGGAGCCCAGCGGCAGCATGATCGTGGACATCGGGGGGGGCACCACCGAGGTGGCGGTGATCTCCCTCTCGGGCATCGTCTACAGCCAGTCGGTCCGGATCGCCGGGGACGAGATGGACGAGGCCATCACCCAGTACCTGAAGCGGAAGTATAACCTCCTGGTGGGCGAGCGCACGGCGGAGAACATCAAGATCCAGATCGGCTCCGCCTACCCCTTCGACGAGCCGCGCAAGATGGACATCAAGGGGCGCGACCTGGTGGACGGCATTCCCAAGACCCTGACCATCAATGACAGCGACATCCGCGAGGCCCTCCACGATCCCATCTACACCATCGTGGATGCGGTGAAGACGGCGCTGGAGCGCACCCCGCCCGAGCTGGCCGCGGACATCGCCGAGAAGGGCATCGTCCTGGCGGGCGGCGGTTCCCTGCTGCACGGGTTGGACACGCTGATCGCCCTGGAGACGCACCTGATGGTGCGGGTGGCCGACGACCCGCTGTCCTGCGTCGTCCTGGGCACCGGGAAAGTCCTGGACGAGCTGGACCTGCTGAAGACCGTTTGCCTGGAGTCGTAGCCGGTCCCGTCCCCCCGCCCGGGGCGCGCCCGCGACGGGGTGGCCGCGACAGTGGAGGCGGTTCTCGTGAGCGTGCTCTTGCGCCTCCTGGCCCGGTACCGCCGGGCCACGATCCTCACCACGACCCTTGTTCTGTCGTTCCTCCTCATGACGCTGCAGGTCCGCCACGAGACCGCCGTGGTGTCCTTCACGCGGCAGGTGCTCCTGTTCACCGTCTCGCCATTCATCAAGCTCACGGCCGTGACGGTCCAGGGCGTGACCGGCATCTGGCGCGACTATGTGGACCTGCGCGGCCTGCAGGAGGAGAACAAGGGCCTGCAGCGCGAGACCGCTACGCAGAAGCGGCGCATTGACCAGCTCGAAGAGCAGGCCCTGGAGACCCAGCGCCTGCAGGCGCTCTTGGCCATGCGCCAGGCCTCCCGGGCCGAATTCCTCACCGCCCGGGTCATCGGTAAGGATGCCACCAACTGGTTCAAGACCATCCTGCTGGACCGGGGCAGCCTGGAGGGGGTGCGACGCAACCAGCCGGTGCTCGCCCCGGACGGGCTGGTCGGCCGCGTGGTCGAGGTCACGCCCACCTCCGCCAAGGTCCAGCTCCTCACCGATCCGGTGAACGCTGTCGGGGGCCTGATCCAGCGGACGCGCGTCACCGGCATCGTCTCGGGGAACCTGGGCGCGGGGGCCCGCGTCCGGTACCTGCCGCTCATGGCCGACGTGGTGGTGGGAGACCAGGTGGTCACCTCGGGCATGGGCGGCGTGTTCCCCAAGGGCATCCCCATTGGCCGGATCACCGCGGTGGATCGGCGGAGTGGCGCCCTGTTCCAGGAGGCGTCACTGCAGTCCGCGGTAGATCTGAGCCGGCTGGAAGAGGTCCTGATCCTGATGACCCTGGAGGCAAACGCCAGCTCTGGGGCCGGAACCACCTTCGGGGCTGGCGCCAGCCGTGAGGCCGGTACCAGCCTTGGGGCTGGGGCCGGCTTTGAGGCCGGAACCGGGCGGCGGCCATGAGGTGGTTCCTCCCAGGTCTCTTCGCTTGCATTCTGGCTCAGGCGGTCCTCCTCGCCCCACTCAGCCTGGGAGGCATCCGGCCCGATCTCTTCCTCCTCCTGGTGTTCCTCGTCAGCCAGCGCGTGAGCCCGGAGGCGGCGACGCTTCTGGGCTTCCTGGTCGGCCTGTTCCAGGATGCGCTCTCCGGGTCGCCCCTGGGGCTCCGCGCGTTCACCTACAGCATCATGGGATTCCTGGCGGCCCGCCTCAGCCACGACATGTACACGGACAAGCCCCTGGCGCTCTTCTGGCTCCTTCTGGGAGGCAGCGCTGCGGCCGGGGGCATCACCCTGGCCCTCCTGACGTTCTTCCTGGGGCCCCCGCCGCTCTTCCCGACCCTGCTCAGGGTGATCGCACCCGAAGCCCTGTATACGGCGGCGGTCGGCCTGCTGATCGTCTGGCTGCCGCAGATTCGGGCCGCCCTCGCCCGAGCGGCCTGAATCCGGGATGAGCATCGATCCCCTGTTGCCTCCGCCGGCCCAAGCCCTCACCTCCCGCATCCGCACGGCCGTCCTGTGTATCGGGATCGGCTTCCTGGCGCTCCTGCTGCGCCTCTGGTTCCTCCAGATTCTCGAGGGGGACCGCTACTTCGCCCTGTCCACCACCAACCGGCTGCGGGTGCGGCCGATCGAGGCGCCCCGCGGCTTCATCCTGGACCGCCACGGCGAGATCCTGGTGGAGAACCGGCCCACCTTCGATCTCTACGTGACCCCCGAGGACGTGACCAGCCCGGCCGAGGTCGCGGCCGCCCTGGCCGAGATCCTCGAGGTACCGAAGGAGGAGATCGAGGCGCGGCTCCACGAGGGGCGCGAGCGACCCTATCAACCGCTGCTCCTTCGCAAGGACCTGGACGAGCGCAGGATGGTCGCCGTGGAGGAGCGGAAGCTTGACCTGCCGGGGGTCAGCCTGCGCGTGCGCCCGGTCCGCGCCTACCCAAGCGGCGGGATCGCGGCCAACCTCTTGGGCTACGTCAGCGAGGTGAACCAGGCGCAGCTCGCCCGCGAGGAGTACCAGGACTTCCGCCCGGGAGAGAACCTGGGCCAGGCCGGCGTGGAGCAGCGCTTCGACGCGTTCATCCGGGGCCTAGACGGCGGCGAGCAGGTCGAGGTGGATGCCCGGGGTCGCGCGCTGCGCTTGGTCAGTCGGATCGAACCCCGCTCCGGCTCCAACATCTACCTGACCATAGACAAGCGTATCCAGGAGGCGGCCGAGGCGGCCTTCGCCGGGAAGCGGGGAACCGTGGTCGTCATGAATCCGACCACGGGCGAGATCCTGGCCATGGTGAGTCGCCCGTCCTACGACCCGAACCTGTTCGCCCAGCGGATCAGTGGGGACGAGTGGCAGCAGATCGCGACCGACGCCACCCATCCGCTCCAGAACCGCGCCTTCCAGGCCCAGTACCCCCCGGGCTCCATCTTCAAACTCATGGTGGCCATCGCCGGCCTGGAGAGCGGCGCCCTGACACCCGAGACGAAGTTCAACTGCCCGGGCTCCTTCTACCTGGGGAATGTGAAATTCGACGACTGGAAGAAGGGCGGCCACGGCACCCTAGACCTGCGCGGCGCCATCGTCAACTCGTGCAACGTCTACTTCTACCAGGCCGGCCTGAAGGTCGGCATCGAGGAGATGGTGCGGGTCTCGCGCGCCTTCGGCCTGGGGGAACCGCCGGGACTCGGGCTGGGCGACGAGGCGCGAGGGAACCTACCTAACGCGCAGCCCAGGCGCCGGGGCCAGCCTGGCTGGTCCGCGGGCAACACCGTCATCACCAGCATCGGCCAGGGACTGGTAGTGACCTCGCCCATGCAGCTTTTGGTCATGGTCTCGGCCATCGCCAATGGCGGCACGATCCATCGCCCGTGGGTGGTGAAGAAGATCGCGGCCCTCTCCGGCGAGGTCCTGGACGAGTACGAGCCGGA
>METI01000015.1 GCA_001771285.1 candidate division NC10 bacterium RIFCSPLOWO2_12_FULL_66_18
GCGCTGCCCCCAGCCGACGAGATCGTACGCGTGGTGGTACAAGATGTACTCGCCCAGGCCGAAGAACTCGCCGCTGCGCAGCTTGTCCTCGGACTCCCGCAGGTAGCCACTCGCGCTCTCAGGATCCTCCCACCGGGCGAGTCGTCCGAGCTCGCCGCGCTGGCCAGCGACGAACGGCACGAAGCGCCCCTTGTGCGTGCGGGCAAAGTCGGCCGCCTGCCTGTCGGATCCGTAACCCGCGTCTTTGGGATTCGCGTAATACCGCGCCATCAGGACCATGGTGCGGACGCCGGTACGGTCCATCAGCGCCAGCAGGTGCTTGGCCTCCATGTCACCGTTCAGGTGGGTGTGGAAATCGACGATCGGCAAGCGCTCCGGCCGAGCGTGCTCGGCGATCGAGACGCACCCCGAGACACTGAGGCTGACCGCCATCACGACAGCCGCGATCACGGGTCGCATGCAGGCTCCGCTTTGATGGCCTCGTTCATGCGCGTTCCTGCGGCCTACCTTTGTCGCCGCCGAATTGGGCAGACCGGCCTAGTTCATTTATGGCCGACCGGCCTGCAGCCTAGTTCGGCAGGCCGGGCGGCGCCACGGAAGCCTTAACCGTTCGTCCGCAAAGCAAACCTTGTGCTTGGGCTGAGACGAAGGCAGCTATGCTATCCCGCCGGCCCGCAGCCGAGACTGGGACCGGCTGCAGACTGGCCGCCGGCCGGGGGCGGGCCAAACGGCAGGCGGTCGGCCGGGATGCGGACGGCGCCCCATCCTCGGTTGAGCACATGGGTGTAGATCATGGTCGTGCTGACGTCGGAATGCCCCCCGAGATCCTGTACCGTCTGGATGTCGTAGCCATCCTCGAGCAGGTGGGTGGCGAACGAGTGGCCGAACGTGTGGCAGGAGGCCGGATTGGCCGGGCTCCTCCTGCCAGCGGCATCCTATGAGGGAGTGACTCAGCACGTCAAGGCCATTCTCTCGTGAAGAGTTCTTGACGGCCTGCGGACCGGCGGGATAAATTAGCAACCGGAAATCGGGGCGGAATTCGCGCAGTAACCTCCGGCCCGCGCAATCTTCTACGCCAGATATGGCGGTCGTCGCGCGGGCGTTTTTTTGACCCATGACGCACAAACCGCCAAGACGCCAAGCACGCAAAGTTGGACCAAAGTCGTTTCTACCCCTCACCTTCGCCTCTCCCCCTGTGGGGGCGAGGAGTGAGCGAGGATGGGCGGACTCAGGGATGGCTGAGACGGCGGACATCGTCATCATCGGCGCGGGGATCGTGGGCTGCAGCATCGCCTATCACCTGGCCATCCAGGGTGCTCCCAGGGTGGTCGTGGTGGAGCAGGACCTCATCTGCTCCGGGTCCACCGGGAAGTCGGCTGGCGGCATCCGGCAGCAGTTCGCCACGGAGATCAATCTCCTCCTCTCCATCGAGAGCCTCCGGATGTTCCACCGGATGCGGGAGGAGCTGGGCGTTGATCCGGAATTCCGTCAGGTCGGGTACCTTTTCATGGCGACGACCCCGGCGGAATTGGACTTGTTCCGCCGGCAAGCTGAGATCCAGCAGCGCTACGGCATCCCGGTCCGGATCATTTCCCCGGACGACATCCGGAAGCTCGTCCCCTACGTCCGCCTGGACGACATCATCGGGGGGGCGTACTGCCCGACCGACGGCTATGCCGCCCCCTACGAGGTGACAATGGGCTATGCGGTGGCGGCCCGGCGGCTGGGCGTCACCATTCACGAGCGGCGTCCCGTGACCCGGATCCTGCGTGAGCGCGACCGCGTCGCCGGGATCGAAACGCCCCAGGGGCCGATCCTTGCCCCTGTCGTTGTCAACGCGGCCGGCGCCGCGGGCGGCGTCGTCGGCTCCCTTGCCGGCGTGGAGGTCCCCGTCAAACCGTACCGCCGCCAGCTCTTTGTCACACGACCCCTGCCGGAGTTCAGCGCGGAGCCACCCCTCACGATCGACTACCACCGCAATTGGTACTTCCGCGGGGAGATGGGCGGCTGCCTGTTCTCCGGGCCCAAGGACGAGGAGAGCACCTTCAACACCAACGTGGACTGGGAGCACGTGGCCGAGAGCGTGGCCAAGGCCGTTGCCCGTGTTCCCCTGCTGGAGAAGGCGGAGATCAGCCGGGGCTGGGCCGGCTCCTATGACATCTCCCCGGATAACAACGCCATCCTGGGAGCGGTCCCGGAACTCTCCGGGTTTTACGTGGCGACGGGACACAGCGGTCACGGATTCATGCATGGCCCGGCCACTGGCAAGCTGATGGCGGAGCTGATCCTGACGGGGAAGCCCTCGATCGACATTAGTCCCTTCGGTCTCGACCGATTTCGGACGGGCAGGAGCGTGCGAGAGCCGATGACGATGCATGAGGCGTAGCGCCGGTACAAGGTTCGAGGTTCAAGGTGCGAGGTTCGGGGTTCTGAAGGTCTGAGGGCCTTCGCGCGAAATGGCTGGGATCGGCCGGTTCGAAGAGATTGACGCCTGGAAGGGAGCCAGGGACCTTGCCAGGGCGGTTTACCATGTAACGAGCCTCGCTTCCTTCAACAAGGATATTGAACTCCGGAAGCATATGCGCCGCGCCTCCGTTTCGGTGATGGCGAACATCGCGGAGGGCTTTGACGCGGCGTCAAACCGGGAGTTCCTGAAATTCTTGGGCTACGCCCTGCGGTCGGCCACTGAGATCCAGTCGCACCTGTACGTCGCCCTTGACCAGGGGTATGTGGACCAGAAAATGTTCGGCTCGTTACAGGAGAAAACGGTGACGGTCAAGAACCTTATCGGTGGATTCATGCGCTATCTACGTTTGCGCACTCGATCCCACCGTACGACGCCCTAGGGCTTTGGTTGTGAACCTCGAACCTCGAACCTCGAACGGGGAACCTCGAACCGTGAGCCCCGAACCTCGAACCGTGAACCTCGAACCTCGAACGTTGAACGTCGAACCTCGAACCGAGGCTCGCCTCATCATCGCCGCCAGCGAGACGGACGCGAACCTGTACTACGCGACACGGTTCGTGGCCCCGGACCCCTTTGTCTTCCTGTGGCACGGGCCGGAGAAGATCCTCCTGATGTCGGATTTGGAGCTGGACCGGGCGCGCGCCCAGGCGGGCGTGGATACGGTCCTGCCCATCCGGACCTATGAGGATCGGGCCAAGGCGGCGGGCGTCGAGCGTCCTGGCGTGCCGGACGCGCTGTGCGAACTTCTGAAGGAGCGGCAGATCCACAGCCTCCTGGTGCCGGGGGGCTTTGCCGTCGAGTACGCGGACCGATTGCGGGAGCGGGGGCTGACCCTGCACGTCAAGCCGGAGCCGTTCTTCGAAGAGCGGTTGGTGAAGTCGCCCAGCGAGGTCGAGGCCATCACGGCAGCCCTGCGGCGGACCGAGGCGGCCATGGATGCGGCCCTCGGCGCGATCCGCGAGGCGGAGGTGCGGGACGACCTGCTCTGGCGGCAGGGGAAGGTCCTGAGGGCCGAAGAGATCAAACGGCTGATCGCCAGGCAGTTGCTTGAGGACGGCTTCATCGCCCAGCACACCATCGTCGCCTGCGGCGAGGACGGCTGCGATCCCCACAACGAGGGGAGCGGCCCGCTCCGGCCGGACCGCTCCATCATCATTGACATCTTCCCGCGCGACATGGAGACCCGCTATTTCGGGGACCTGACGCGGACCGTGGTCAAGGGCCGCGCCCCGGAGGCGTTGCGCCGCATGTACCACGCCGTCCTGGCGGGACAGGAGTGCGCCTTCCGGTCCATCCGGGACGGGGCCGAGGGCGACGCGATCCACCGTGAGGTCCAGCGGACACTGGAGGAGAATGGATTCCAGTCCGGCGAGGTGAACGGCCGGATGCAGGGCTTCTTCCACGGGACGGGCCATGGCCTCGGCCTGGACATCCACGAACTGCCGAGGGTCTCGAAGGCGAAGGCCACCCTTCGCGCCGGGAATGTTGTCACGGTCGAGCCCGGGCTGTATTATCCGGGTGTGGGAGGGGTCCGCATCGAGGATGTGGTCGTGGTGACCGAGCGTGGGTGCCAGAACCTCACGAAGTCTCCCAAGGAACTGGAGGTCTAGATGCCGGATCTTCGCTACCGGACCTTTCGCATGAAGGTGTACGCGCGGCTCTACCCGCCGGACCTCACCCCGCAGGAGCGCGAGGGGTTCCTGACCGTCCTGGACCGCATGGACGAGGACGGGATGGAGGGCTTCTTCGACGAGCGGCCCCTGGAGGCGCAGATCAAGCGGGTGGTGCAGATCCTGAAAGAGGCGCGGGATCTGGGAGACCGGATCAACGTCCTGGATCGCACCTTGCCGGTGCTTCCCCATGCCGAGATCACGGAGTACTACACCCGCCTCCGGGCGTTGGGGAACGAGATCGGGGATCTCCAGGCGGCCGGGATCCTGAAGTAGGAAGGGGCATCCGTGACCAAAGCGTACCAGGGGCCAAGCCTGTACGGCGTGTGCTTCGGCACCCTGTGGATCGCGATGCTCTTGGGCCTCTTCGGGACGATGCTGTCTGCCTATGGCAGACTGTGGGGCGTGGTGGGATTGGCGTTTGGCATGGCCTTGCTTCCCATTTCGGCCCCCGCCTATCCGATCATTTCCTGGTACTCTGGCACCGGGTTTCCCTGGATATGGACCATCGGTCTGGTCCTGGCCATCGCGATGGGGAATATCCTCTTGCGGGACTGAGCTTTCGCACGATCCTGAAGCCGAGTTTATGCGGTGGATTTTCCTCGCCTCCCCCTGGGAAACACATTGACGTGAACGTGAGGGTTTGGTATATTGTGGATGGCTTGACTCGCGTATTCGTGCCGAAGGGATGTGGGTGGACCGCCAGATGGCAGAGGGAAAGCGCGAGGGAAACACCGGGCGGCTCATGCGCATTGGCGACCTTGCCCGGAAGGCCGGGACGACGATGCGCACGATCCGGTACTACGAGCAGCTCGGGCTGATCGCCCCTGCCACCCGGACCAAGGGGGGGTTCCGCCTCTACGAGGAGGACGAGCTCCGGAAGCTCCGTCTGATCAAGAACCTCCAGCTCGTGGATACGCCCCTGGCGCAGGTCAAGGCGTTCTTCGATCAGCGGCGGCGGGGGCGGGTGGCCTCGGACATTACCCCGGGCATCACCCGATTGCTTCAGCAGCAACTGTGCGAGGTGGAAAAACGCATCGTGCAGTATCGGGCAGTGCAGGATTCCCTGCGGGAGACGATCGAGATCCTGCGCTGTTGCGCCGAATGCTCGCTCGAGCCGGGCCCCGAGGTGTGCCCTCGCTGCCCGGTGATCACGTCGCGCGCCGAGATCCCCCTGCACATGCAGGCGGTCATCGAGGCGGCGTGACGACGAGGCCAGCATTCCCGGGCGTCGCGACAGGAACGCGTGAACCCGCAGAGTGTCCGGGCCCCGACAGGATCTGGCAGGGACGCCTTTGACTCACGACAACACGACAGGACGATTAGGAGGAGAGCAGACATGATCACCGTGACATCCCTGGCCGCCGAGAAGATCAAGGGAATCAAGGCTGCCCAGACCGCCCCCGCAGACGCGGGACTTCGCATCCGGGTGGTGGGGGGCGGCTGCTCCGGCTTCCAGTACCAGCTGGCCTTCGACGCCCCCAAGCCTGACGACCAGATCATCGAGCAGGACGGGGTGACGGTCCTGGTGGACCCGAAGTCCTTCCTCTACCTGAGCGGGACCGAGATCGATTACATGGACGGGCTCACCGGGGCCGGCTTCACCCTGAAGAACCCCAACGCCAAGGGCAGCTGCGGCTGCGGGTCCAGCTTCACGGCGTAGGGCGACGACGAACGCGCGCCCTTCGTCTGCTGGCTCGAAGAGGGTGTGCTGGACAGGCAGTGGCCCGTCCAGTCTGCCCACCTGGAACCCGCCCCGGAGATCGTGGGCGCCGCGGACGGGCCAGGCTGCTGGACGCAACAGGTGGCGAACGGGCGAGGGCGGCATCGCCCTCCGGATGTTTCTGGCAGGAGAGGACTATCGGCGTTGGATCATCCCTCTGAAAGGGGGCAGGCGATGAGCACAGAGCTGGCGACCGCGCCGGAGATCACCGCGGCGGAGGCCGCCGAGGTCGAGCGCGGCATCCTGCTCACCTCGCTGGACAAGATGGTGAACTGGGCTCGGCGGTCCTCGCTCTGGCCGGCGACCTTCGGGCTCGCCTGCTGCGCCATCGAGATGATGGCCACGGGTGCCTCCCGATTCGACCTGGCCCGCTTCGGGGCCGAGGTCTTCCGTGCCTCGCCGCGCCAGGCGGACCTGATGATCGTGGCGGGGCGGGTGAGCCGGAAGATGGCGCCGGTCCTGCGCAAGATCTACGATCAGATGCCCGATCCCAAGTGGGTGATCGCCATGGGGGCCTGTGCCTCCTGTGGAGGGGTCTTCAACACCTACACGATCGTCCAGGGGGTGGACCAGGTGGTCCCGGTGGACGTGTACGTCCCCGGCTGCCCGCCGCGGCCGGAGCAGCTCATCCACGGGATCATGCTCCTGCAAGAAAAGATCAAGACCGAGCGGCACACCCGCAAGGACCTCATCCACCTTCCGTGGGAGCGGACAACTTTCTGAAGAGGAGCGCATGGAACCGATGACAGTCGAGACGCAGACAGTGGGCACGGCACCCACCAAGCGACGCGAGCAGCGCGAGAGCGTGGTCATCCGGTTTGCCGGGGACTCGGGCGACGGGATGCAGTTGACCGGCATGCAGTTCACCACCGAGTCGGCCCTGGCGGGCAACGACATCGGGACCCTGCCGGACTTCCCGGCGGAGATCCGGGCGCCCGCGGGCACCCTGGCGGGGGTGAGCGGCTTCCAGCTCAACTTCAGCAGCCTGGAGGTCTATACCCCCGGAGACAACCCCGACGTGCTGGTGGCGATGAACCCGGCGGCCCTGAAGGTGAACATCGGCGACCTGATGCCGGGCGGCATCCTGCTGGCCGATCAGGACGGATTCGACGCGGGCAATCTGAAGAAGGCCGGCTACGCCACGAATCCCCTCGAGGACGGCTCGCTGGCGAAGTACCAGATCATCGTGGTGGACATGACCGGGATGACGCTGAAGGCCCTGGAGGATCTGAAGCTCTCCAACAAGGTGGCCAGCCGGTGCAAGAACTTCTTCGCCCTGGGGCTATGTTCCTGGGTGTACAGCCGCCCGATCGAGCCGACCCTGAACTGGATCCAGGACAAGTTCAAGAAGACTCCAGAACTGGTGGAGGCGAACTCCCTGGTGCTGAAGACAGGGTATCACTTCGGCGAGACCACGGAGCTGTTCGCGGTCCAGTACGAGGTGAAGCCCGCCCGGATCGCCCCGGGGAAGTACCGGAATGTCACCGGGAACACCGCCCTGGCCCTGGGGTTGCTGGCGGCGGCCAACAAGGCCGGGCTCCCCCTGTTCCTGGGGAGCTACCCCATCACCCCGGCGACCGACATCCTGCACGAGTTGGCACAGTACAAGAACTTCGGGGTGTACACCTTCCAGGCCGAGGACGAGATCGCCGGTGTCTGCTCGGCCCTGGGGGCTTCCTTCGGTGGAGGCATCGGAGTGACGACCAGCAGCGGACCCGGGATCGCCCTGAAGCAGGAGGCGATCAATCTGGCCGTGATGGTCGAGCTCCCCCTGGTCATCTGCAATATCCAGCGGGGCGGGCCCAGCACCGGCCTGCCGACCAAGACGGAGCAAGCCGATCTGTACCAGGCCATCTTCGGCCGGAACAGCGACTCGTCGCTGCCCGTCCTGGCGGCGGCGACCCCCGGCGATTGTTTCAACATGGCCTACGAGGCCGTCCGGATTGCCATCAAGTACATGACCCCCGTGATCCTTCTCTCCGACGGCTACCTGGCCAACGGGGCGGAGCCCTGGCTGATTCCGAAGTTCGAGAACCTCCCGCCGATCCCGGTCCAGTTCCGAACGGAGGCCGAGGGGTTCTTCCCGTACCTCCGGGACCCCGAGACCCTGGCGCGCCCCTGGGTGAAGCCTGGCACCCCCGGGCTGGAACACCGGATCGGCGGCATCGAGAAAGAAGACGTCACGGGCAACATCAGCTATTCGCCGGCCAACCACGAGTTGATGACGCGGGCGCGGGCCCGCAAGGTGGCGGCAGTGGCCCAGGACATCCCGCCCACGACGATCCGCGGGGACCAGGCGGGCGACCTTGTGGTGGTGGGGTGGGGAAGCACGTACGGCTCCATCTCCGCCGGCGTGGACGAGGTGCGGGCGCGCGGGAAGACGGTGTCCCAGGTGCACCTGCGCTACCTGAATCCCCTGCCGCCAGACCTGGGCGGGATCCTGCGACGCTTCAAGACGATCCTCGTGCCGGAGATGAACATGGGCCAGCTCCTCACGATCCTCCGGGCGACATACCTGGTGGACGCCGTGGGGATGAATAAAATCCAGGGCCAACCGTTCAAGGTCTCGGAGATCGCGGCCAAGATCCTCAGGCTATTGGAGGGCTAGCATGAGCGATGCGGCAGTAGCCACGGCGGCACCCAAACTGACGCGGAAGGACTTCGTCTCGGACCAGGATGTCCGCTGGTGCCCGGGCTGCGGGGATTATTCCATTCTGGCCCAGGTCCAGAAGGTGATGCCCGAGCTGGGCCTTCCCCGCGAGAAGTTCGTCTTCATCTCCGGCATCGGGTGCTCCAGCCGGTTCCCCTACTACATGAACACCTACGGCTTCCACACGATCCACGGCCGGGCGCCGGCCGTCGCCACCGGGCTGAAGATCTCCCGGCCGGATCTCTCGGTGTGGGTGGTGACCGGAGACGGGGACGGGTTGAGCATCGGCGGCAACCACCTGATCCACGCGCTGCGGCGGAACGTCGGGCTGAAGATCCTGCTGTTCAACAACCGGATCTACGGTTTGACCAAGGGCCAGTACTCGCCCACCTCGGAGCTGGGGAAGGTGACGAAATCCACCCCCCTCGGGTCCGTGGATTATCCCTTCAATCCCATCGCCGTGGCCATGGGGGTGGACGCCACCTTCGTCGCACGCAGCGTCGACGTCGAGGCGAAGCACCTCCAGGACATCTTGCGGCGCGCCTACGAGCACCAGGGCAGCGCCTTCATCGAGATCCTGCAGAACTGCAACATATTCAACGACGGTGTCTGGGACTCGCTCAGCGACAAGGCGACCAAGGCGGACACGGTCCTGCTTCTGGAGCACGGGAGGCCCCTCATCTTCGGCAAGAACCGGGACAAGGGAATCACGCTGGGAAGTGACCGCCGCCTCCAGGTGGTGACTTTGGGGAATGGTGCCTCGGAGGAGGATATCCTGGTCCACGACGAGACGAACCGGCCCCTGGCGTACATGCTGGCCCACCTGGAGCACCCGACCCCCATCGGCGTCTTCCACGCGACCGCCCGCCTGGCCTACGAGGAGGCCATGGGCAAGCAGTTGGAGGCCGCGCGGCAGAAGCTGGGACCGGGGGACGTCAACGCCCTGTTCAACCGGGGAGAGACCTGGATCGTCGAGTGACGCCCGGACCGCACCTTCAATTGAAAACCGACAACTGACAGTCGATTTTTGATGGACGATTGTCGATTGGTGATTTCCTTTTCAATCCACAATCCATAATCACAAATCTCAAATCGCGGCGGTCGGTTGTCCGTTGTCCGTTTTGGATTGGCTCGGGGTTCCGCATGAATGGAAGCGGCCTGGCGCCCGAGACCCGGACCCACCTGATCCGGAGCTGCGAGCGGATCGTCGGACCCGAAGGGGTGATTTCCGCTCCGGACGAGCTCCGGGTCTATGAGTGCGACGCGCTCACCTTCTATCACCGGGTCATGCCGGACCTGGTGGTCCTTCCCACCTCCACCCAGCAAGTCGCCGACGTCGTGCGCCTCTGCCGGGAGGCCGGGGTGCCCTTCCTGCCCCGCGGCGCCGGCACGGGCCTCTCCGGGGGCGCCACGCCCGACGCCGGCGGTGTCATGATCGTCCTGACCCGGATGAACCGCATCCTGGACATCGACGTGCCCAGCCGGCTGGCGACCGTGGAGGCCGGCTTCATCAACCTGTGGCTGACCAACGCGGTGAAACGCCACGGGCTGTTTTACGCGCCCGATCCGGCCAGCCAGCAGGCCTGCAGCATCGGCGGCAACGTGGCGGAGAACGCCGGCGGCCCGCACTGCCTGAAATACGGGGTGACCACGAACCACGTCCTCGGCGCCACAGTCGTCCTGCCGGACGGCGAGGTACGCCAGCTTGGCGGGAAGATCCAGGACAGGCCGGGCTACGATCTCCTGGGGGTGTTCGTCGGCTCCGAGGGGACCCTCGGGATCTGCACCGAGGTGACGGTCCGGCTCCTGCCGCAGCCGGAGGCGGTGAAAACCCTGCTCGCGGTCTTCCGGACCATCGAAGAGGCCAGCAACGCGGTCTCGGGGATCATCGCGCGCGGCATCATCCCCGTGGCCATGGAGATGCTGGACCGGGAGATCATCAAGGCGGTGGAGGCGAACGTCAAGGCCGGCTACCCGCTGGATGCCGGGGCGGTGCTGCTCATCGAGCTGGACGGCCCACGGGCGGAGATCGAAGCGGAGGCCGTCGGCGTCGAGGCGACGTGCCGCGAGCACGGCTGTATCGAGCTGCGCGTGGCCAGGACGGACGAGGAACGGGCCCTGCTGTGGAAGGGGCGGAAGGAAGCGGCCGGGTCGGTCGGCCGCATCACCCACCACTATTACCTGCAGGACGCCGTGGTCCCGCGGAGCAAGCTGCCCAAGATCCTGCGGGAAATCGGGGAGATCGGGGGCCGCTACGGGCTGATCATCGCCAATGTGTTTCACGCGGGAGACGGCAACATACACCCGCTGATCTGCTTCGACCTCACCACCCCTGGCGATCTGGACCGGGCCATCGCGGCAGGGTCGGAGATCATGAAACGCTGCATCGAGGCCGGGGGAAGCGTGAGCGGAGAGCACGGCATCGGCCATGAGAAGCGCGACTACCTCCCGCTCATGTACAGCCCCGCGGACCTCGCGGCCATGCTGAGGGTCCGAGCGGTCTTCGATCCCGCGGGCCTCTGCAATCCCGGCAAGATCTTCCCAGCTGATCGCCCGGAGGGACACGGCGATCGGAATCTCCAGTCTCCGGCAATGACCGCAGTTTCGGACCGGTAGGGGAGTCAGGCTTCCACCAGACGTCCGGAGAAACGATGCCCGTTGCCACCAGCCTCACGGATGGCCTGCACGCGATCGTCGGGGCCGACGGCGTCTTCACTGGACCCGCACTGGCCGAGTACCGCCTCGGGCCGGCGACCCCGCACGCGGTCGTGTTCCCGCGAGACGAATCGGAGGTCTCCCGCCTCTTGCGCCTGGCCTGGGAGGAAGGCCTGGCCGTGGTTCCCTGGGGGAGCGGGGGGCACCAGTCGCTAGGCTACCCGCCATCCCGGTATGACCTGGCCCTAAACCTCCGCCGGCTGAACCGGGTGCTCGAGTACGAGCCTGCTGACATGACGGCAACGGCGCAGGCCGGGATCCGGCTGGCCGACCTCCAGCGGCACCTGGAATCGGGCAGGCAGTTCCTGCCCCTCGATCCTCCATTGGCCAGCCAGGCCACCCTCGGGGGGATCTTGGGGGGCAACCTGAGCGGACCCCTGCGCTGCCGCTACGGCACGGCGCGGGACTTGGTCCTGGGGATCCGGGTAGCGCACGCTGATGGGACCATCACGAAGGGGGGCGCCAAGGTCGTCAAGAACGTGACCGGCTA
Source organism: candidate division NC10 bacterium RIFCSPLOWO2_12_FULL_66_18 (assembly GCA_001771285.1). Lineage (GTDB taxonomy): Bacteria > Methylomirabilota > Methylomirabilia > Methylomirabilales > 2-02-FULL-66-22 > 2-02-FULL-66-22. The sequence continues at coordinate 11,716 of METI01000015.1, forward strand.
CGACATAACGAAACTCTACCTCGGCTCCCACGGGACGCTCGGGGTGATCCTGGAGGCGACGTTCCGGGTGTATCCCCGGCCGCCGGCGGAGCAGGCATGGTGGCTCTCCACGCCGGAACTGGAGGCAGCCCACGCGCTGGCCATCCGGATCCTGGGATCGCATCTGGCGCCCAGTCGAGTCGAGCTGTTGGATGGCCCGGCCGGACGGGCATGTGGAAGCCCGGCACAGGGCCCGGCATTGTTCGTCTCCATTGCAGGCGTGCCGGAGGCGATCCGGGCCCAGGCGAACGACCTGGCGCGGATGGCAGGAGAGTTCGGGAGCGTCACGACCGAGGATCCGGCGGCCCCCCGGACCTGGGCAGGCCTCAGCGACTTCCCCTGGCTCAACGCGGAGCGAAACGGGAAGGGCCACGGCGCCATCTGGCGGGGCGGCGTCCTCCCCTCAGATTGCGCGCGGGGCATGCGGGCGATTCACGAGGCAAGCAGTGAATGGGCGGACACAGCCATGGCGGCCAGCGTGGCCCATGGCATCGTGCGGGGAACGTTTCGGGCGGAGACGCCCGAGGCACTCGCCCGCAGCCTGGCGGCCTCGCGCGAGGTCCTGGCTGCCCTGGGGGGATTTCTGGTGGTGCTGGACGCCCCCGCACCGGTCCGCGCCCAGGTGGACGTGTGGGGGCCGCCACTCGATGGCGTGGGCGTCATGCAACGGCTGAAGGCCGCCTTCGATGCCAAGGGAATCCTGAACCCCGGACGGTTCGTGGGTGGGATCTAGCCCGGATTATTCGCGAACACGTTCGCGAATAATCGCGGGAATGACCAAATCCCAATGACGAATGACCAACTGCGGATGGTATTTCCGTCATGCTCCGTGACGGCGCGCTGTGCGCGCCCACCATCATTGGTCATTGGAAATTGGTCATTGGTCATTTGATCCGGAGGATGCACGAGTCCGTTCGTGAATTATTCGGGCTAACCCAACTCTCAAACGGACAACGGAAAACTGACAATTTAAATTGTCGGTTGTCAGTTGTCGGTTTTCAATTGACATGAGGTTCCCGTGCCCACGGCAGTAGCGACGCGATCGGCAGAGAGCGGTCGGCCCCTCGCGCCGGCCTTCGACGCCGTGGATCGTCCCGACCGCGAGGGGATCCTGGACTGCGTCCACTGCGGGTTGTGCCTGCCCAGTTGCCCGACCTATCTCACGACCGGCCTCGAGATGGCGTCTCCGCGGGGTCGGATCCACCTGATGCGGGCCGTGGATGAAGGGCAGGCGGGGATCAGCGCCGACTTCGTGAAGCATCTGGATCAATGCCTGGGCTGTCTCGCCTGCCAGACGGCCTGTCCCTCCGGCGTCCCCTACGGCTACCTGCTGGAGGCAGCACGGACGCAGATCGAGCGACGGTACGAGCGTCCGGCGGGGGATCGGCGGCTGCGGCGAGTGATCCTTTCCCTGTTTCCGCACCCCGAACGCCTGGCGTGGCTCTTGGTCGCGCTCTCCTGGTATCAGCGCCTGGGCCTCTCCGGCGTCGTTCGAAACACCGGCCTGCTCGCCCTGCTTTCGCCGCGGCTGGCCCAGATGGAGGCACTGCTGCCAGAGGTGCCATCGGCCGCCGCCCGAAGACCTCTTCCAGGGGTCACGCCCGCGGTGGGGCAGCGCCTCGGCCGGGTTGGGTTCCTGACGGGCTGTGTCCAGCGCTTCGTCCTCCCGGACCTCAATCGCGCCACGGCGCGAGTCCTGGCGGCAGCAGGCTACGAAGTGGTCTCGCCGCAGGGGCAGGGCTGCTGTGGCGCGTTGCACCTGCACAGCGGGGACCTGGAGACGGGCCGCGCCCTGGCCCGACGGACCATCCAGGCCTTTGAGCGAGCCCAGGTGGATCTGGTGGCGGTCAACGCGGCGGGGTGCGGGGCCGCCATGAAGGAGTACGGCCACCTCCTTCGCGACGACGCCGAATGGCGGTCCCGGGCGGAGGCCTTCAGAGCCCGAGTCCGGGATATCTCCCAGATTCTGGCCGGCGTGTCATGGCGGCAGGAACTGAAACCCGTCCCCGTGACCGTGACCTATCACGAGGCCTGCCACCTGGCCCACGCCCAGCGGATCCGCAAGGAACCGCGGCTCATCCTCCAGCGGATTCCGGATCTCCAGTTGGTGGAGCTTCCTGAATCGGATCTGTGCTGCGGGAGCGCGGGCGTGTACAACCTGTTGCAGACCGAGATGGCAGGCCGGCTCCTGCAACGCAAGATCGACCGCATCCGGGAAACGGGGGCGAGCGTCGTGGCCATCGGCAACGTCGGTTGCCTGCTTCAGATCGGCCTCGGCTTGCGCCAGGCCAAGCTGCCCGTCCGGACCGTTCACCCCGTGGAACTCGTGGATTGGTCGCTCCACGGGATGCCGGACGGAGAGCCGAGAGCCTAGAGCCGAGGAGGTCCCAGACTTTGAACCTCGAACTTTGAACCTCGAACCTTGAACGTCGAACCTCGAACCAGATAACCTTCAACCGCACGGAGGTGTGCAGCCATGGCAGCAGAGCTGGGACAGAAGGCACCCCAATTCACTCTGGTGGATACGAACCTGAAGGCGGTGAGCCCGGCGGATTTCGCCGGCAAGAACGTGGTCCTGGCATTTTATCCCGCGGCCTTCACCGGGGTCTGCCAGAAAGAGATGTGCACGTTCCGGGACGCCCTCAACGACTTCACCAGCGCCAAGACGGCTGTCCTGGGGGTGAGCGTGGATTCCCCCTTCGCCAACAAGGAGTTTGCGGCGAAGAACGGGCTCAATTTCCCGCTCCTCTCGGACCTCACCCGTGACGTGATCAAGCAGTACGACGTCGTCTTCAACGACCTGGCCGGCGTGAAGGGCTTCACCGTGGCGAAGCGGGCCGTCTTCGTGATTGACGCCGCCGGGATCATCCGCTACAAGTGGGTGGCGCCCGAGCCCAAGGTCGAGCCGAATTACGCCGAGGTCACGGCCGCGGTGAAGCAGCTCGCCTGACCCGGCGTCGCGGGCGCGGCGGGCTGGGGGGTTGGCCTGGTTCCGGACCACCCGTTCGCCAATTTTCCGAGATCGGAGTGCTCATGTTCAGCGAACTGGCCAAGGGATTGGCCACAACCTTCAAGCACATCTTCCGCAAGCCGGTCACGGTGTCCTACCCCGAGCAGCGGCTGCCCCTGGCGCCGCGCTACCGGGGCCGCCAGTTTCTGGTCAAAGACGAGGATGGGCTGGAACGCTGCGTAGGGTGCGAACTGTGCGCGGTGGCCTGCCCGGCCGACGCCATCTACATCGAGGCGGCCGAGAACACCGACGAGCACCGGGTGTCCCACGGGGAGCGCTACGCCAAGGTGTATAAGATCCACATGCTGCGGTGCATCTTCTGCGGCTTCTGTGAAGAGGCCTGTCCCGAGGACGCCATCTTCATGGGCAAGGAGTTCGAGCTGGCGTCATACCGCCGGGACGATTTCATTTACGACAAGCAGCGGCTGTTGCTTCCGCTCCGCGAGGCGGCCAAGCAGCGGCCGGAGCTCCTGCAGCCGGGCACCGGCCTGGGGATGGGGCAACACTACGAGCCGGTCGCGCAGGCGGCCGGATCGCGCCCGTAACCGCAACTCACTACACGGAAAATTCTGAGAGGGGAGGTATCGGACATGGCGTACGAGTGGAAACTGAAGCCTCGGCCGTATTCCGACGAGGAGGCGAAGAAGCTTCTGGCCAACGTCGTCAGCCCGGAAACCACGGACTGGCACTACAACACGCATCATAAGGGGTACGTGACCGCCCTCAACAACATCGAGAAGGGGTTGGAGACGGCGGACCGGGCGGCGGCCAACGGGAACTACAGCACCATCGGCGAGCTGAAGCGGCGGTTCACCTGGAACCACGCCGGGACGCTGCTGCACGACGTGTACTGGGAGGTCCTGGGCGGTGACGGGGATGGGAAGAAGGGCGGGGAGGTGTACCAGGCCATCGAGCGCGATTTCGGGTCCTTCGATGCCTGGAAGGCCGACTTCAAGGCGGCGAGCATCTCGGCCAAGCTGAGTGGATGGGGCCTGCTGGTGTACGATGTTCTGGGATCGCAGCGGCTGCTCAACGTGCTAGTGGACGAGCACCACTACGGGGCCATCTGGGGCGGCATTCCCCTGGTGGCCTGCGATGTCTTCGAGCACGCCTACTACCACAAGGATGGCCCGGCCCGCGCCAAGTACATTGACAACTGCCTGGCCGGCCTGCACTGGGGCCGGATCAACGACCGGTTCAAGAAGTATTGCAGGTAAGTAACATAACTTCCCATAAATAAAGGTCGGAACACACACGGCCGCGCTGATGTCCCATTCGGCGCGGCCGTGCTGTTTCTATGCGCTGCATCGCGCAGAATTCTTCGCCAGCGTGCAATGCCCATTTCTCATTGACTCCGAGGGATGCCTGCCTTACAATTTCTACACGTAAGGACACTCGTTTCCAGTAAGGAGAACCCCGATGACTGCCACAGCGAAAATCACATCGAAGGGGCAGGTGACCATCCCCCGGAGTGTGCGGGAACACTTGAAGGTTGGGACGGGATCGGTATTGGTCTTCGAAGTGGACGGAGATCAGGTTGTGCTCCGGCCGGCACGCACGCTGGACGGATTGGCAGGCGTCCTTAAGGGCCGAGGGCCAAAAGGGGGTGACGTTGAGGCTATGCGGCGTGCTGCCAAGGCCCATGTCGCTCGCCGGGTGATGGGCCGTGGCTGAAGTCGCTCGCGCGACCCTGGATACGAGCGTTCTGATCCGACACCTGACCGGCGATGACCCGGCGAAGGCGGCAAGGGTCCGAGGCCTGCTGACCCGGGCAGCCCAGGGCGAGCTGAACCTGCTGGTCCCTCCCATCGTCCTGGCAGAATTGGCATGGGTTCTTGAAAGCACCTTTCGGCTGGCGCGAGCAGAGATTGCCGAACTTCTGGAGGCGGTGCTCGCCACCCCGGGTCTCACGATTCCGGAGCGCCCGGTATTGGCAGAGGCAGTCACCGCGTTTCGCGACTCAGGGGTGGACTTTACCGACGCCTGGATTGCGGCAGTCGCCCGATCCCAGGGGTGTACCACGGTCTTCACGTTCGACCGGAGGCATTTCGCTCGTTTGGAGGGGATTCAGCCCGAAGCCCCATGACTGAAGTTCCACTGCCCCAGAACCATCTCACCACAGGCCCCGCGAACCTATGGGACTCAGATCCATAGCCGCTAAGTTAATTTGCTAACTCCTTAAACCCATTGGTGATTTATCCCGGTCTTCTGCCCCCAGGGCCCCCTCGGACAGCGAGGCCGCGACGGTACCTCAGCCCTCGCGGGCTGGGGTGGGGCGGGCTGCACCCACCCTTGCGGGCGGGTACCCGGGGTCGCCCCACCGTCTGGCGGAGGTCCGTGCCGGACCTGACCCGCCCGTTGGGCGGGTACCCCCCCACCGCGCTGCCCGCCTGCTCGGGGCACCCTGGGGGCAGCGACCGGGGTAAATTAACTTAGCTGCGATGCTTCTAAGAGTAGCGGGTTCAGGAAACTCGCACCCCACGCGACGATAGACCGGCACGAGCACGTCTGGTCGGACCCGCGACCTGGGAGTCCGCCTCGTGCCGATCCGTGCAGGGAGGTTCCTTCTGGAGTTGATTGGTGGTCGAAGTTGGCAGAGGGACCAACGCGAGCGGGCCGACTCGGGACAACAGCGAGCACCGCAGTGCGCCCAGTTGGGGTGCCGGCGCACCGGACTCCATGTGGTGCGCATGATCTTCTGCCGGCGATTGAAGGCCCCCGCGTCGCCGGTTTGGCGGGGCATGGCCAGGCCAGGCCAAGCCCAACGTCCTTTAGGTGCCAACATCCCTGATGAGGAGCATCCGGTGATGCGATTGCGGAATGCGGAATCGGGCGCTATCGCATGAAACTGAACGGCATGGGCTCCTGCGCTTCAGGGGTGAGGAGGCGTCCTTCCCGCAACGTGCCGCGGGAGACCAGGCGCTGCGTGGCATGCAGCTGGTCGCCAAAGTAGCCCTCGTAGGTGAACTCTCCTGACTCGAGTGCGAAGAGCGCGATGTCCGCGGGCAGATCCACGGCGAGGCGGCCGTGCCCTCGATCTGCGGGCAGCATCCTCGCGGGCGCGATCGTCGTCAGCCGCAGCACCTGCTCCAGGCTGAGACCGAACGCCATGAACTTCGTGAGGGTTGTCGGCATGTCGATGGTGAAGTGCCGGTAGTTGGTCAGGGTCAGATCGGTCGAGATCGTGTCGGGCAGGAATCCCTGCTGGATGGCCGCCTGCGCCACCGGGAAGCTGGTGTGGAAGCGTGCCGTGCCCGTGTCGAAGAGGATGCCCCGCTGTCGCGCCTCGACGTACTCGGGCTCCACCTTTCCTTCGCTGTCCACCAGGCAGCCTGGGCCCGGATGGTACATGTGCGTCACGACGTCTCCCGCTCGGAGATACGGCAGCAGATCCCGGAACGGCGGGGGCGCTGGAGAGAGGTGGACTACCACCGGCAGGCGCACCATGTCGGCCAGCTCGCGCGCCGCCGCCATCGGCGCGAGGGACGGCAGCCCGGTGTTGATCCGGACCTTGATGCCGACTATCACGTCGCGATTCGCCTCCACGATCTCCGCAGCAGAGTCGAGATGGAGAAAGCGGAGGTCCTCGCCCTCCCAGGCGTCCACGCCCTTGAGGCCGTCCATCATCTGCCCGATCGCCGACACGTTAAGCAGGGCGTAGAGGTGTGAGCGGACCCGCTCCATCACGAACTTCCGGAAGGCCATGAACTGGAGCGAACCGGACGAGCCGCCGTCCACGAAGGTCGTGACCCCGCTGCGGCTCGAGAGGGGATCCACGTCCAGGCTGATCAGGTGGGCCCAGCGGAACGCGTGGACGTGACCGTCCACCAGGCCGGGGGTGACGAAGAGTCCAGTCGCGTCGAGTGCCTGCGCGCCCGCCGGGGCCTCGATGGCCGGCGCGATCCTGGCCACTTTCCCACCGGAAACCAGGACGTCCAGACGGGCGAAACATCCGCCTTCCGGATCAAACACCTGTCCGCCCTGGATTAGGAGCGAAGGAGGCCATTCTTCCGTAAGCTGCTTGCGCTGCTCTTCATCATTGCCGCCCGTCAGCATGTTTCCGCTCCTCCTCAGATGGAAAGCGCCCCGCTATCACGCTGCACGTTCCACCGTGAACGTTGCACGTCACCGATCTGCAGCCACCAACGCCGCATTGCAGCAGCCGCCTACCCCGTGCCGAGGACCATCCGGGGAAGCCAGAGGGTGAACCCGGGCACGTAGGTGATCAGGCCGAGCACGATGATCAGCGGCATAATGAAAGGAAGCGCCGCTCGGACCATCTCCTCAAAGGAGATCTGGGCGATCTTCTGGACCACGAACAGGCCCATGCCGAAGGGCGGCGTCAGGAGTCCGATCATCAGGTTGAGGGTCATCACCACCCCGAAGTGCACCGGGTCGATCCCGACGGCCTTGAGGAGCGGCGCAAATACCGGGGTGTAGATGATGAGGGCAGCGATCACCTCGATGAAGCACCCGCTGATCAGCAGAAACACGTTCAGGAGCAGGAGGATGAGCTGGGGACTCCGGGTGACGCTGAGCACATAGTCCGTGAGTGCCTGGGAGAACTGCGATCGGGTGAGGACCCACCCCAGCACCACCGCCGTGGCGGTGATGATCATCACGCTGGCCGTCTGCAGCCCCGTGACCCGGAGCGTGCGCCACACATCGGCGAACGTGAGCTCCCGGTACACACACATGCCGAGCGCGATCGCGTACAGCGCCGCGACCACCGCTGCTTCCGTCGGGGTGAACACGCCGCCCAGCATCCCGCCGATGATGATGACCGGCATCAGCAGCGCGAAGAAGGACCCCTTGAAGGCCCGCCACACCTCGGCGGCGCTCGCGCGCGGCGTCACCGGGTAATGCTTCCTCCGCGAGATGAGATAGACCCGAACCATGAGGGCGAGCCCCATCAGGATGCCCGGGATGAAGCCGGCCAGGAAGAGCGCCCCGATCGAGACCTCGGCCAGGACCCCGTACAGGACGAAGATCACGCTTGGCGGGATGATCGGCCCGATGGTCGCGGCGGAGACCACGATCCCGGCGCTGAAATCCACATCGTAGCCCCGCTTCTTCATCGCCTCCAGCTCGACCACACCCAGCCCGCCCGCCTCCGCCACCGCGGAGCCAGTCATCCCCGCGAAGATCATGCTCGCCACCACGCTGACGTGTCCCAGGCCGCCGGGGATGTGGCCCACCAGGGTCTCCGCGAAGGCGAAGATGCGGTGGCTGACCCCGCTGATGTTCATGAGGTTGCCGGCCAGGAGGAAGAACGGGATGGCCATGAGCGGGAAGGAGTTGACGGCGGCGGTCATCATCTGCGGCACGATCTTCAGGGGCACCTGGGTCGTGAACAGGATGATCAGCGTGACGGGCAGGCCGATCACGTAGGCGATGGGTGCGCCGATCACGATCATCACCACGAGGAGGACGAGGCACAGCGTCAGCATTGGGTCACCTCGCCCCCGGGGCGGACGCCCCTCGAAGTTCCTGCCACATCGAGTAGGCCAGGAAGACCAGGATACAGGCGGCGCTCACGGGGAGGGCGGCCGCGAACAGGCTCATCGGGAACCGGAAGGACGCGCTCTCGAAGTTGTGGGAGAACAGCGCGTACTTGGTTCCCTCGACCAGGAGTATGGCGTTGAAGACGATCAGCAATGCGTCCGTCAACAGCCGGAAGAGGCGTTGCGCGGCTGGCCGGACTGCCAGATAGACGATGTCGATGGTGATGTGCTCGCGGGTCAGGATGGCGCAGCTCGCGCCCAGGAAGTAGAGCCAGACGCCGAAGAGGCGGGCCAGCTCCTCGGAGCCCAGGAGCGGCGCTCGGAACACGTACCGCGTGACGATCTGGAGCGAGGAGGCCAGGAGCATCAAAATGAACGCGACGACCATTGTGTGACTGACGAACGTGCTGAGCCGTCTCACCATGTCGCGACTCTCTCCCGCGGAGCTGCCTGCCAGATTGGAAGGACGCGCCGGGGCGCGGCCCTTCGCAGGATCCCCGCCCCGGCGTCCCGTGGGAGTCCCTCAGTACTTGTAGTTCTGGATCTCGGTGTAGAGCTCGGCCCGGCCCCACATGTCGCCGTAGCGTTTCGGGAAGTCCTTCACGGCGGCGAGCCACGGGCTGATGTCCTTCGGCCGGATGAGTTTCACGCCTTTCGACTCGAAGAGCTTCAGGGACTCATCCTGCTCCTTGGTCATGAGGTCCTCGAGGTACGGCTCGCTCTCCTTGCCCGCCTCCAGCAGAATCTTCTGGTACTCCGGCTTGAGCCGCTTGAACGCGGCCTCGTTGATCACCAGCACGTTCACGGCGTTGTTCCAGGGAACGAGGGTCAGGTACTTCGCCACCTCGTAGAACTTCATGGCGCGGATCAGCCCGACCGGATTCTCCATGCCGTCTACCACGCCCTGCTGGAGCGAGAGGTAGACCTCGCTGTAGTTGATCGGGGTCGGGATGGCGCCCAAGGTCTTGAAGCTCGCGGTGTACATCGGGATGTCGGGCACCCGGATCTTCAGCCCCTTCAGGTCATCCGGCGTGGTGACCGGCTTGCTCCGGGTGAGCACGTAGCGCTCGCCCATCCAGTGCCGCGCAAGGACTCGCAGGCCAGCCTTCTTCAGGAGCTGTTCCGCCAGCCCGTCGAAGATCGGCCCCTTGACCACCGCGCCCCAGTGGTTGGCGTCCTTGAAGACGAGCGGGGCGTTGAAGACGTTGAACTCCTTGACAAGGGACGCGTAGACGGCCACATCACCCCAGAAGAGATCGAGGGTCCCCATCTGCGCGCCTTGCGCCAGATCCATCTCGTTCCCGAGCTGGGAGCCCGGGAACACGTGGACTTGCACCTGGCTCTTGGTGCGATTCTGCACCAGCTCCGAGAACTTCAAGTTGGCCAGGTTCTTGGTGGAGGTGGCCGGGACGACGTGTGCGAGCCGGAGGATGGTCGGCTTCTCTTGCGAGACGGCAGCCGATGGCGCGAAGAACGAGAGGACGGAGACGAGTAGCACCAGCACGAACAGACCTCCCCACTTTCTCATCGCAGACCTCCTTGTCTCACGGATTCATGGTGCCTTTGCCATGCGACCGCATCGTCATTCGTGCGGTTGCCCGGATCGCGAATCGGCGTTCCACCCCATCAACTGGGACATCTCACGCGCCAGCGCCGTCGTCGATTCGATAATGGCGGCTCGCTTCTGGGCCATCCGCTGTGCGGGACCGGAGACGGCGAGGCTCGCGATCACGCGGCCGTCGGCGTCGAGGATGGGTGCCGCGATCCCCATCGCACCCGGATAGGCTTCTCCCCGGCTCACCGCATACCCCTGCCGCGTGATGGTCCGAAGGCGGCGCAGCAGCTTGCCAGGATCGGTGAGCGTGTGCGGAGTGAAGCGCTTCAGCGGCGCGTCGAGCATGCGTCGCTGTTCGTCGTCCGTCAGGAAGGCCAGGAGCACCTGCACAGAGGCGCCGGCGTGGAGGGGCAAGACACGGCCTATCTCGGGAGCCACCCGGAGGGTCGAGTGGCTCTCCTCGACCAGGATGCAGGTCCCATGATCGCCGTTGCGCAGGGTGAGCTGAACGGTCTCACCGGACATCTGAGCGAGCTTCTCGACCAGGGGCTTGGCCACAGTCGCGATGTTCAATCGCTGGCGGATGCAGCCCGCAAACTCCAGCAGCGTCCGCCCCAGCTGGTAATGCCCGGGCTGCTCGGCCTTGTCAAGGAGCCCGTACTGGGTGAGGACCTTGACAAAACGGTAGGCGGTCGGCAATGGAACCTTGATGCCAGCAGCGATGCTCTTGACGGTCATCACCTCTCGACTGCGGTTGAACAGGAAGAGAATCTTGAGGCCCTTCGCCAACGACTGTGCCATCTCGTCGATTCCTCATTTCTCATATAATGAGAATGCATTCCACATAAAGAATATTTCAGAAACCCCACCCAGCTGTCAACAAAAAAACTCGCAGGGGGAAAAGCTAGACATCGGACCAGGGATAGCCGTGAAATGCCTAGCCGCGAGATGACTGATTTAGGCGTTTCAGGAAACTCGGGATCGGCGGACGCATAGATTCGGCAGCGAAAGACGAGAGAATCTGCGAGGAATTCCTTCGGGTGAATGACGACCGCTTCGCCCCGGCTACGGGCCCGTGCGCGGAAGCGTTCGACATGCCATTGAGGCCTTCCGCACATGCGGTGTCTAGGACTGGGGGTTCTCGCGGGTTCGCTGCCCGGAGTGTCGCCACGAGTGGTCCTCTCGCTCCCGCGGCGGCTCCGGCCCTACTTCCGGCGACGCCGCCGGCTAGCCCAGCTCGCCTGCGCCGCCTATGAAACCATCAAGGACCTCCTTCAGATCGCAGCCGACACGCGGCGCGCCATGCTGGGGGCCGTGGCCTGCATTCAGAGTTACGGGAACCTCCTGGCCTGGCCCCATACCGGCTTCGGCGCCCATCTGAGCCGGGAGATTCCCACCGAACCAGTTTCCCGCGAGAACGTCGCCCGGTATCTGGCCAACCCGCCCATTGTCCTGGATCGGATCGTGGGCAACCCCTCGGCGGGGAAGATCCTCTACACGGGCGAGCGGGTCATCGCCGTCATTGACCAAGAGGGAGTCATCTACCGGATCCTGTCCCACCTGACCTGCTGTCCCCCGGGGACGGTCCACGCGCCCCGCCCAAGAGCGTCATCTCCGCTCCGCCGCCCCAGCCAGTGCCGGCCTCCGGGATCTGAGCTACGAACCCGTCTTCGACGACCTCCCCTGGGCTGAGTCTGCGTAACTCCCCCGGCTGACGGGTCGGGTTTCTCGCCCGGCCGCCCACCGTCGCTTTCCAGCTTCCTATGTGATAGCTTCCTATGTGATTTCCCAGGACCAGAGGGAGGGGACGGAGTTCGCGGCGAATCGGGTCGAGCATGAAGCCAAGGGCTTCGAGTGAGACGATCCCGAAGAGCGCGCTGTCTCCTTTCTCCCCGAAGATCACCGGTGAGGCTCCCTGCTGGCCATCGAATCTGAAGAGAAGATCCCCCACGTCTCGAGTTATGCGGGAACCATCAGCCAGGGTGAAGGTCTTCTTGGAATGGGGTTTGACG
>METI01000016.1 GCA_001771285.1 candidate division NC10 bacterium RIFCSPLOWO2_12_FULL_66_18
ACTCGGTTCAGGTGGACTTCTTCGGCTCCCCCGACGCCCTGCAGAAGAACGCCGAGATCGAGTTCGAACGGAACCGCGAGCGATACGAATTCCTGCGCTGGGGGCAGAAGGCCTTCGCGAACTTCCGCGTGGTCCCGCCGGCCACGGGCATCGTGCACCAGGTGAACCTGGAGTTCCTGGCCAAGGGGGTGCTGACGCGGGGAGAAAACGGTGCCACCCTGGCCTTTCCGGACACCCTGGTGGGGACGGACTCGCACACCACGATGATCAACGGCCTGGGGGTCGTGGGCTGGGGCGTCGGGGGGATCGAGGCCGAGGCCGCGATGCTGGGCCAGCCCCTCTACATGGTCATGCCCAAGGTGGTGGGCTTCAAGCTGGTGGGCCGCCTCCGCGAGGGGGTCACGGCCACGGACCTCGTCCTGACGGTGACCCAGATCCTCCGGAAGAAAGGGGTGGTGGAGAAGATCGTGGAATTCTACGGCCCCGGTCTCAACCAGATGAGCCTCCCGGACCGGGCCACCATCGCCAACATGGCCCCGGAGTACGGCGCCACCATGGGCTTCTTCCCCGTGGACACCGAGACCCTCGGCTACCTGCGCCGGACGGGCCGCACCCCCGCCGAGGTGGAGTTGGTGGAGCGCTACACGAAGGCGCAAGGCATCTTCCGCACCGAGGCGACCCCCGACCCGGTCTTCAGCGAGACGGCGGAGCTGGACCTGTCCACGGTCGAGCCCAGCCTGGCGGGCCCCAAACGCCCGCACGATCGCGTGCCCCTCAGCCAGATGCAGACGGCCTTCCGCCAGGCCCTGATCGCGCCGGTCAAGGAGCGAGGTTTCGGCCTGGCCCCCGAGGAGGTCTCGCGGACGGTCCCCGTGGAGGTCCGGGGAGAGAAGGCCACCCTCGGCCATGGGGCCGTGGTCATCGCGGCCATCACCAGCTGCACCAACACGTCGAATCCGTCCGTCATGCTGGCGGCGGGGCTGCTCGCCCGGAAGGCCGCGGAGCGGGGGCTGAAGGTCCCGGCCTCCGTCAAGACCAGCCTGGCCCCCGGCTCCAAGGTGGTGACCGAGTATCTGCGAAAGTCGGGCTTGCTGGAGGACCTGGACCGGCTGGGATTCCACCTCGTGGGCTACGGGTGCACCACCTGCATCGGCAACAGCGGGCCGCTGCCGGAGCCCGTGGCCAAGGCGGTGACCGAGGGGAAGCTGGTGGTCGCGGCCGTCCTCTCGGGGAATCGGAACTTCGAGGGACGGATCCATCCCCATGTCAAGGCCAACTACCTGGCCTCGCCGCCCCTGGTCGTGGCCTATGCCCTGGCCGGGTCCACGGACGTGGACCTCACGAAGGAACCGATCGGCAAGGACGCCCGGGGACGGCCCGTGATGCTGGCGGACATCTGGCCAAGCCGGAAAGAGGTGGTGGACCTCGAGGAGACGATCGGCCCCGAGATGTTCGCCGCCTGTTACGGCAACGCCTTCGAGGGAAACCCGGCCTGGAATGCCATCCAGAGCGTCGTGGGAGACCTCTACGACTGGAGGGAAGAGTCCACCTACGTCCAGGAGCCGCCCTTCTTCCAGGGGCTGACCCTGGAGCCGCCGCCGCTCACCGACATCCGGGGCGCCCGGGTGCTGGTGATCCTCGGGGACTCCGTCACCACGGACCACATCTCCCCGGCCGGGGATATCGCCGAGAACAGCCCCCCGGGCCGGTACCTCAAGTCCAGGGGCGTCGAGAAGAAGGACTTCAACTCGTACGGATCGCGCCGCGGGAACGACCGGGTGATGGTCCGCGGGACCTTCGCCAACATCCGCCTCAAGAACCTCATGCTGCCCGGCGTGGAGGGAGGCGTCACGATCCACGTCCCCTCCGGCGAGCGCATGGACATCTATGACGCGGCCGAGCGCTATCGGGCCGAGGGAACGCCGCTGGTGGTCATCGCCGGGAAAGAGTACGGCAGCGGCTCCTCGCGTGACTGGGCCGCCAAGGGCCCGCTGCTCCTCGGGGTGCGGGCCGCGATCGCCGAGAGCTACGAGCGCATCCACCGCAGCAACCTGGTCGGGATGGGGGTGCTCCCCCTGCAGTTCAAACCGGGGCAGGGCGCCGAGTCCCTGGGGCTCACCGGGAAGGAGCGGCTGACCATCACGGGGATCAGCGGGGAGATCAGACCCCGCCAGGACGTCACCGTCCAGGTGGAGCGGCCGGATGGCACCCAGACCTCCTTCGTCGCCACGGGGCGGATCGACACCCCCGTGGAGATCACCTACTACCGGAACGGCGGGATCCTGCAGACCGTCCTGCGGAAGATGCTGAAGGGATGACGCCGAGCCCATGGCCTGCGGCGAGCACATGCGCGGCGCGGCCTCACCCGATGGAGAAGATGGCTTGAGCCTCATGACGCCGCAATCCCGGCGATGAAGTTTCGCGACGCCTACGGCAGCGGAAAGTTCGGGCTGTCCTTCGAAATCTTCCCCCCCAAGATGCCGGCCGGAGAGGGCGCCCTGCTCGAGGCCATCGAAGCCCTCATGGCCTTCCGGCCGTCGTTCGTGACGTGCACCTACGGCGCCGGCGGCTCCACCCGGGAGAAGACCCTGGAGCTGACCGTCGCCATCCGCGAGCGGTTCGGCGTCAGCACCGCAGCCCACCTCACCTGCGTCGGGTCCTCCTACGAGGCCCTGCGGGCCTGGCTTGCTGTGGCCGCCAGCCAGCGCATCGAGAACATCGTCGCGCTGCGCGGCGACCCTCCCCGCGGCGAGTCCCGGTTCATCCCCGCGGACGGGGGACCGGCGCACGCCACCGAGCTGGTGGCCTTCATCCGCCGGGAGTTCCCCCAGTTCGGCGTGGGCGTGGCGGGCTATCCGGAGACCCACCAGGAGGCCGTGAGTCCCGAGGCGGATCTCGCCCACCTGAAGCGCAAAGTCGAGGCCGGGGCGGACGCGGTGATCACGCAGCTCTTCTACGACAACCGGGACTTCTTCGCCTTCCGCCGCCGGTACGAGCAGGCGGGGATCCGGGTCCCCCTGGTTCCCGGCATCCTGGCGATCATCAACTTCGCCCAGGTCCAGCGCATCACGACCCTGTGCGGTGCGAAGTTGCCGCCGGCCCTGGTGGCCCAACTGGAGGACCGGCGGGATGATGCAGAGGCGGAGTTGAAGATCGGGGTCGCCCACGCGATCCGGCAGTGCCGGGAATTGCTGGACGCCGGCGTGCCCGGCCTGCACTTCTACGTCCTGAACAAGGCGACCGCCCCCGCCCGCATCCTGGAGGCGCTCGACCTGCCAGCCCGCGCGGCCGGGAGGGTGTAGTCAGCCTCCGAACCGCACCGCGCTAACCTGCCGGGGGCTCCGTGCCGTGAGATCCATCGCGCTCGCCCTCGTCGCGCTCCTGATCCTGGGGGCGACCGCGACAGCCGGCGCCCAACCCCTCACCCGGGAGCAATCGCTCGCGGACCTCATGAACACGGGCGACGTTGAGGCGCGGCGGCAGGGCGCGGCCTGGCTCGGCAAAACGGGCCTGATGGCGGACGTGCCGCTCCTCGTGGAGGCGCTCCGCGACCCCGACGAACTGGTCCGAGCCCTGGCCGAGCGTTCGCTTTGGCAGGTCTGGAGCCGCTCCGGGGATTCCGACGTGGATACGCTCTTTCAGCTCGGCATCGAGCAGATGAACCAGCGCGACTCCGAGTCGGCGATCGAGACCTTCAGCCGGATCATCCAGCGAAAACCCGACTTCGCCGAGGGATGGAACAAGCGCGCCACCCTGTACTACCTGATCGGCGAGTATGACAAGTCGCTGGCGGACTGCGAAGAGGTCATCCGGCGGAACCCGGTTCACTTCGGGGCCCTCTCCGGCTTCGGCATGATCTACCTCCAGCTTGGCAAGCCCGAGCAGGCCCTGGACTATTTCCAGCGGGCTCTCGCCGTAAACCCCAACCTCGCCCAGGTCGAGGCCGCCGTGGAGGGGCTGAAGCAGTTCCTGAACCAAAGGTCGCGGAACGGCGTTTAACTCAAACATCGAACTCGAACTGCCAGGCCGCACAGAAACTCCCCTTCACGTTCCCAGTATTCCTTCCACACGCTCGTCCCTCCGAAGAAGGCCGTTGTCAGTCAAAGCAGCCACGAGCTTCCTCCCTAGCGAGGTCCCGCCTGGGGCAAGCCATTCAAGACGATGCGAGAGACCTGCCTCGTTCGGAATTGATCCAGGGGGCGGTCAACCTCCCGTGCGTCAGGGACTTCCCTCGGCCCGATCCCGCACCGTGACGACTGATGGTGCTCACGGGCACCTGGGGACAGGCGATCCCCTTCGCGCACGGGATGTTTGCCTTGGGGAAGAAAAGCAATACCGGTCGAAAGAAAAGCAATCGGAGCCGAGCACGAGAGAAAACTGGAGTGATACAATCCTCCCCCTCTGGGGATCCGAAATATGCGCCAGGCCCTTTGGGAAACATCACCGATGGGGTCGGGCGGCACCCCTGTCGTCGAAGGCGATGCCCCCGGGTGCGAGGGACCGTCGTGGCCGCACATGTATCCTGCTCCCCGGTCCACACGACCGCCAACGCGGCGGCCGTCATGGATGCCCCCTGGGCCTCCCCCTTCGATCGGCTCCTCCTTGCCCACCGCCTCCCTGACTGCACCGGGACAGATGCACTCCGGTCAATCAGGTGCTCCTTCCCCTCCACCCTGGTCATCCACATGACCTGGGTCGCCTCGCGGGAGGTCGCCATCCGGCGCCGGCGAGGCGGGGCACGCGATTCCATCCGGAAACCCTTCGATTCCCGGGAACTGCGGGGAGGCATGGCTGCCCTCCCGGATATCCGCCGCACCGGCACTGAGCCACGCCAGAACCCCTCTGTCCCGCAGCCCGACCCATTCATACCCGGAACCCTCCCGGACCCCGAGCCCGCGAATCGCGGGCGCAGGATCCTGAAGGCCCTCCGGCACACTGACGTCCACCCGAACGCGACCCTCAGCCTCACCGCCGTTCCCGATGTCTCCCGCGAATTGGGCTTCAAGGACGTGACCCACTTTAGGCGGGCCCTGAAGCGATTCGAGGGACAGATCCCCTCGGAGTTCCAGAGATAAGGCGGCGGCGAGGACCCGGGGGTTCATCCTTGCGTTGCCGGGATGGGTCTTCGATCTGAGAGGTACGGTCGAACCTGCCGTCCCGGCACGCTGCTGTCGGTCCCGGAGATTCCCAGGCAGAGGGTTCATGCCTTCGAGCCAAGATCCGCAACATGGCCCAGAAAGAGAGGGACAGATCATGAACAAAGAAGAGAAGGAAGGATCCAGCGGGGAAACCGAAGCCGTCGAAGGGACTGACATCCACGACGAAGATTTCCAGTTCGTCTTGAGAGAATTTCTCAGTGTCTACCAGCCAATCCTGGAAGAAGATCTGAAGCGAGCCAAGGCGCCTGAACAGCTCAAGGAGGAGGCGGAGAAGACGCCTGTAAGTTGCGACGATGAGCTGGCCCTGGCCAACCGGATCTTCGGGAAGTTCTTCACCGAAGAAGTGGCAGTGCGCCTGCTTCCAACAGAGGGCCGCAGACAGCTTGGTGCGATCGAGCGGTGGCGATGGTGCCTGTTGCACGTTCGCTGCTGCATGATTTTCGGCTGGTTGGTGTGTCGCGGCCCGCGAACCTTTCGGGCGTTCGCCTATTACCTGTACCAATACTGGCTCTGCGTGCGCCAAGTGCTGGGTACACCTGTTGGCAGTCCACCCACAGCAGAACAGCGGCAGGATTTCCGGACCCTGGTCCAGGCACTGGCCGGCGCCTACAAGCCATATCTGACGGATCAGTTGGCCACCGTTGAGTTCCCGGCCGGCATACCAGATGAGGTGCTGACCGGAAAGATCGACTGCTTTGAGGGTGAAGAGGAAGCGACGGCGGTTTTCGAACGGTTTCTGACGGTCGAGACGGCCCCGGCTCTGTTGGGCAAAGAGGCCTTTGCCGCCCATAGCAAAGAACCGTTTTTCTGGTTTTGCCGCTGCTGGTGCTTATGCGCGATTCGCTTCGGCTGTTGTCTCGCACGTGCCCGCAGCTTCATTGAGGTGCTGCGCTGCCTGCTGTTCTACCGACGCTGTCTTCGCGAGTGCTTCCGCCCGCTTCGTTGTGAGATCACCAAGCCCACTGGCTGCACCGAAGAGGAGCTTAACCAGACGGTGGGCGGGCTGACCGTGACGGTTGTGGGCACCGCTGCTGGTGCCTTCTTCGATCATTACACCTTGGAGTGGCGCAAGGTCGAAGGGGCGGCTTGCGACGATGACGCGGGCTGGAAGAGTGATGGGGTCGTCTATCCGGGCGGGGCCGCAACCGGCACCTCGCCCGTGGTCAGCGGGTTGCTGGGTTGGATCAACACCACCGTGCTGGCGCCGGGATCGTATGAGGTCCGCCTGTGCGTGTATTCGTCCCAGCCGGGGGTGCCCCCTCAGTGCTGCTGCATCCAGTTCAATCTGTTCAAACGGCTCGTCTGGATCGAGCGCGTGGGGAGTGCGCCAGTGCAGACGCCGCCCGGTCCCTTCGTCTCCACGGCGCCGATCGTTAACACCAACCCTGGCGGAGTGGTTGTGCCGGTGGGGTGCTGCGTGACGGTGAAGGGCAGCGCCTTCGTTGGCGATTGTAATGACCGTCGCATCAAGTGCTTCGATCTGCGGTACGGCCTGGGCTTCCTGCCTGGCCCCGGCGAGCCGGGCTTCAACCCGGCCGACTACTTTGGCTCGCTGCTGGTACCGACCGGGCCGGTCTGCTACACCGATCCCGACGAGAGCGGCAAGCGCGCCCCCTGGAACCAAGTGATCGGTCGCGCGCTCACGACCCGGTTGGTGCAAACCGAGATAGACCTTTTCGGGACGAAGATCAAGGTCTGGAAGCTCCAGGATTTCTGCTTCGACAGCGCGAGCTTGCTGCCACCCTGTCCCGACCTTCACCATCACTGCCGCAGCGGGAAGTACACCCTGCTGTTGGATGTTGAAGATACCCTGGGCACCCACTATTACGACACGCAGCACGTCTGGTTCGATAACAAGCCGATCCATGTGGAGTTCGGCGGGTTGGAGGGGTTACCGGGCTGCGAAGACCTCGGCCTGCAGAAGTTCGTGCCGGCGGGCGCACCGTGCAACGTTGCCTGGCCGATCAATCTGCTCGGCATTGCCTATGATGAATACATCGACTACACCGACCTGACATATCCCAGCGACAACTTCGACTACTACAGTCTCTGGATCACGCGCCAGGCCGGCCCGACCTATACGGTTCCGATCACGCCGGACCTGGTTACTCTCGGCCCCGGCCCCTTCAAGGGAACACAGAGGGTGGGCGATCCAGGAACCCGGTGCGAGACGGCCATCCCGGGTTGTCCGCCGCCGGCGTTCCCCGCCAAGTTCTATAACCTGCTGACCAAGCTCGACCTGCGCATCTTCGACGCCGTCTGCGCGGCAAGTCTGGCCGCACCCTTCGCCCCACCGGCCGGCTTCGCTCTCGAACGGGGGAAGTGTTGTGGGTACACCTTCCAACTGTACGCGCAGGATAAGACGTGGACCGACGGCGGGCCCGGTTTGTGTCACCGCAAATGGTCGCTACCCTGGGCTGTCTGCATCTGTAACGATGTGGACGGTCGGGTCGTGAAATGATGTGATGAGCGACATGAGTGCATGGCTCCGGTTTGTGCTGGCCGTCCTCGCGACCTGGCGCATCACGCATTTGCTGGCGAACGAGGACGGTCCAGCCGCACTGCTCGCGCGCTTGCGAGAGCGTTTGGGCGGTGGACTCGCCGGCCGGCTGATGGATTGCTTCCACTGCCTGAGTTTCTGGGTCGCGGCGCCTCTGGCTTTCTTCGTGAGTGGGAACCCACTGGAGCTGCTGCTCACCTGGTTGGCCTTGTCTGGCGGCGCGTGCCTGTTGGAACGATTCGGTCAGGAACCGATTGCCCTTCAGCCGATGTCTCACACCACGGAAGGAGAGACACACGATGGGATGCTGCGGTCAGAAGCGAGCAGCCTTCAGGAGCACTCCCTCGCCGACGACAACGCCGGCCGTCACGCACTCCGTACCAGATAGCCGACAGCCCCCGAATACAGGTCAACAGACCCAGGGCTGGAGGGAGCCTGCCTCCTCTGCGGTGACTCTTCGCTATGTGGAAAGCTCGCCCATTCTCGTACGGGGTCCAGCAACCGGCCGGCAGTATGAGTTCTCGGCTGCCCACCCCGCCCGATCCGTTGATGCGCGTGATGCGGTCGCCCTCTTGCGCACCCGTTTCTTTCGTCGAACCACCTGAACGAGCCGGGATTTCTGGAGTGTCCGCGTTGGTGGGGTGTAGGTGACGCCACATCACGCCGCTTCCTGAGGCTGCTCCCAGCTTGGTCAAGGCGTCGACGTTTCTTGAAGCGTTGCGGCACGAATGGGTTTTCTCTCCTCCCGCGCCAGTCGCCGCCAGGTTCTCCTGCGTGCTCTGAGGCTCCGCGATGCCGTTGCGCCGGCGTCCGGCCTGTCTATGGCGGTCCTCGGCCCTGGCCTGCAGAAGCTGGCAGCATGCCCCCGATGGCGCGACGCCGCATAAATACGTAAATACCCTGGCGCATATCTGATATAGTCTCCGGTGCGTATTGGGCGCCATCGCATTGGAGGTTCGATGCCCATGCCTACCTGTCCGCTGTGCCGGCCCCACACGCCCTCGGGGCAGGGAGAGCGTAGGGCTGCCTCCCGAGGGGGGAGGGTCAGCTCCAAGTGGTGGTACCTTGCGGACTGGGCAGCCATCGTGGGGATGCTCGCGTTGGGGTCAGCCCTCACGGGCGTGGACGCGGGAGAAGCGGCCGCCGACGCGCCCCCGAAGGCCGGGAAGCTCACCGGTCAGCTTCTGGTGGCGACCGATGCGCTGCGCGATCCGCGATTCGTCCGCACCGTGGTCTATATGGTGCGGCACGACGCGGGCGGGGCCATGGGCCTCGTCGTGAACCGGCCGATCAGGGAGGTTCCCTTGGCCAGCGTGCTGGAGCGGCTCGGGATGGACAGCGAGGAAATCACGGGGGAGGTCCGCGTGCACTACGGCGGCCCCGTGGAGGTGAATCTGGGCTTCGTGCTCCATACGGCCGATTACGCGACCCAGGGGACCCGGCCCGTGAAGGACGGCATCGCCATCACCTCGGTGCCGGAGATCTTCCGCGCCATCGGCGCCGGGGCCGGCCCGCGCCTGACTCTGTTTGCCCTCGGCTATGCCGGCTGGGCCCCCGGCCAGCTCGAGGCGGAGATCGCCGGCGGAGACTGGATCAGCGTGCCGGCCGACGAGGAGCTGGTGTTCGACGAGAAGTCCGAGAAGAAATGGGATCGGGCGATGGCCCGGCGCAGGATTGATCTCTAGGACTGCCCCGTGCCCTTTTCGCCTTGCCCCCCAAGCTGCTCGTGTCCCCGGTCGAAAGCCCTCGCGACTACCGCCCCTGTGGTTCCTCTCGAGTAGGCCATCCGACGAAGAACCTGAATTGCACCCTCGCCACATCGGGTACTTAGGCCCTGAGTGGTGTCCGGTACATTTTTACGCGACCCGCTCCACTGAACCCGAAAAGTACAGTTTGACCGCAAAGCACGCGAAGTTCGCAAAGAAACTCCCCATATTCAAAACACTGACGCGGGAAGACTCGGAGATGCGGTTCGGGAGATTTCGGTCCGGCAGCTCCTCTGACCCGATGAGAGTTGGCGACTCTTTGCGATCTTTGCGGTCTTGGCGGTGAAATTCTTGGGCTGAATCCCGGCACCAAGTCCGGAGGGTAGAACAGCCTGGGGCTTTTGGGGTCTCCGATGAAGCAGGATGGCCTATTGAAGGAGAAGGGGGGGCCGGTTAGGAGCGCGCTGTGTCCGGAAAGAATCTGGGCACCAGGTGGTGTGCCCAGTTCGAGTCCTTCCCGGCTCCCCAAGCGGGGTGAATCTGGGCACTGGAAGGAGAAACTTTCGTGGGTGTGAAGTCTTAACGGTACCGATAACCGTCAGCCGATCGCAACGGGGGAACCCAACGGTGCAACGCTTGACCGGTCCGAGTTCAGCGGCTAGTCAGGCTGCTTCGCCTCATCATTCCAGTGCTTGTATTTAAGGACTAGCTGGTCCCCCTCGACCCAATATTCTCGGCCCCGGGCAAATAAGTGCCGTGGGAAGGGGCACTTCGCTTTTGGATTATGTACCAGCCGAAAGTCTTCGCCCTCGATCTTGGGGTAGTTAGCTGTATCCAAAAACGAAGAAATCACAGCGGAAACATCCGCGAAATCGGGTGACAAGAATATGTCAGTTCTGATCTCCTCGCCCGACATCTTCGTAACCATGTCACGGTACTTGTAGTGGGTATCAACCACCTCGTGGCTGGACGTATCCCACCCAACCATCAACGGTCCGATCGGGAGTACTGCTCTCAGGATAAATGGAGGCTCGGAATCATAGGGGGCCGGGCGGGTCTGACGCCCATTTATCGCAATGACAAAGCCGTCTTGGTCACCGATGCGACCTCGCGCGCGCCACTCGCCCCACTTCTTAAGCTTGTCCCGAATCGCGGACCGCAGGCGGAGGAGAATCTTCTCCTCCGGGACGGGGTCTATCTCCGGGACAGACTGCAAATTCAATGGGATCAATTCGGGTACTGTGTCGAGGCCCTCCCCAGGACCGGGAGCGGTGGCTTCAAAGAAGATCCGCCGCTCAGGTGTATGAATGTAGAAGTCCGGGCCGGAATTCCCAGATTTCTTCGGCGACAACCCCGCCGAATCTAGTGCTTTTGCTAAATACATTTCCCAGAAGCGCTCGAGGAAATGGGCCTTTGCATCTGAGAGGAAGTGGCGGTCGGAAAGAGGCTCGAACCATGCCCACAATCTCTCTACGTACTCACGGTGGGTCTGGCCGCGCTGAAGATCCCGGGTGTTTACGTAGGCAGGATCCGGAGCGGGGCCGGGCTGAAAGAAGCTAGTCATCGTTCTCGATTGGCTATTGTCCGCATAAGGATGAAAGTGATGCCCTGCCGTCATTTGGTGCCAGGGGACCTAGGGGGGTTGTCTTGACGAAGCCCTCTTCGCATTTCTGCAATCCAGACCTCCCTCGCTTGTTCTTTAGTCAGTCCTTTTTCCACAAGATCCTTTTTGAATACGGCACCCCTTTTGGTATTCATTGACCAGCTCATGAACCACTTGAATATACCTGAGACCAACAAACAGACGAAGAAGTCAGACCAGGCTCCACGGAAGAGTAGCGCCCTAAAGAACATTAATACAGAAAGTCCCGCCACCCCAATCCACATCCAGCCAAACGTCCCTTCAAGAAGCTCCGCGATCGCCCCCGCCAAGCGCAGATTAGCCTCGTCGTCCAGACCAAGGGCGATAACCTTCATGACTACAACTAAAGCTATGAGTAGTCCGAATGCCCAGAAGAACGGAGACCACGACCTCCCGGTGAGAAAGGCATAGAAGAACAGCGCTACACTCGCAATGCTTCCGGCTATGAGAAGAAGCAGCCCGTAACTGAGCGTCGTCCATCTAGTTAATTTCCGCATGTCGGTTTCCAGGCACCGAGAGACACGTAGCCTCTAAAGCAATGGGGGCCCGGCCGGCCCTTCGCGCACGGTGGGGCTGACTATCAGGATGGGACTCGCCTTGCGTGCGAGGAAGGGTCGTGCGAGAGCCTATCGAAGAGGCTGCCAGGTGTCAAGGTGAACCGCCCCCATCACAGTAACACGGGGGGCTAGAAATACATGCGGCATGAGGTGAGCCGGGGGGTCGAGAAAGGGGGGTAGTCCAGGTGAGGGCCGGGGGGGGATCGGGGATTCTGGGGCAACCCACGAGGCCGGATTTCACGAGGCGAGCCCGGTACGCCCTCCTTGTGCCGGGAGGATGGGGGACAGGACGAGCGCGCGGAGCGAGTGAGGACGACCGATTAGCCCCCGATTGCTAGGGGAAATTCCGCGCGCTCGCCGGTTGCCTCGTTGATTACCAGGAGTGTTCCTGCATCTCCTCGGCGGAGCTGCTCGTTCGCGTTCAGCAACTCGATGCCGTAGATCAATCCGTCGGGCGCGAGATCCACCGTCAGCTCGTCGCTCACGCGAAGCGACTCGACCTCTGCGCGCTTCTCGCAGAGGCGGATGTAGGCGATGTTGTGTCGAGGGTCGTATGTGAGTCGCATAGTGCCCTCCCCGCCGGCCCCTCAGAAGAACCGGGCAATCACCGTTCGGATCACGCCCGCCCACGCCTCCACAGCAGGCCCAGGCCCAGGATGGAAGCCAATGCCACCCCGCCCCCCGCCGCGTACGCGGCCGCGACCCCGAACCATTCCGCAATCGTGCCGACGAAGAGCGACCCAAGGGGGGTGACGCCGACAAACACGAAGCCGTAGAGGCTCATGATTCGTCCGCGCATCCGGTCGGGGACCCCCATCTGGAGCGTGCTGTTGCAGCTCGCCAGGAACACGATCTGTGAGAACCCCACCAGGGTCAGGACGAGCATGGCGGCCCAGAAGTTCCGGATCCCCGCGAGCAACAGTGTGAGGCCCGAAGCGGTTCCGGCGGTGCCGATGAGCAGGGAGACCGGAGGGGGGCCTTTCACCAGCGTCGCCAGGGCCAGCGCCCCGACGATCGCCCCCGAGCCCACGGCTGCCATGAGGAGGCCGAAGCCGTGTGCTCCCTCGTGGAGCACGTCTCGCGCCAAGAGGGGAACCAGGACATTGTGGTTCATGACGAAGAGACCAACGGTCAAGAGGAGGCTCAGGGTCAGGGCCACGAGCGGGGTACGGACCGCATAGTGGAGGCCAGCCGCGATGTCCTCGCGGACGGTGGTGCCCTGCGCGTGGCGCGGCAGGCCCTCGGCCCGCATGGCCGCCAGGGCGAGGATCACGGCCACAAAGCTCAGCCCGTTGATCCCGAAGGCAGCGGCAACTCCGTACCGGTCCACCAAGAGGCCGGCGACGGCGGGCCCCACCATGCGGGCGCCGCTGACCATGGTGGAATTCAGGGCGATGGCGTTGGTGAGGTCCTCCTTGCTCGCCATCTCCACGATGAACGACTGCCGCGTGGGCATGTCGAGAGTGAAGGCCAGGCCGTAGCAGGTGGCCAGGACCGCCACGTGCCAGTACTGCACGTGGCCCGACCAAACGAGGACGGCCAGGACAAACGCCTGGCCCATGAGGGCCGTCTGCGTGCCGATGAGGACGCGGCGCTTGGGGAGCCGGTCGGCGATGGCGCCGGCGACGAAGGCGAAGCAGAGCATGGGCACACTCTGCAGCGCGCTGATGAGCCCCAGCTTGAACGGTGAGTTGGTCAGCTCGAGGACCAGCCACGACTGCGCCACTCTCTGCATCCAGGTGCCGACCAGCGAGATGAGCTGCCCGGAGATGAAGAGGCGGAAGTCGCGATGATTGAGGGCGCGGAGGCCGGTTGGGAAGCGCATAGGTCGGTCAGCCAGGACGCGGAGGATACTCCGCTAGCAGGTTGCTGAAAAAGGCCCATCTGCGGCGTTGGCGCGCTCGCGCGGCGCTGCGACGTACGAGCTAAGTACGCCTCGCGCCTCGCATCGCGCGCCGCCTTGCATCTGGACCTTTTTGAGCAGCCTGGGCGAAAACGAGTTTTTCAGCAACCTACTAGTACTATTGTGTCACAAAACTTGCTCAGCCCTCTGAGAGCACCCAGGCCACGCAGACGCGCAACCAAGAGGGCGGGGGACCGTTTTGTGACACAGTCGTACTAGAGGCCGACATGGGTCAGGGATGCACTCGAAATGAGAGTTCAATCGGCGGCCCGACGGCCCGCTCTGTTCGGTAGGGACTTTCACGGAGCAGTATTCCCCTCTGTGCGAAATGGCGAATGCGGAGTAGAAGGGACAGGGAAGACGGGGAGTCAGTTGAACCGGACGCCCTTCCGCTTGAGGGCGGGGAGGATCCGCTTGCGCAGGCGGAAGGCCTTGGGGGTGACCTCCAGCAGCTCGTCCTCCCGGAGGAACTCCAGGGCCTGCTCCAGGCTCATGAGGCGCGGGGGAACGAGCTGGACCGTGGACTCGTCCGTGGAGGCCCGCATGTTGGTGAGCTTCTTCTCCTTGGTGATGTTGACGTCAATGTCGTTGTCGCGGGAGTTTTCGCCTACGATCATCCCCTCGTAGACCTCATCGCCCGGCCCCATGAACAGGACTCCTCGCGGCTGCAGGTGCCCGATGGCATAGGCCGTCGCGCGCCCCGGCCGGTCCGCCACCAGGGCGCCGGTGGCGCGATGCGGGATCTCCCCCTGCCACGGCTCGTAGCCGTCGAACAGGTGGTTCAGGATGCCGGTGCCCCGGGTATCGGTCAGGAACTCCGTGCGGAAGCCGATCAGGCCGCGTGAGGGCAGGCGGAATTCCAGGCGCACGCGCCCGGTCCCGTGGTTGACCATCTTGACCATCCGTCCCCGCCGCATCCCGATCTTCTGGGTGACCACGCCGATGAACTGGTCGGGGCAATCCACCACCAGGATCTCCATGGGCTCGTGCCGCTGGCCCTCCACCTCCCGGGTCAGGACCTCGGGCTTGCCCACGGACATCTCGAAGCCCTCTCGCCGCATCATCTCGATCAGGATGGCGAGCTGCAGCTCGCCGCGTCCGGAGACCTTGAAGGTGTCGGGAGTATCAGTCTCCTCGATGCGGATGGAGACGTTCGTGAGGAGTTCCCTGGCGAGCCGCTGCTTGAGCTTCGAGGAGGTGACGTGCTGTCCCTCGCGCCCGGACATGGGAGAGGAGTTGACGGAGAACAGCATGGCGATGGTCGGCTCGTCCACCTTGATCGGTGGGAGCGGTTGGGGGTCTTCCGGATCGGACAGTGTTTCCCCGATGCTGGCCGTCTCCAGGCCGGCGACGGCGACGATGTCCCCTGGTCCCGCCTCGTCAATTTCAATCCGGCGGAGGCCCTGGGTCCCGTAGAGCCCGGTGACCCTGGCCGTAACATGGCTCCCATCCAGACGGCACAGCGTCACGTCCTGGCCTTTGTGCAGCCGGCCGTTGAAGATCCGCCCGATGAGCAGCCGCCCCACGTAGTCGTCGTAATCCAGGGAGGTGACCAGCAGTTGCAGGGGATGGCCGGGCACATAGGCCGGCGGCGGGACCGTGCGCAGGATCTCGTCAAACAGGGGGATGAGGGGCTCATCGGGGCCGTCCGGCTTCGTGCGGCACAACCCCCTGCGCGCGTTGCAGTAGAGGACGGGGAACTCCAGCTGCTCCTCGGACGCGTCGAGGTCAATGAACAGGTCGTAGACCTCGTCCAGGACCTCCTGCGTCCGCGCGTCCGAGCGGTCAATCTTGTTGATGACCACGATGGGGGGCAGGTTCGCCTCCAGGGCCTTGCGCAGGACGAAGCGGGTCTGCGGCAGGGGCCCCTCGCTGGCGTCCACCAGCAGCAGGACCCCGTCCACCATCTTCAAGGTCCGCTCCACCTCGCCCCCGAAGTCGGCGTGCCCCGGGGTGTCCACGATGTTGATGCGGATGCCGCGGTAGGAGATGGCGGTGTTCTTGGCCATGATGGTGATGCCCTTCTCCCGCTCCAGGTCAATGGAGTCCATGACCCGCTCCACCACGTATTCGTTGTCGCGGAAGACCCCGCTCTGCCACAGCATGGCGTCCACCAGGGTAGTCTTCCCGTGGTCCACGTGGGCGATGATGGCCAGGTTGCGAATGTCGTTCCTCGTTTCCTGCTGCATGAATCCCTGCCTCCACGGCCGCGCCGGATCGGAGAAAGCAAAACGCCGCCAGGACCTTGGTCCTCGCGGCATCACGAAGCTC
>METI01000017.1:0-435 GCA_001771285.1 candidate division NC10 bacterium RIFCSPLOWO2_12_FULL_66_18
CGGCTTCTTCCCCATGCGGTCTCGGGCCAGGAAGAGGCGCCGGCGCCGTGCGTCCCAGATGGCGAAGGCGAACATCCCCCGGAGGCGATCCACGCACCGCTCGCCCTCCTCCTCGAAGAGGTGCAGGATCACCTCCGTATCGCTCCGGGTCTGGAACCGGTGGCCCCTGGCCAAGAGGTCGGGGCGCAACTCTCGGTAGTTGTAGATCTCGCCGTTGAAAATAATCCAGAGGGACCCGTCCTCGTTGCTCATGGGCTGCCGCCCGCCGGCGAGGTCAATGATGGCCAGGCGGGTCATGCCGAGCCCGACCCCGGGCTCGGCATGAGTCCCCGCGTCGTCCGGCCCTCGGTGCGCGAGCTGGCGAAGCATGGCGGACAGGACCTCCGGCGCGACGGTCCCGACGTAGCCTGCGATCCCGCACACGGCTCAGCCCCT
>METI01000017.1:496-2039 GCA_001771285.1 candidate division NC10 bacterium RIFCSPLOWO2_12_FULL_66_18
TCGAAGAGCCGGGCCCGGGCCAGTCCGCGGGAGGCCAATTCCCGTCGGAGCGGCTCGTCCTCCAGGACCTTTTCGAGCCCGGCGGCAATGCTCCGGACATCTGCTGGATCCACGTAGAGGGCGGCATCGCCCGCCACCTCGGGGAGGGCACCGGCCCGCGCGCAGACAACGGGGGTGCCGCAGGCCATAGCCTCGAGGACCGGCAGGCCGAAGCCCTCGATCAAGGAGGGACACACCAGGGCAGTGGCGCCCGCATAGAGGAGCGGCAGATCTTCCGGAGCGATGAAACCGGGCAAGAGGACTCCGGGGCGAACCAATGTCGTTCGGTCCACCCCGTACCGGGGGCCATGGCCCGCCGGTGTGCCGGCCAGGACCAGGCTGGCGCGACGGCGCAGTGTCCCCGGGAGAGCGCTGTAGGCGGCGACCAGACGGGGCAGGTTCTTGTGGGGGAGGAAATTCCCCACGGCCAGGATGTAGGCGCCGCGGATCCCGTACCGGGCGGTCGCGGAGGCCACGGCCTCGGCAGGGAGACCTGGCTGAAACTCCTCCCCAACGCCGATGGGGATGACATGAACGCGCTCGGTGGCCAGTCCCAGCGCCGCCAACAGGTCCGTCTTGCTGTGGGCGGAATCCGTGATGACGGCCGCCGCCCGGCGAGACAAGATCGCCGCCCACGCCCGGAAGGCGGCGGCATACAGGCGCCAGGGCCCGCGAGTGTACGCCGGGAACCGGAGCGGGATGAGGTCGTGGATGGTGACGACGGTCGGACAGGGCGCGGCCAACGGGGCCTTGTAGTAGGGCGAAAAGAACGCCGTGGCGCCTATCTGCCGCAGGACGCGGGGCAGGAGGACCTGGTCCCAGTAGAGGGTGAGGTCTCCCGGCAGCCGGTGGACGCGGATGTGCGGGGCCGTCACGGGGACCGGCGCCGCCTCACCCGCGAGGGCCACGGTGGTCACGTGCGGCCGGCTGCGCGCGATTTCT
Organism: candidate division NC10 bacterium RIFCSPLOWO2_12_FULL_66_18; assembly: GCA_001771285.1. GTDB lineage: Bacteria > Methylomirabilota > Methylomirabilia > Methylomirabilales > 2-02-FULL-66-22 > 2-02-FULL-66-22. The sequence continues at coordinate 1,478 of METI01000017.1, forward strand.
TCCAGTAGCCCGCCCAGGAAGCGCCCGATGCCGGTCACCCGCCCTGGCACGAATTCCCGGCAGTCCACGGCAAGGATCACGGCTCATCCTTTGATGTCGCTGGGTTGCGCGCCACCAGCTCGAGACCCATCCCCCAGTTCAACCCCGTGAGGCAAAACCAAGCGTAGGCCACTTCATTTACCAGTCGCTTCCCCCACACGGCGGCTGCCCCCCGGTCGAAGCCGACGGCGACGACCTCAAAACCGACGGACGTACCGAGGCACCGAAGTGTCTGCGCCGAGAAGAAGAACAAGTGCACCTCTCGCTCGCCGGGCTCGTAAAACCGGGGCCGGCGAAGGCGGGCGAGCATGTAGGCGGCGCGGAAGATGTAGTCTTCAAGATTTGGGGTGGCGAGAATGAGCCAGCCGCCGGGTCGAAGGATGCGATGGACCTCGGCCAGCATCCGCCGCGGGTCGGACACGTGCTCGATGACGTGCCAGCACGTGACGACATCGAAGGAGGCGGCAGGAAACTCGGCCCCCCAGATTTCACCCCCATGGACGCGCAGTCCTTGGGCCCTCGC
>METI01000017.1:2048-2496 GCA_001771285.1 candidate division NC10 bacterium RIFCSPLOWO2_12_FULL_66_18
CCCAGCATGGGAGAGTTCTGTGCCGGTCACCTCGCATCCGCGCATCTTGGCCAATCGGAGGAAGGTTCCCGTTCCGCACCCCACGTCCAGCAGCATCGCCGGAGGAGACGCGAGGGCTGCCACATGGTCCATCCGTCTCCGCCACATGATCTGGCGAAGGCGGGCCTGGTCCTCCCAGGGCCGGTAGTAGGCCTCGTCGTACGCCTGCTCCAGTGATGACCTTGGTGGCTGAGGAGTGACAAACACCAGGCCGCAGGCGCAGCGGACCACACGCGTGCCCAAGACCTCCTCGAGGGTTTCCCAACGTGTCCCGCCGCAGAGGTTACACGCCCGCACGGTTCGCGCCAAGGAGCTCTTTGTACAGAGTCTCCACGGCCTCCACGTGGCGCCCGAGGCTGAATACCTTCTCCGCTCTCCGGCGCCCGGCGTTCCCAAGACGGGCTGCCTT
>METI01000017.1:2709-3908 GCA_001771285.1 candidate division NC10 bacterium RIFCSPLOWO2_12_FULL_66_18
GATCTCGGGAATATCCTCGCGCCAGCCGGTGAAGTGGACCCGGGACTCCAAGGCCAGGCTTCGGCACTGCGCTTCGAGTTCGCTTCGCAGCTCGCCGTCCCCCACCAGGACCCAGTGGACCTCGGGTGTAGCCTCGTGGACCAGCCGGGCGGCCTCCAGGAGGTAGGTGTAACCCTTGAAGGCGACGAAGCGACCGACACTGGCCACCACCGATACCCCCTCGGGCAGGTCGAGGGACGCACGGAGCTTCGGGGATGGCTGCCGGGGGGTGAACCGGACGAGGTCCACGCCATTGGGGATGCACCGGACCTCGCATCGCGCCCGGGCGAACCGCCGGCCCACTGCGTTCGAGTTGACGACGATCACCCGGGCGAGGGGGACGAGAAGACGGTCCAGCACGAGATCGGGATCCGCGATCCGGACGTGCCAGATCACGGGCCGGCCCACCAGGCGCCCCGCCAAGCCGGCATAGAACATGGCCCGGGATCCGTTGGCGTGCAGGAGGCTTGCGCCGGTGCGCCTGATCAGCGCCCGGAGGGCGGCGATGCTCCGGAGCATGGCAGGGCCCGGTCGCCGGAGGCCCGGCAAGGGGATCACGTGCGTGGGAAGCGCGAGGGCCCGGCAGCGGGCGGCCACGGTCCCATCCGCCGGCACCACAACCGTCGGGGACCACCGCGACCTGTCCAGCCCTTCCAGGACCGTCAGAAAACTCAGCTCGCCACCCCCGACGATATCGGCATGGTTGGAAATGAGCAGCACCCGGCTCACAGGGTCCCCCGAGAACGGACGTGCCCTCCAGCGAGGTCCCGTGCCCAGCGCGCCGCCTCGATCCAGCGGCCCACCTCTCCGCCCAATCCCATGGTCAGCTTGGTGAGGGGGAGGAGGACCGGCAGCCAGACGGCTCGGTAGTACCTCCAGCAGAACCGGTAGCGGAGGTTCTGGGCCGCGGCGTAGGCCAGCAGGAGAAGCCCCAGCGTGCCGAGCGGGGGGAGGCCTGCGAGGCTGGCCAGCCCCACAACGGCACCGGCCCGGAGGATCAGGGAGGTGCCGAGCAGATTGCCGGCCCGCAGCTCGGCCACGTCCGGATAGTGGCGGAGGAGCCAGACCTCTTGCCGGCCGCGCCGGATGAACCAGCGGAAGACCCGAGAGAACGAGCCCCTCGGCTTGTGGAAGACGATGGCTCGAGGGGTGTACACGCA
>METI01000017.1:3981-5179 GCA_001771285.1 candidate division NC10 bacterium RIFCSPLOWO2_12_FULL_66_18
CGAGGATCGCAGGATCCTCCTGGAGGGGGGCAATCAGCTCCCGGAGCCAGGACGGCTCGGCCTCACAGTCGTCGTCGATGAAGGCGACCAGCGGGCCTTGCGCATGGCGCAGGGCGACGGCCCGCGTGTATCCGAAGCCCCTGCCCTCCTTCGGGATGGCCACGTACCGCACCCCCGGCGGGGCCTGAGGCTCACCGGTCTCTTCGACGACGATCACCTCAAAGTGCTCGCGGGGGTAGTCCTGTCTCTCCAGCGACGCCAGGGCCTGGGCCAGGTCCGGCCGCCGGTCCTTCGTGCTGATGAGGATGGAGACGAACGGCCACACATCCGTCAAGGGATCGGAGGTCATAGGCACACGGCCCGGTACCGGGCGCTTCCAACCAGCCTGCCGGCCGTCATCGCCGCCGACTTGGCCAAGAGCAAACCCGGGGCCGCCAGCCTGGCCCACCGGGGAATCGGGAAAATTTCCCGGCGAAACCGCCGGCACGCATCCACATACAGGTAGGCGAGGTATCCCACCGGGAGCCACCAGAGCCACGGGAGCCACCCGGCCAGGCCCCAGAGCGCAATCAGCTTCTTATCGGCCGAGGCGAGGTCCAGCCAGATGCGGCCCGGCAGGTCATCCCGGTCCCAGGACGTCAGCGGAAGCTCGATCAGGACCTTGCGGCGGAAGTGCCGTCGCAGGAGGTAGGCGTGGCAGGCGCCGAAGTGGAAGCTCTGCCGGAGGAGCCCGCGGAGGGTCGTGCGGTGGTGATGAAGCCCCACCGCCTGCGGTTCGTACCGGATCACGCGGCCGAGCCGGTAGATCCGGGCGCAGAGGTCGTAGTCCTCGCCGTAGATGCGGATTCCCTCGTCGAACCCCCCGATGGCGGTGAAGACGTCCCGTCGCACCACCAGATTCGCCGTGGCGAATCCTCCCCGCAGCAGAGTGAAGCGCGTGGAATCGAAGGGTTCTTCGCCGGTGCGCAGCGTGTACAGCGCGGCGAAGGCTTCGACCACGGTTTTTGGGGGGGCCGGCTTGATCCGCCCGGCGACCGCGCCGATCCCGGGGCGGAAGGCCGAGGTCAGCCGATCCAGCCAGTCCGCGGCCGGCTCGCAGTCGGCGTCGGTGAAGGCGACCAGATCGCCGGAGGCGGCCGCGACCCCCCGATTCCGCGCGAAGGTGGCGCCGGTCCTGTCCTCCTCCAAGACTCGGAGG
>METI01000017.1:5249-10290 GCA_001771285.1 candidate division NC10 bacterium RIFCSPLOWO2_12_FULL_66_18
ACCGACACAGTCATCGCGGCGCCTCCGATTGCGTGAGCTCCCAGAGCCTGGCGTGAATGAGGAACGTGAAGAAGGCCAGGAGGACGCACAGGATGAAACCCATGGTGCCGTCCCGGAAGCCCCGGAGGCGGACGTACCGGAAGAGGAAGACCCGCAGGGGGGAAAGCAGGGCCCTCGCGATGCTGAACCGTTCGCCTCGTTGGTGGCGGCGCTGGGCCTCCAGCGCGATGTAGGCCTGGTTCTTGGCGATGTATTCCTGGAGGCTGTCGGAGTTGAAGTGCAGCAGCGGCTGCTTCAGTTCGCCCACGCGGCCGTCTACCTCGAGCTTCTCATGCACCGCCCCGTGGAACCGCCCGCGGCCCCGCCGCACCAACCGAACCAGCGCATCCCGCCCCCAGGCGTGGAGGATGGGGTGCCCGCACAGATAGTTCTCGCGCCGCAGGATGAATCCGTCGTGGCCGTCCCCGTCCCCGGTGAGGGTCGCCAGCAGTTCCTCGCGGAGAGGACGCGAGATCACCTCGTCGGCGTCCAGCGACAGGATCCACTGGCCCGTCGCCAGCTCCAGACCGAAGTTCTTCTGCCGATCGAAGGTGTCGAACTCCCGCCGGTACACCTTGGAGGTGAACTCCCGGCAGACCGCCTCCGTCCTATCCGTGCTCCCCGAGTCCACCACGATGACCTCGTCGGCCCAGACCACGCTCTCCAGGCAGCGCCGAATTCTCGCCGCTTCGTTCCGCGTGATGATCACGACGCTCAGCGCGCGCATGCCCCGACCCGCGGGCGTCCGGCCACCTCGTCCACCGCCTGGCTCAGCGGAGCCAGGACCACCCGCCAGTCATATTCCGCCTCGACGAGGGCCCGCCCTTCCCGCCCGAGCCGCTGCCGCTCGGCGGGATCTTGCGCCAGGCGCACCACCTCCGCTGCGAAGGCATGCGGGTCATCGGCCACCACCAGGTGCCTCCCGGGGACGACGCGGAGCCCCTCCGCTCCGGCCCGCGTGGAGACCACGGCCTTTCCCATGGCCAGGGCCTCCATGATCTTGATCCGCGTCCCCGAGCCGAGGCGCATGGGGACGACGACGACCGTGGCCCGGGCGAGGTACGGGCGGACATCATCCACCGCTCCCGTCAGCGTGACCCTGGGATCCCCGGCGAGCGCGCGGAGCCGCGGCCCGGGATCACGGCCGACCACCCAGAACCGGATCTCCGGCAATCGCCGCTCGATATGCGGGAGGATGTCCCGATGGAAGAAGAGGACGGCGTCCTCGTTGGCGGTATAGTCCATCGCCCCCGTGAAGACCAGGTGGTCGGGTGGCGGCGACGGCTCCGGTGCGGGGACAAAGTGGTCGGTGTCCAGGCCGTTGGACACCACGTAGATCCGGAGATGGGGATCGATGGCGGAGAGGTAGGCGCGGTCCACCTCCGAGACGACATAGACGGCGTCGAACAGGCGGCTCAGATTCCGCTCCACCCGCTTCGCCTTCAGCCAGGCTGCGATGACCCGGAGACGGCCCGCCAGGGATTCTTGGAGCGCGAGGTCGCGCCGCACCCCTGCGGCCCAGGTGCCAAAGATGTCCAGGGTCTTCGGGACGCCCCGTATCGGCGCCACGTAGGGCATCATGTACGCGTTCTCGACCTGGATGAGGTCGTAGCCGGCCGCCAGGCGCAGGGTGACGGCCCGGGCGATCCCCGGATCGCTCTCGTAGGTCCGGAGCAACACGAGGTTTGTCAGTCCGGTCACCCAGCGCCGGAGGCCCGCTCTGCCGGGCGGAGCCGGCAGGAAGGTCACCCGGCGGCAGAGCCGCTCCAGCGCTTCGCGGTGGATGAGGTCGCCCGGCCTGGCCAGCGAGATGAGGTCCACGGTGTGGTCTCGGCACAAGTGGCGGAGCACGGCGTACATGCGGGCGTGCCCGCCGCCATGGGGGGGGTAGGGAACCACGGAGGTCAGGACGAGGATGCGCATGCCGTGTGGCCCGCCAGGGACTGATAGACGTTGAGCGTCTCTGCCGCCACGCGTCGCCAGCTCCGTTCCCGATTATACGCGCGCACCTCCTCCACGAGGGCGACGCGCCGCGCGGGATCGTTCAGCAACTCGAGGACGTGACCCGCCAGGGCAGCCTAGACGTTGAGCGTCTCTGCCGCCACGCGTCGCCAGCTCTGTTCCCGATTATACGCGCGCACCTCCTCCACGAGGGCGACGCGCCGCGCGGGATCGTTCAGCAACTCGAGGACGTGACCCGCCAGGGCAGCCGGGTCGGCGGTCGTGAACAGCTCCAGGCACCGATGCCGCTCCCGGAGTTCCTGGAACGCGTCCACCGCCGAGGCCAGGAGCGGCTTCTCGTAGGCCAGGCAGAGGCGCGCGGAATAGGAGACGCTGCTATCCGCGGCATAGGGCAGGACGAACAGGTCGACCGCTGACAGGGCGGGGCCCAGTTGCTCCCGCGGGAGGAAGCCGGTGATCCGGACCCGCTGCGCCACGTCGAGCGAGCCGGCCAGCGCCTCCAGCCTCCGGCCGTACCATGCCTCTCCTGCCGTGCGCACTCCCCCGACGAACACCAGGACCACATCGGAAGGGAGATGGGGAAGCGCCCGGACGAGCAGCTCGTAGTTCTTGTTGGGTTGAATGAAGCCGAAAAGCCCCAGGACCCGCTTGCCCTGCAGGCCCCACGCCTGGCGGAACTGCTCCACCGCGACCACAGGGGGGAGGGAGACCTCCGGAACCCCCGGCATGATCTCCACCAGTCGCTCCGGCGGGATCCCGCGCTCGGCCAGGAGCCGGAAGTGGCTGCGGCTGTGGACGATGATCCGGTTCGCGTAGAGGTAGGTCCTCCGGTCCATGAAGTCGTGCAAGCCGAGGACCTTGATCGCCCAGCCCTTCAGGCTGCCGTTCCACCTCCGGGGACGCGCGGGAAAGACGGAGTGGGGGGTGAGAACGATCGGCACCGTGATCGCCCGCTGCAAGGTCTGAAACATCACGCGGTAGCTCAGGCTGCCTCGCCCCCAGAAACCGAAGTTATGGTGGATGTGGGTCAGGTCGGCCGCACTCAACCGGCGCCCCACGGTCAGCATCCGAGCCGGGTTCACCCGGCCCGGACGGATCGGCACGACCTCGACGTCCACGGTCCCGCGGAGCCCGAGGAGCAAGTCGCGGGCGTAGTCGGCGATGCCGCAAGTCGCTGTCGTCGTCGTGTGCATCGTGACCCGCACGGCTGGGCTACCCTCCCAAACACACCCTGAGGAGCTGCATGCTCCGGCGCAGGTCCTGCCGGTGGCTTGGCTCGGGCCTGAGCAGCCAGCGGATCAGCCCCATGGCCAGCAGGCACGTGTGCACGACGAGGCAGACGGCCGTGAGGAGCAGAAACGGCCCGCGCCCGAAGTGCCTCCGGACGTAGTAGCGCTGGCTCCGGAGATGGTAGAGCTGGGCCTGAGGATCCGGGTCGGTCCGGGATCGCCAGTGGTGGATCACCCGGGCCTGGGGGACGTAGTAGACCTTCCAGCCCTGCCGCGTCAGCCGGAGGCACCAGTCCACCTCTTCGAAATACAGGAAGAAGGCCTCGTCCAGGGGTCCCACCGCCTCCCATGCGGAACGCCGGATGAGCAGGCACGCTCCCGACACCTCCTCGACCTCCGCGACCCGGCTGAAGTCCCGCCGGCGCAGCGGATCCTCGGGGGCGGGAAAGAAGCGGGCGATGATCGGGTGAATCGCCAGGAGCCCTCTCAGGCTGGGGAACCGGCCGCCCGACGGTTGCAGGCTGCCGTCGGGGTTCAGGAGGGCCGGGCCCGCGGCGCCGGCCTCGGGATGCGCATCCATGAAGACCAGCATGGCCTCCAGGGAGCCCGGCAGCACCCGCGTGTCGGGGTTCAGGAGCAGGATGTAGCGCCCGCGGCTCTCGCGGATCCCCCGGTTGCACGCGCGGGCGAAGCCCAGGTTCGACGTGTGGGTGATCAGCCGGAGGCCGTCTCCCTCCTGAGGAAAACCGTGCGCGCTGCCGTCGGTCGAGGCGTTGTCCACCACGATCAGCTCCAGGGAGAGGGCTGGCCTGGCATGGCGCAGGCTGGCCAGGCACTGGGCGAGGAGGTCTCCCGTGTTCCAGTTCACGATCACGACGGAGAGGTCGGTCACGGCGAAGGCTTTCGACACTTCAGGATGATGGCCATGGCCAGACCGGGCCACCAGTCGCCCGTCACCTGGAGCCACGGCCACTTCACGTCATCCACGAACCGTTGCGGGATGAGGGGGACCCAGTTCCCCACGTGCCGTTCGACCCGGAAGCCGTGGGCCGCCAGTTGGGCCATCAGGACGCGAGGGGTGTACGCCCGGACGTGGCCGGAACTGCCGAGCCGGACGTCGACCCAATTCGGGTAGCGCCCTAAGAACAACCGGATCCGGTTCTCGAAGCTCGCCAGGTTCGGGGTGGTGAGGACGAGCGCCCCGCCGCGCCTCAGCACCCGGTGGATCTCGGCCAGGAAGCCGTCGGTGTCCAGCAGGTGCTCGATGAGCTCACCGGCAAACACCAGGTCGAACTCCTCGGCGAGAAACGGCAGGCCACTCGACACTTCGCCCGCCACGGCGTGGATACCCAGGGCGCGCGCCCGCGCCGCCTGGGCCTCGATCAACTCCACCCCGCAGACCCGCCAGCCCAGGGCGCGAAACCGGGCGGAGAATTCGCCGGCGCCGCAGCCCAGGTCCAGGAAGCGGCCGGGCGGCTCCTCGGCGATGAGCCGGAACGCCTTCTGGAGCCTCGACTCCCGGAGGTTGATGGCGCGGTGCAACCACTTCCGCCGGTTGTCCCCGATCAGGGTGTCCCGGGCCGATTCTCTGCGTTCCACTTTTTCTCCCACAGCTTGAGCTGGTGGATGATCGGGTACCAGGCGTGCAGCAGGCACACGACGAACCCGTGGAAGCCATCCCGGTAACCGCGCTTCGTGACGTACAGCCCGTAGAAGTTGTGCAGGAGCCAATACAGCAGCCGCATTCGGCGGAAGGATTCCAGAGAGATGTTCTCCAGCGGGACGCGCTCGACATCGCGGTCCGTGTAGTA
>METI01000018.1:0-6826 GCA_001771285.1 candidate division NC10 bacterium RIFCSPLOWO2_12_FULL_66_18
GGGCTAAGTCGGCGCTTCCCAGTGGGTGACTTGCTCTCTCAGAGGGGAGCAAGGAGTCCCACCGGCGCGGAGGCGAGCCACCTCCCCGCTGGGACCGAGTCTTGCGTCCAGTCCGGTAACGGCCTGGGCGAAGCGTAGACAGGAATCCTGTGGGCCGAAATCCGCCACAGGCGGGCATGAACGGGACCAGCCCCGAAATCCCCGACACCGTGGACGCCGACCCGTAGGCAACGGCGGGGAAGGCAGCAGCGGCCGCACGCCCAGGCGAGCGCGGACCCGCGGCCACCGGGGCCTCAGCCGTCGGCACGCAGGGACGGGAAGCGCGCGGAACCCGGGAGATCCCACCGTCGCCGCGGGGAGTCCTCGCGGGCGCTGACCCCAAGGGCAACCGGAGGGGCAGCGAGCGGCGGGGGGAAGTCGGATCGGCCCATACTACCGACGAAGCGGGGGAAAGCCTCGTGGAGGGAAGGGGCCGACAGGCCAGCGTGTCATCGGCGTAGCGCATGGCGGGCACACAGAGGCCCACTCCCATGTCCCTGTTGCTCCGGTGGCTCCCCTGCCTGGGGGTGCTGGTCTGAAGAGCCCGGTGCGGGAAATCCGCACGCCGGGTTCCGTGGGGGGGCGCCGGGGTAACCCGGCGCTCTACCCGACGGCTTTGGTGGCTTTACGCGAGTACGCGTGGTTGATCAGGCGGTCGGCCAGGAGTGGATCTCAGGAGGGACCAGGCTGGGGCGGGCTCGTCCGGGCCGAGGGAGCTTGGATGCGAAGGGGCAGGGGAGCAGGGAGGCAACGGGATCGCGATTAGGTCACGACGGCTAGGGAAAAAGGAGCGATCTTTTGGATGAGGCGAAAATCCCGTTCGTTCCGCGTAAGGACCGTGGCCCCGATCTGGCGGCTGGAGAGGGCAATGAGGCAGTCGTTCGCCAGCCGAAAACGGCTTCGAAGATCGTACCCATGGCGCTGCTGGAGGGTTCGCAGGACGGAGCCCGCTCGCCAGAAGGCGTCAGGGGCCAAAGGGCCTTTTGATCCTGCCTTTTCCCTTCACGCGTCGAAGAGCTTTGAGAATCTCCGCCTCCGTCAGAACGAAATCTATGGCCCCCTGCAAGGCCTTGGTCTCAGTAACACTGCTTGGGACCGATTTGGCTCGTACCAGCTTTGCCTTATTCGACCGAACTTGTTTGCGACGTATCGAAGCCGACCCCATGGCTACAACCCTCCCACACCGGTGTTCACGAAATCCTATACCATGCCCGTCCGCCCACGCTGGGAAGAGATGGACGTAGGTGGTGGGGACGTTCCATCAAAGTATTGACAGCAGAAAATAGTCCCCCACTCCAAACTGCATTCTTCCTCGATTATCCTCTCGACGGTGATCCTCCGAAAAGCTCTGATTCTCCCAGTAAAAGCTGAATTTCCGAGGGGACGAACTCCGAGACAGGCTCGCCGCGGGCGAGGCGGGCGCGGACCAAAGTGGCGGAGATCGCGGCGATTTCGGGCGGGAGTTGAATCACGTGGATCCGGTCGGCATACGGAGCAACTTCTGGACGGGCGAGAAAGGCCGTGACGGCCTCGGGAGGGTCGGGCGCGCGGTTCGCCGCGATGAACTCGCTCGCGCTGAACAGGGCGGAGAGCGAGGCGTCGCGGTCCGTGTAGTATTTCGGATCGAACAGCCGGACCAGGGTGTCGAAGCCGACGATGAAGGTCAGCCGGGTTCCCGCGGGATAGTGGGACCGGATGGCCTCGGCCTTGTCAACGAACCGTCCGTGGCTGCATGCAGCGACGGAGAACGTCGGACGGGATTCGGCGAAGCGTGCCATGAGGTTGAGACGCCGCTCCAGGGGGAAACCCGTCACGGCCTTGTCCACGTTGGCCCTGGCGAGAAGGAGAAGGGCTTCGTCGGGGGGGACGATGCGGCTCGCTTCCCGGATGAGCCAGACGTGGGCCACGGTCAGGGGATTGAAGGAGGCGGACAGACAGAGTAATTGACCCGCTCTCCCCACGATTCCTCCGGGGGCCCGACGCGCGAACGCCAGCCGCGGCGGCCCACCCGGATCTAGTCCCGCTAGCAGTTCCCTCATTACTTCATTGCTCTCCGCTCCGTTTCGCTTCTCCATGATCCATCGCCAGGGGCGCTGGGATGCTGGGCGACTGGAATGCTCTCAGCATCTTCGCGGTCCAGCGGAGGATATCGGGTCGGTTCGCACTGGTCAATACGATGAGACCGGTTTGTCATCGCATCGTCAGGCATCGGCTGCCATGGAGGAATCCGGAAACCCGAGTGCCGGAATCTCCAATCCCGACGCGGAGTTGGCGCGCCGCGAGGGGATTTTCACCTTGACAAAGAGAGGTCGTCCGGCTAGTTTCACCCTTTGCTCTTGTCGGAGATCACATGTTTCAAGGCCTGAGCGACAAACTCAACGAGATCTTCAAGCGGCTTCGCGGGTACGGCCGGCTCAGCGAAGAGAACATCACCGAAGCGCTCCGCGAGGTGCGCCTGGCCCTCCTGGAGGCGGACGTCAACTTCAAGGTCGTCCGGTCCTTCCTGGAGCGCGTGCGCGAACGGGCCGTCGGTCGCGACGTCCTGGACAGCCTGACGCCGGGCCAGCAACTCATCAAGGTCGTCTACGAAGAGCTGGCGGCCTTGATGGGTGGGTCGGCCACTCAGCTTCGGACGGCCGGCCAACCGCCCACAGTGCTCATGTTGGTGGGTTTGCAGGGGTCGGGGAAGACCACGACGGCCGGGAAGCTGGCCCGCCTCCTGCGTGAGCAGGGACGCCGGCCCCTGCTGGCGGCGGCGGATCTCCAGCGACCGGCGGCGCAGGAGCAACTGGCTACGCTGGGGAAGACGCTCGGCGTCGAGGTGTACCGGAACGCGGGGGCATCCTCGGCGGTGGCCGTCTGCCGCGAGGCCGTGAGCCAGGCGCGATCACGCCTGCTGGATCCGGTCATCCTGGACACCGCCGGCCGCCTGCACATCGACGAGCCCCTGATGGACGAGCTCCGCGCCATCAAGGCCGAGGTGAAGCCGACCGAGATCCTGATGGTGGTGGACGCCATGACCGGCCAGGACGCGGTCAACTCCGCCAGCAGTTTCCACCAGGCGCTGGAGCTGACCGGCACCATCCTGACCAAGCTGGATGGAGACACCCGGGGGGGCGCGGCCCTGTCCATCCGGGCGGTCACCGGGACCCCGATCAAGTTCGTCGGCGTCGGGGAGAGGCTGGACGCGCTGGAGGTGTTCCACCCGGACCGCATGGCCTCGCGTATCCTGGGGATGGGCGATGTCCTGGGCCTGGTGGAGCGAGCCGAGCAGACCTTTGACGCCAAGCAGGCGGCCACCCTTCAAAAGAAGCTCAAGGCGCAGACCTTCAGCTTGGAGGATTTCCGGGACCAGCTCCGGCAGATCCGCGGCATGGGCCCCCTGGAGCAACTGGTGGGCATGATTCCCGGCCTCTCGCGGCTCAAGGGGCTGCCGGACAGCACCGCGCAGGAGCGCGAGCTGAAGCGGGTGGAGGCCATCATCGACTCCATGACGCCCGTGGAGCGGCAGCGGCCCGAGACGCTGAACGGCAGCCGGCGCAAGCGGATCGCGGCCGGATCCGGCACCAGCGTGGCGGACGTCAACCGGCTCCTGAAGCAGTTCGCGGACATGCAGAAGATGATGCGGCAGCTCATGCAGGCGGGCAAAGGCGGGCGCCTGCCCCGCCAGATGCCCTTTCCCCTGCGGTAACCGGAATCGCGTCCCGCGCGACCCTCGAGCGTCGCGGGACGGCGGAAGATCCCACGGGAGGTTCTATGGCAGTCAAGATCAGGTTGCGGCGCATGGGCACCAAGCAGACGCCCTTTTACCGTCTGGTGGTGGCCGATTCGCGTGCGGCACGGGACGGGCGATTCCTCGAAAGCCTGGGGACGTACGATCCCCTGAAGCACCCCATCGGACTCACGATTGACGCGGACAAGGCCCTCCACTGGCTCCAGCGGGGCGCTCAGCCCACCGACACCGTCCGGCAGCTCTTGAGCAAGGCGGGGGTCCTGCGGCGGTTCGCCGAACTCCGCGCCAAGCCACCGGCGACCTCGTAACCCGCCAAAGCCGATCGCGGCAGGAGGCACCCTGGCGCAGACGCTCTCTCGCGTCGGGGCGGCCAAGTGGAAGAGTCACGGATGGCACAGCCAGGCTATCTGATCCTGGGCCGCGTGATCAAGTCCCACGGGCTTCGCGGTGAGGTGAAGGTAGCCTGCTTCGCCGATTCGTGGGCCCCGTTCCGGAATCTGCGCCGCCTGTGGCTGGGCCCGACCGAGGGTCCGTTCAAGCCCTTCATGCTGGAGGGCGACCGCGAGGGGGACCGGGCCGTGGTGCTCAAGCTCCACGGCGTGGAGACGCCCGAGGCAGCCGCGGGTCTGGTGGGATACGAGGTGGCGATCCCGCGGACCGAGGCCCCGGCCCCCCCGGAGGGCGCCTTCTACCACTACGACATCCTGGGGCTAAAGGTCGTCCACGGGGATCAGTCCCTCGGGACCGTCCGCGAGATCCTGGAGACGCCGGCCCACGACGTGTACGTGGTCCGGGGGCCGGCCGGGGAATGGATGCTGCCCGCCACCCGGGTGCACGTTCGCCGGATTGACCCGGCGGCAGGACGGATCGAGATCGAACCCGGAGTGGACGTGGCGGCCCTGCTGTCGGGAGGCGAAGAGAGCGCTGAAGCGATTTGACGTCCTGACGCTGTTTCCGGGGATCTTCCAGGGTCCCCTGCACGAGAGCATCCTTCGGCGGGCGCAGGACGCTGGCCTGGTGGAGATCCGGGTCCACGACCTCCGGTCCTGGACTCACGACCGGCATCACGTGGTGGATGACATGCCCTACGGCGGCGGGGCCGGCATGGTGCTGAAGCCGGAGCCGGCCTTCGAGGCCGTGGAAGCGTTGCGCCGGGGGCCGGAGAGCCGGGTGATCGCCCTGTCGCCTCAGGGCATCCCGTTCACGCAGGAGATCGCCGGCGAGCTGGCCCGCGAGGTCCATCTCATCCTGCTCTGCGGGCGGTACGAGGGCTTCGACGATCGGATCCCGCGGGGGCTCGGGGCGCTGGAACTCTCCATCGGGGACTACGTCCTGACCGGGGGCGAGCTGCCCGCGCTGGTGGTCCTGGACGCGGTGGTGCGGCTGGTCCCGGGGGTCCTGGGGGACGCGACCTCGGCCCAGACGGATTCCTTTGCCGCGGGGCTCCTGGAGTATCCGCAGTACACGCGGCCGCCGACGTACCGGGGCATGGCCGTGCCCCCCGTCCTGCTGTCGGGCGACCACAAGTCCATCGCCCGGTGGCGACGCAAGGAGGCGATCCGGCGAACGCGTGAGCGGCGACCGGACCTGCTGGCGCGCGCGGTCCTGTCCGAGCTGGACCGGGAACTCCTGGCGGAGGTCGAAGAGGAAGATGCCTCGCCGAGCGAGGCATCAATGAAAAATGAAAAACTGACAACCGACAATTGAAAACTGAAAACGCATCGGTTGCCAGTTTTGCATTGTCAGTTTGGAATTGTCAGTTGGTCCGCCCCCGAGGGCGGACGAGGGGGCGAGCGATGTCATTGATCCAGGCAGTCGAGGAACAACACCTGCGGAAGGACCTGCCGGCCTTCAAGCCCGGCGACACGGTGAAGGTCCAGGTGAAGGTGGTCGAGGGGGACAAGGAGCGGCTGCAGGCCTTCGAGGGGATCTGCATCCGGCGCCGGGGCACCGGGCTCGGCGCCACCTTCACGGTTCGCAAGGTCACCTACGGCGTGGGCGTGGAGCGGACGTTCCCCATGCATTCGCCGACCATTGACCGGATCGAAGTCCTGCGGCAGGGCCGGGTGCGCCGGGCGAAGCTGTATTACCTCCGCAAGCTCAAAGGGAAGGCGGCCCGCATCCGGGAGCGCCGCACGGAGCAATCCGCGAGCCGCTAGTTCGTATCCGTCCTGGGCGGGCGGTCACCTTCGACGAGGTGGGAGGCCGGGCACATCCCCATGAGCGGAACCCGCATGGCAGATCGGCCTCGGCCGCGGGCAGCACGCCCGGTCCGACGGCGGGCGTCCCTGGTCGGACGTCGGGAACTGGAGGACTGGGGGCCTGGCCTCCGGGACGTCGAGGGTTCCTTTCGCCGCGACGTCGCCGGCGTGGACGAGGCCGGCCGGGGGAGCCTGGCCGGCCCGGTCGTGGCGGCCGCGGTGGTCCTCCCCCCCGGAGTCATCCTGCCCGGCCTGGCAGACAGTAAGCTCTTGACGCCGGCCGTCCGGGCCCGGCTTGCCGATGCGATCCGCGGCGTCGCCACGGCCTGGGCGGTGGCGGCCGTGGAGGCGTCGGAGATCGATGCCACCGACATCCTGCGGGCAACCCTCCGCGCCATGGCCGAGGCGGTCCGCCAACTTTCGCCGCAGCCCCGACTGGTCCTCGTGGATGGCAACATCGCCCCCCGCCTTCCGGTTCCGGTACGTGCCGTGGTCCATGGGGACAGGCGGGTACCGCTCATTTCGGCCGCATCCATCCTCGCGAAGGTGACCCGGGACCGCATCATGGTGGACTGGGCGGCCCGGTTCCCCGCCTACGGATTCGCGCAGCACAAAGGCTATGGAACGGCCGCCCATCGCGCGGCCATCGCCCTGCATGGACCGTTGCCCATCCACCGGAGGACCTTCGCCGGCGTGCGGGAATACGCCGGGGAAACGGTCCGCCAGGTATGCCTGTGGTGAAGGGCCACCGGCAGGCGGTGGGGCGCCGGGGTGAGGCGGCCGCGCGAGCCTTCCTGGAGCGCCGCGGGGTCCGGATCCTGGTCGAGAACTTCGCCTGCGCGGCCGGCGAGAT
>METI01000018.1:6839-7636 GCA_001771285.1 candidate division NC10 bacterium RIFCSPLOWO2_12_FULL_66_18
CGGGAGGGAGATACCCTGATCTTCTTCGAGGTGAAGGCCCGCACCTCCGCGGCCTTCGGTCCGCCGCACCTGGCGGTGCACCGGCAGAAGCAGCACCAGATCGTTCGGGCGGCACAGTGGTACCTGGCCGAGCAGCGGACGCCGGAGGTGGCCTGCCGGTTTGATGTCCTGGCCGTGACGTTCCCCGAGGACGGCGGGGGCCCCCGCATCGAATGGGTGCAGGATGCCTTCCCCGCCGAGGGCGTGAGAGTCTGGTGATGGCTCCGGATGCCACAGCGACCACGCTGCACGATCTCCTGGCCGGCGTTCCCTTCTTTCGCGAGCTGACCCAGGAGGAGTTGGGCCGGATCATCACCCTCGGCCGGCTGGTCACTTACCCCAAGGACGCGGTCCTGTTCACAGAGGGGGATCCGGGTGAGGCCCTGTATATCGTCGTGGACGGGTCAATCCGCGTCAGCAAGATCGTGCCAGGGGCGAAGGAAGAGGCCATGGCCTTCATGGAGCGGGGCGCCTGCGTGGGGGAGATGGCGCTGATCGATGGATTCCCCCGGTCCGCCACGGCCATCGCCCACCAGGAGTGCCGGGTACTGTTCGTCGAGAAGCAGGCCTTCCTGAACCTCCTGCACGAGGATCCGGTCATCGCCAGGAAAATCCTCTGGGCCCTCTGCCGCACTCTCTCCCTGCGCCTGCGCGAGACGACCGACCGCATCGTCGCCCTCTTCGCCATCATTACCCGCCCGTTCTAGCAGGCTGCTGAAAAAGGCCCATCTGCGGCGTTGGCGCGCTCGCGCGGCGCT
>METI01000018.1:7711-17323 GCA_001771285.1 candidate division NC10 bacterium RIFCSPLOWO2_12_FULL_66_18
CCGAGTCCCCTCGCGAATCCCCTCGCCCATACCCCCCGGAGGGGTTCCATGCTGGCCAAGGTCCTCAGCAGCGCGGTCCTCGGGGTCGATGCCTACCTGGTAGACGTGGAGGTGGACATCGCCCTCGGTCTGCCCACCTTCAACACGGTCGGCCTCCCGGATGTCGCGGTGAAGGAGAGCCGGGACCGGGTGAAGGCGGCCATCAAGAACTCCGGGTTCGAGTTCCCCGCCAAGCGCATCACGGTCAACCTGGCCCCGGCTGACATCAAGAAAGAGGGCGCCGCCTTTGACCTGCCGACGGCCGTGGGGATCCTGGCGGCCCTGGAGCTGGTGCGCCCCGATCGGCTGGACCGGCTGGTCATCCTGGGGGAGCTGTCGCTGGACGGGGGGGTCCGGTCGGTCCGCGGGGCCCTGTGCATGGCGGTGGCGGCCAAGGAGGCGCAACTGGAGGGAGTGCTGGTCCCCGTCGAGAACGCCCCTGAGGCCGCGGTGGTGGAGGGCCTCACCGTCTATGGCATCGAGAGCCTCCAGCAGGCCGTGGCTGTCCTGAACGGGGAGCAGCAGCTCGCCCCCACCCGGGTGGACCTGGACGCGGCCTTCGCCGAGTCGGCGGAGTACCCCGTGGACTTCACCGACGTGAAGGGGCAGGAGCACGCCAAGCGGGCCCTGGAGGTGGCGGCGGCTGGCGGGCACAACATCCTGCTCATCGGGCCGCCGGGGTCGGGGAAGACCATGCTGGCCAGGCGCCTGCCCACCATCCTGCCGAACCTGTCCCTGGAAGAGGCCATCTCCACCACCAAGGTGCACTCGATCTGCGGCCTCCTGTCGCCGCGGCTGGCGCTCCTGGCCACCCGGCCCTTCCGGGCGCCGCACCATACGATCTCCGACGCCGGCCTCATCGGCGGGGGCAACATCCCGCGCCCGGGGGAGGTGAGCCTGGCGCACCACGGCGTGCTGTTCCTGGACGAACTGCCCGAGTTCAAGCGGCATGTCCTGGAGGTCCTGCGACAGCCGCTGGAGGACGGCCAGGTCACGATCGCGCGGGCCTTGTCGTCCCTGACCTACCCGGCCCGCTTCATGCTGGCCGCCGCCATGAACCCGTGCCCCTGCGGCTATGCCACGGACCCCACCAAGGAGTGCTCGTGCACGCCGCTCCAGATCCAGCGCTACCTCGCCCGGATCTCCGGCCCGCTCCTGGACCGGATTGATATCCACATCGACGTGCCTCCGTTGAAGCACCGGGAACTGACCGGCGAGCCGTCCAGCGAGCCGTCGGCCGCCATCCGCGAGCGCGTGCGCCACGCCCGCCAGATCCAGCAGGACCGTTTCCGCCGCAGCAAGGTGTACTGCAACGCCCACATGAGCCCCCGGCAGATCCGCAAGCACTGCCCGGTGGGTGGGGAGGCGCGGAGCCTCCTGGAAACCGCCATGGAGCGCCTGGGGCTCTCGGCGCGCGCCTATGACCGGATCCTGAAAGTCGCCCGCACCATCGCCGACCTCGAGACCGCGGACGGCATCCAGCCGGAGCACATCGCCGAGGCCATCCAATACCGTTCATTGGATCGCGGGCCCCGACGATGATACCGCCGGGCCCGTGGGGACCGTGGGCCGCGGCGATGAGGGCCGCGATTCCGGGGCGTGAGGTGCCGGCGAGCGCAAGGGGAGCAGGCACGAATTCCGGACAACCACGACTGACGCACGAACACCCACAGCAGAGGAGGGCACACACATGCCAAAGGTCACGCAACTCGTCATGAACCTGCAGAGCAAGCCTGGTGTGCTGGCGAACGTGGCAGGGGTCCTGAGCAAGGCGGGGGTCAACATCGAGGGGATCTGCGCGAGCGAGACGGCCGGCCGGGGGAAGATTCGACTCCTGGTCTCCGACGCCGGTAAGGCCGAGGCCGCGTTGAAGGCGGCCAAGCTGCGCTGCGGTCGCGAGGATGCCATCTCCGTGACGCTGGAGAACCGGCCCGGAGCGCTGGCCGAGGCGGCCCAGAAGCTGGCCCAGGCCAAGGTCAATATCAAGTGCGCGTACGCTACGACGACCGGCGCTGGGCAGGCCTCGGTCGTCCTGGGCGTTTCGAATGTTCCCAAGGCGCTGGCCGCCCTGGGCGGATAGAGCGGGAACCCCTGTCCGAGAAACCTGTCGCGGGGCGACCTCCGGGTTGCCCCGCATCCCCATTCCCCGCATCCAGTTTCGTCCCTTGCCATCCGATGCCGGATCTTCAAGCGGGTCACCGGCATTTCCGTGAAGCGTTTTCTGACGCGCCGTCGGCTTCAGACAGCCAAGGCATTGCTCCGGGAGCGGGGCGTGACCATCCACCAAGTGGCGTGCGAGGTAGGATACCGGGATCTCGGCCACTTCGACCGGGTGTTTCGACGGTGGGAAGGGCAAACTCCGTCTCGATACCGACGCCAGGTCCTGTCTTGAGTTATATTTTCAAACCATCAGGCTCACCGGATCTGTCTCGCCTCCTGGCATTCCGCCGAATTCCTGGCATCAGACGATACCGTCGGAATTCGTAACTGTGTCGCGGCTTTATCCGGATTCATGCGCCGAAACTGTCCATCTCGAACTTTTCTCTTGACACAAATCAAAAGTTGTTTTAGTTTCCGCCCGCGATTTCATCCACCCCTTTGACCAGCGATTCCTGCTGAATTTGCTGGTTCGCCTGACTCCAGTTCCTGCCCTGTCGCTTACGCGCTCGAGTCCCACGGTGGGGAGGGGGACTCGAAGATAAACCAGCATAACGAAGTTTTGAAAGCGAGGTGGTGTGAAGGCGAATTGGATCCCAGGTAACGGCTCGTCGCTTGCGTGGGCATGCATCTGTTGATGATTCTGCCTTTTCACCTCTTGAGGGGAACCGAGCCATGAGTCGCCACACCCCCGGCCCCACCCCTGGCGGCGAGATGGCAACTGACGGTCCGCAGAGTATGCAGCCTTCGAAGAGCGAGGTCGCCTGAGCAAGGAAAGGCCTCCTTGGGATCGAGGGCGAGGTCCACGGGGGGCCTGACGCCTTCGGGAGGCGGCGCGAAGATTCGCAAAGGAGGAGGGGATGAGCGCAGAGGGTTACATCAATCGGTGGTGGCGGGTGGTGGGCGCGCTCTTGATGAACTTGTCTCTGGGCTCGCTGTACGCCTGGAGCATCTTCGTCGCGCCCCTGGAGAAAGAGTTCGGCTGGACCCGGGCGGACACCTCGTGGATCTTCACGATTGCGGTGTTCGTCTTCGGGATGTCCTTCGTCATCGCAGGACGGCTTCAGGATAAACTAGGCCCCTTCAAGATCTCGGTGATCGGGTCCATCGGGCTCAGCCTGGGGTTCATCCTCGCCAGCTTTACGAACAGCC
Source organism: candidate division NC10 bacterium RIFCSPLOWO2_12_FULL_66_18 (assembly GCA_001771285.1). Taxonomy (GTDB): domain Bacteria; phylum Methylomirabilota; class Methylomirabilia; order Methylomirabilales; family 2-02-FULL-66-22; genus 2-02-FULL-66-22. The sequence continues at coordinate 11,060 of METI01000018.1, forward strand.
TGCCCTGGATCTTCTTCACCTTCGGGGGCGTCATGGGGTTCGGCAATGGCTTCGGCTATGCCACCCCCATCCCCGTCCTGTCCAAGTGGTTCCCGGATCGGCGCGGCTTGGCGGTCGGCTTGGCTGTGGCCGGCTACGGCGGCGGTTCGGCCATCCTGGCCTTCATCGGCCCACCCATGCTGACCGGCCTGGGATGGCGGGGCACCTTCCTCTGGCTGGGAATCGGGTTCTTCGCCGCCACGATCATCGCGGCCTTCCTGCTCAAGAACCCGCCGGCCGGGTACAAGCCGGAAGGGTGGGTTCCGCCCCCGGCGACGGCCAAGGTGGCTGCCACGACCTATGACTATCCCCCGTCGGAGATGGTCAAGACCCCGCAGTTCCCGCTGATGTGGCTCGGCTACTGCCTGGGTGCTGCGGCCGGCCTGATGACCATCAGCCAGCTTATCCCGTACGGGAGGAGCGTCGGGATGCCGGCTACAGCGGCCGTACTGACCCTGGTGCTCGGCGCTGTCGGCAACGCGGGCGGGCGGATCTTTTCGGGGTGGCTGTCCGATGCGATGGGTCGCCTGCAGACGCTGCGCCTGATGATCCTGATCTCGGCGGTCGCCATGTTCGCCCTGGGGAGCACCAGCAATATCGGGATCATCTACGTCGTGCTGTTCATCGCCTACTATTGCTACGGGACGCTTCTCTCGGTGTTCCCGTCCACCACGGCTGACTTCTTCGGAACGAAGAACCTGGGCGTGAACTACGGCTGGGTCTTCACGGCGTGGGGCGTGGCTGGGATCGTGGGCCCCATGATCGCCGGGTACATGTTCCGGACCTACAAGTCGTACACCGGAGCCTTCTACACCGCGGGCATCCTTGCCGTAATCTCGCTGGTCTGCATGTTGATCGCGAAGCGGCCCGAGCCGGTCACCGCGAAGGCCACGGCGTAGCGTAAGTCGTCTCTCGGCACGACAGGTGAGGCCGGCCCCGCCCAGGCGGGGTCGGCCTTGCTTTTTGGGGTAGGGAACCGCCGAACCCGTGTAGCCCCCCACGGGGCGCCAGCGCACCTGTCTTACCGGGATGGGAGGAGGGGAACGGGTTTTCTCTTGCCGCAGGGTGCGCAGTCGAATACATTCTCCCCGCCATGCCGTCATCCGACCGTAAAAACACCCGGCCGCGACCGGACAGTCTCAAGACGTTCTGCAAGAACCGGAAGGCCCGGTACGACTACCATATCGAGGAGACCCATGAGACGGGGATCGCCCTCCTCGGGAGCGAGGTGAAATCCATCCGGCAGGGCCGGGCCAACCTGCGGGACAGCTACGCGGCATTCGAGGGCGGCGAGCTCTTCCTCCACCACTGCCACATCAGCCCGTACGCGCAGGCCAGCCGGTTCAACCCGGAGCCGCTGCGCCCCCGGAAGCTCCTGATGCGACGCCAGGAGATCGAACGCCTGCGGGGCAAAGTGGAGGAGAAGGGGCTCACCCTGATTCCCCTCAGCCTGTACCTGAAGGGCCGCCACGTGAAGGTGGAGCTGGCCCTGGCCCGGGGAAAGAAGCAGTACGACCGGCGGGAGGATATCAAGCGGCGCGAGGCGGAGCGCGAGGTGGCCCAGGCATCGCGCGAGCGGGCGAAGATCCCGTGAGCTGCCGCGGCGATGGGCCCGGCGGTTGACATTCCCGTGCCGTCGCCGTAGACTGTCTTTGGGCGATGGTGTTTCACGGCTCACGCATCACGTTTCACGTTCTTCGACAGGACAGGGGGTGCACCGGTTTCGACGAGGACACGGGGGTACAGGTGGCATGCCGAGTCCCCACCGACTCGTAAAAAGGTGGGAAACACACAACTGCCGACACCGAGTTGGCACTCGCTGCCTAACTAGCAGCGACGTCCTCCTCACCGTGCCTGCCGGGTGAGATCAGGGCGTCAGACAGGTAGGCTAAGCCTGCTGGTCCCGGCCCGGGAGCGGCAGGACGAAAACCAACGGGCTGGCTGCCGAGATCCCCGCCGACGGGGCCGCTGGGCGGCGAGATCCAAAACGTCGGCTACGCATGTAGAGGCCTTTGCCGACAGGTTCTCGGACGGGGGTTCGACTCCCCCCACCTCCACCACAGACGGAACGGGCTCCCTCGGGGGCCCGTCATTCTTTGGGGCAGTTCCACTGCCGATCTCTCGCCCCGGAACCGCGGTACCGATTGGGACCCCTCGACGGGGACAGAGACAGCGACGGTTCCACTGCCTGCCAATCGTTCCGGAACAGGGGCACGGAGGTTCATGCTCGTGGCGACGCTCGCCCCCGAGGTCGTTGACGCTATCGTGAAGGGAACGCACGGCGATCCCTTCGGGATTCTCGGCCCCCAGGCCCTCCCGCAGGGAGAGGGCGCCGGCGTGGTCATCCGCGCATTCCTTCCCGGGGCAGAGAAGATCACCGTCCTTCCCCTGGGGACCACCCTGCCTGCCCAGCCGATGACTCGGATGCACCCCGACGGCCTATTCGAGGCGGTCTTCCCCGGCCGCCGCGAGGTGTTCCCGTACCGCCTCCGTTGGACGGGAGCCGCCGGTACAGAGACGGAAATCGAGGACCCCTACCGCTTCCCCCCCACGCTCAGCGACTACGACCTGTACCTGCTGGGGGAAGGCGCCCACTACCGCGTGTACGAGAAGCTGGGGGCGCACGTTCTGACCCTGGAAGGGGTCCCCGGCGTCCGGTTCAGCGTCTGGGCCCCCAGCGCCCGGCGCGTCAGCCTGGTCGGCGACTTCAACGGATGGGACGGTCGGGTGCACCCGATGCGGCTGCATCCCGGCAACGGGATCTGGGAGATCTTCCTCCCGGGCCTCGGCGTCGGGACCCTGTACAAGTTCGAGGTGTTGTCCAGAACGGGCGGGCCGATCACGCTGAAGGCGGATCCGTACGCCTTCGCCTTCGAGCATGGTCCCGCCCCGGCCTCGGCCGTGACTGACCTGACCTCCCAGTGGGGCGACGCCGCGTGGATGGCGGACCGGGGGAAGCGGCACGCGCCCGATGCGCCCCTCGCCATCTACGAGGTCCACCTGGGGTCCTGGCGACGGGCGCCCGAGGAAGGGGACCGGTTCCTGACCTACCGGGAACTGGCCCAGGAGCTGGCCGTGTACGTGAAGGCCATGGGGTACACCCATGTGGAGCTGCTCCCCATCACGGAACATCCCTATTACCCCTCCTGGGGGTACCAGACCCTCGGGTACTTCGCCCCGACGTGCCGGTACGGCAGCCCCCAGGACTTCATGGCCTTCGTGGACACGTTGCACCAGCACGGGATCGGCGTCATCCTGGACTGGGTGCCGGCCCACTTCCCCCAGGATCCCCACGGCCTGATCTACTTCGACGGGACCCATCTGTACGAGCACGAGGATCCCCGCCTGCGGGAGCACCCGGACTGGGGAACGCGGATCTTCAACTACGGCCGCAACGAGGTGGCGAACTTCCTCCTCGGCAGCGCCCTTTTCTGGCTGGACACGTACCACATTGATGGTCTGCGCCTGGACGCCGTGGCCTCCATGCTCTATCGCGATTACTCCCGGGAGCCGGGGCAGTGGATCCCCAACCGGTACGGCGGGAACGAGAACCTGGAGGCCATCGCCTTCCTCAAGCGGTTCAACGAGGTGGTGTACCGGCAACACCCGGATGTGATGAACATCGCGGAGGAATCCACGGCCTGGCCGATGGTCTCCCGGCCAACCTACGTCGGCGGGTTGGGCTTCGGCTTCAAGTGGAACATGGGCTGGATGCACGACCTGCTCACCTACATGAGCAAGGACCCGGTCCACCGGAAGTACCATCACAGCAAGCTGACCTTCGGACTGCTGTACGCCTGGCACGAGAACTTCATCCTGCCGCTGTCGCATGACGAGGTGGTGCACGGCAAGGGCTCGCTGCACGGCAAGATGCCGGGGGACGACTGGCAGAAGTTCGCCAACCTCCGGGCTTTTTTCGCGTTCATGTACGGGCACCCCGGGAAGAAGCTCCTCTTCATGGGGGACGAGTTCGGCCAGACCCGCGAGTGGGACCACGACGCCAGCCTGGACTGGCATCTTCTGGAGATGGGGCCCTACCACCGGGGCCTGCAGCGGCTGGTCCGGGACCTCAACGCCGTGTATCGGGCGCAGCCGGCCCTGCACGAGGTGGACTTCGAGCCCGCGGGCTTCCAGTGGATCGACTGCAACGACTGGGAGGGGAGCGTGATCTCCTTTCTGCGTCGAGCCCGGGACCCGGAGAACTTCCTGGTGGTGGTGTGCAACTTCACGCCGGTGGTCCGGCAGGGCTACCGGATCGGGGTGCCCCGCGGCGGTCTCTACCGGGAGGTTCTCAATACGGACTTGGAAATCTACGGGGGGAGCAACGTGGGTAACGCCGAAGGCGTCCTGGCCGAGGCGGTTCCCCAACACGGATTCCCGTACTCCGTGTCGCTGACGCTGCCGCCCCTGGCCGAGCTGGTGCTTCGGCCAGAGGGCTGAGGACGAAACCCCGGAGCGCGTCCTTCATTCCGGAGGCGCGATGGGGCGATGCGGAGATGGGCGCGCCGTTGGACGGCGCGCCCTTCCTGTGTTATACAGAGCGGGCCGTTCGCCGGCTTCCGACGACCATCCTTCCAACCAGCCGGCTGAGACGATTTCTGACGAGGACCATGAGGGCCGTCCATGAAAGTCCTGCGGATCACCCCTGACCGGTGCACCGGGTGCATGCGCTGCGAGCTGGCCTGCTCGTACGCCCAGACGGGCACCTTCCAGCCCGCGCGCTCGGTCATCCGGGTCTCGCCCTTCGAGGCCCACACCAGCTACGCCCCCTACACCTGCCCCCAGTGTGCGGAGGGCTGGTGCCTGACCGCCTGCCCGGTGGGGGCCATTACTATTTCACCCGTGGGGGCGAAGATCGTTCTCGATGACCAGTGCGTCGGGTGCAAGCTCTGCACCATCGCCTGTCCTTACGGGACGATCTTTTACAACCCCGAGACGCAGAAGGCGTTCAAGTGTGACCTGTGCGGCGGGGATCCGGCCTGTGCCCGGGCCTGCCCCACGTCCGCCATCGAGTACGTCGAGGCGGAGACGGCCGACTGGCTGGGCGCGTTCGCGGCCACGCGGGCGCCGCGCCACCTGGCACTCCAGGTCGCCGGCGCGGAGGTGCGATGATGGCCAAGCGGCACGTCATCGTGGGCGGGGGGACCGCCGGTCTGAACGCCATCCGGACCATCCGCGAGTATGACCGCGGCGAGTCGAAGATCGTCCTGGTCTCGGCCGAGCGGCCGTACTCCCGCATGGTCCTCCCGTACTACCTCGGGCGCAGCATCGCCGAGGCGCATGTCTTCACGGCCACCCCCGCGCGCCTGGCCCAACTCCAGGTCCAGAGCCACCTCGGGCGGCGGGCCGCAGGGCTGGACACGGCCGCCAGCAAGTTGACCCTGGATGATGGCACGGTCCTCGAGTACGACGATCTCTTGATCGCCACCGGCTCGTCCGCCGTCAAGGCACCCGTGCCCGGCGCCGAGTCGCCCGGCGTCCACAGCTTCTGGACCTTGGAGCAGGCGCGGGGCGTGGTGGGGGAGATCCGGGCGGGCAGCCACGTCGTGCTGGTGGGGGCGGGCTTCATCGCCTTCACCCTCCTGAATGCCCTCCTGGCCCTGAAGGCCACATTGACTATCGTGGAGATCGCCCCCCAGATCCTGCCGCGCATGATCGACCAGCCGGGGGCCCAGCTGGTCGAGGCCTGGCTCCGGCGCCACGGCGTCGCCATCCGCACCGGGGCGACCCTCACGGCCATCGAGGACGCCCAGGGCCAGAAGCGCCTCCGCTTCCGCCAGGGGGAGGACCTGCTGGCCGACGTGGTCCTCATGGCCACCGGCATCCGCCCCAACCTGGAGTGGCTGCAGGGGTCCGGGCTCCGGGTGAACCGGGGGATCCGGGTGGACGACCACCTCCGGTCGAACGTCGGCAATGTCTATGCCGCGGGGGATGTCGCTGAGGGCCTCGATCTTGTAACCGGCCAGCCGGCCGTCCACGCCATCGAGCCCACCGCCATGGAGCACGGCCGCGTCGTCGGGGCCAACATGGCGGGGCGGGAGGTCGCCTACCGGGGGAGCCTCCTGCTGAACATCGTGGAGGTCTGCCACCTGGACATCGCCAGCTTCGGGGCGTGGGACGATCCGACGGCCGAAGCCGTCGCCGCGGCGCGGCCGGACCGGTGGGCGTACCGGAAGCTCCTCTGGAAGGGGGAGCGGCTCATCGGCGCCATGATCCTGGGGAGGG
>METI01000019.1:0-9307 GCA_001771285.1 candidate division NC10 bacterium RIFCSPLOWO2_12_FULL_66_18
CCTGATGAAGCGGCTCGCCGGGCCGAGATGGTTCGCGCGGGCGGGCAAATGAGGGCGGCCACGGTGTCCTCCGTGGCCTGGAGGACGATCGATATCCGCCGGCGTGTGGGCGGCGGAGAAGCCGTGGTGCGTTGGCTTCCCCCCCCGCCGCAGAAATAGATACCTCGCTCGGCCAGGCGGGCGTACAGGGTGAGAAACCCTCCCGTGACCCGTGGGGGCGGCGGCGTCCACGCCCCCCGCCGGGCATCCAGTGCTTCGGCCGGGACCAGGAGATTGAGGCGACGTCCCGAGATGTCCGCTTCGATCTGGTCTTCGTTGCAGACGAGGGCGATCGGCCCTCCCATGGCGGCCTCGGGCGACACCGGGTACGGGTCTCGCCCCACGTGCTGGCCACCCTGACCCGGGGCCGCTATAGATCCTCGTCGGTGTGGCCAACAGCCGTGATGAGAGGCCGGACTCGGGCCAGGCCGGGGCGGTTCGGGGCCTCCACGATCGTCTCTCGCCTCATGTCACCCCCACGTTTCTGAGCATCAGCCCTTCAGGCCGCTCATGACGACGCCGCGCACGACCCACTTCTGCAGCGTGAGGAAGACGACCAGGATGGGCAAGATGCTGATCACCGCCGCCGCGGTCAGCAGGTTGTACTCGATGAAGTAGATGTTGGTGAAGCTCATGAGGCCGATAGTGACGACTCGCATGCTGGGCGAGTTCACCACCACGAGGGGCCAGAAGAACTCGTTCCACGTCCACATGAACTTGATGATGAGCAGGGTGGCCATGGCCGGCTTCACCATGGGCAGGATCACCCGGTAGAAGATGCGGAATTCGCTACACCCGTCGATCCTGGCCGCGTCAATGTAGTCGTTCGGGAGCACCTCGATCGCCTGGCGCATCAAGAAGACACCGAAGACGCTCACCAGGTCCGGCGCCAGGATCCCCAGGTAGGTGTCCAAGAAGCCCAGACGGTTGACCCACAGGTACAGGGGAACCACCACCGACTGGAACGGCACCATCAGGATTCCGATGATGGCGAAGAAGAACGCATCCCGCGCGGGGAACCGGAACTTGGCGAACCCGTACCCGGCCAGGGAGGAGACAATCAGGCTGCTGACGGCCGAGACGGAGGCGATCAGGCCGCTGTTAAAGAGATATCGTCCGAAGGGTTCGCGATGGAACACCTCCCGGTAATTGCCCAGATTCATCCACTGGTCGGGTGCGATCCGGAGGGGGACCCGCTGGATCTCCGGCGCCGTCTTGAGGGAAGTCACGGCCATCCAGAAAAACGGAAAGAACACCGTGAGGGCTCCGCATGCTAGCAGCAGCGCCGTCAGCCACCGCAGTCGCACGACCCGCTCGAGGCGGCCCGATGGTTCCCGCGGTGAAGTCATACGGGCCGGGTCTAGTATTCGATCGGCTTTCGAAAGATCCGCCATTGCAGCAGCGTCACCGTCAGGAGAGTCACGAACACGAACACGGCCATGACCGAGGCGTCACCCATCCGGAAATACTTGAAGGCGGTATCGTAGAGCAGCATGATAACCGTCTGGCTTGCACTGGCCGGCCCACCTTGCGTCGTCGCATACACCTGGTCGAAAATCTTAAAGTTGAATATAAGCTCCAGAATGCACACCATGATGATCTGTGGATTCAGTAATGGAAGCGTCAGGTATCTGAGGCGCTGCCACCCGCTTGCCCCATCGATGTCCGCTGCCTCGTAGTACTCGCCCGGGATGGATTGAAGCGCCGCCAGGAAGATCATGGTATCGAACCCGAGCCGGACCCATACGCTCACCAACGCGATGGACGGGCGCACTTGGGCCAGGCTCTGGAGCCACTTCTGAGGGGGGATCCGCACGAGCGACAAGCCGTAGTTCAAAAAGCCGTAGACCGGGTCGTAGATCCATTGCCAGATGAGGGCCGCTGCCACCAGGGACGCCGAAAACGGAAGAAAGTACATGGCGGCCCAGACGTTCCGCCAGCGGAGACTCACCAGGCGATGGAGGCCAATGGCCACGACCAGCGCGAGGACGACCGTGGTGGGCACGGACATCAGCAGCAAATGGATGGTGTTTCGGACGGCTGTCCAGAAGGTCGAATCCGTCAGGACCTTTTCATACAGTCGGATTCCGACGAACTGGCTGGTTCCACCGGGAACCGTGCGGTGGAACGAGCCGATCACGGACTGGATGAGCGGCACGATGAACACGAGAGAGAAATATGTCACGGCGGGCAGGATAAACAGAAATCCTGCCCGCCGTTGGCGGTCCATGTACGTCTTGGGGAACGCAACCCGAACCCAGTGTCTCATTGGCAGTGAGGCAAGCGGGCGATCCGGCAACCAGGCCGTCGGGGAATCGGGCCATCCGAAAATCTGGCCAGTGGGCACTTCGGCGATCGGGAGAGCTGAAACCCAGGTGCCCGATCGCCCGGGAGCCTAGTTGCCAGGTTGCCCGGTCGCCGAGTGGCGCTAGTCCTTGATGATTCGATCCATCTTGGCGGCGGCTTCATCCAACAGTGCCTTGGGCTGCCCCTTCCCGAACAGGACGCCCACGACCGCTTCCCCAAAGGCCGTGGCCAGTTCGTTCGACTTCGGGTGGAAATAGGTCGGTGGCACGGGCTGCTGCAGCATGTCTCGGGTTGAAACGTAGTCTGGCCGGGCCTTCACGTAGGCCGACTCAAGGTTGGCAGTCCAGACCGGCAGGATGCCCTGGAGTTGGTGCTGTTCCTGGTCGTCTTTGGCATTACTGATGAACCGGTAGAATTCCCAGGCCAGCTGCTTGTTCGGGCTGTTCTTGTAGACCAGGTTCGTCCACGGGAACAGAGCACCCGCCCCGGGGCAGGCTTTCCCGCAAGGCAGAGCATACACCTTGAAGTTCACATCCGGGGCATTCTTCTTCACCCAGCCGAAGAACCACGACTCGCGGAAAATCACCGCGGCCCGCTTCTGCCCGAAAGCGTCCTCAGGGTTGCCCAGGGCCAGACTGGCCACCTTATGCTTCAGGACGAGGTCACCGAAGAACTGCAGGGCCGCCACCATCTCCGGGCTGTTGGCGAACCCCGTCGCCTTGTCGAGATTGGGGCTCAGCATCCGGGCCCCGAAGGCATGGGCGAAGGGGAGGAACTTGTCGGTGATCCCGACCGGGTGGCCTTTGCTCCGGACGGCGAACCCAACCTGGGTCGGCTCGCCCTTGGCGTCCAGGATCGTCAGCTTCTTCATGGCCGCCAGCCAGTCGTCCAGGGTTTTCGGCGGTCGGTCCGGATTCAGGCCCGCCTTCTTGAACAGGTCCACGTTAATGTACATCTGCTGGAAGTTCCCATGCTCGATGGGCATCCCGTAACGAGCACCGCTCCACTTGCCGATGGGCAGCATATATTTGGGGAGGTTCTCGTCCCAGCTCTTCTCGAGGTCGGCCGGCATCTTTTCACAGAAGTCGTACTGCCCGCACCAGTGGTGCGTCATCCCCATGAACATGTCCGGCGCGCCGCTCTTCCCCATGAAGGAGGCCAGGTACTTTGCCTCGTAGCCCTGGTACGGGATCGTCACCACCTCGACCTCGTACCCGGTCTTCTTGGCGAAGTCCTTGCCTCGGGTCTCGTACCACTTGTTGAACTCGGGATTCTGGTCCCACATGGTCCAGAAGACGAGCTTCTTCTGCTGGCCCCAGACGGTATCCGCTCCCCCGCCGAGAATCAACACGCCGGCCAGACAAATCAACGCCATCCAGGTCATCCGTCTCATCGCTGCCCCCTTTCGCTGTCCTTGGTTATTCCTGCCGCACCGTCAGACGATGCATCCTGCGAAACGGCACAGGTTCTCATCCCGGGAACCGGGAAACTATGCCACTCAAGCCATCGTCCTGTCAATCGACATTGGAGACGACATCCTGGGTCCCCGACTTTTGGAAGTCAGGAACGGATGAACAGTCCGGTGGTCTGCGGGCCGTTGAATCACTTCGAGGAGGACCGGGTGTTCAGGGAATTGCAGGGAGTTGGAAAGAGTGTCGGGAGACGGGCGGCCAACTCCCGTCAGAGGGAAAGAAGAAAGGGATCGTTCCAGATCCCTTCACCCGGGGTGAAGGACTCGAGAGAGCGCCCGAGCGTCTGGAGAAATCGGCCGGCCACTGCCCCATCCACAACGCGGTGGTCGTACGAGAGGCAGAGATAGCCCATCCAGCGGATGGCGATGATATCCTCGCCGCCCCGGGACACCACCACCGGCCGCTTTACGATCGTCCCCACCCCCAGGATCCCGACTTCGGGCTGGTTCAGGATGGGGGTGCCGATAAGGTTTCCATCGGCCCCGAAGTTGTTCACGGTGAACGTGCTGCCGGTCAACTCTTCGGGGAGGAGCCGTCCCTCCTGGGCACGACGAACGATTTCGGCGACAGCGACTGCGATTTCCGACAGCGATTTCGATTGCGGATTCCGGAGGACGGGAACCACCAGGCCGTCCGGGAGCGCCGCGGCGATCCCGAGATGGATCGCCTTGCGCACTCGAATGCCCTCATCCGTCCAGCGGGCGTTCAAGGTTGGGAATTCCCGCAGCGCGTCCGCCGTCGCCTTCAAGATGAAAGGCAGAAACGTTAGGCTGGTTCCCTTGGCCTGTCGGAACGCCGCCTTCTTCGCCTCGCGGAACCGCGCGATGGCGGTGAAGTCGGCCTCTGCAATCGAGGTGACGTGGGGGGCGGTCTGTTTGCTGCGGACCATGTGGTCTGCGATGGTCCGCCGCATCTTCGTCAGCGGGAGGAGTTCTTCCCCCTCCGCGACTTCGACAGGTTCGCGCCCGGCCTCCGGCCGGAGGAGCGGCGGCGCCCCGGCCGCGACGGGCCGCACTCCCCTGGTCTCCGCGAACAACTCGACATCCCGCTTGGTGACCCGTCCTCCCTCTCCGGTGCCCGGCACCTCGCCCAAGTTGACGCCCAGCTCCTCTGCCAGCTTCCGGACCGCTGGCGAGTAGAACCGCTCCTCTTCCCTCGTCCCTCGCGGCTCTCGGCTCTCGGCTCTCGGCTCTAAAGTTGGGGTGGGCGGTGGCGGGACGGTGACCGGTGCCTCCGTCCCAAGGTCTATTCCGGTTCCGGAGGCAAATCCTTCGGCGATGAGGGCCAGGGTGGCCCCGACGGGGGCGACCTCACCCGCCTTGACCAGGATCTGCGACAAGACACCGGCCGCGGGGGCAGGGATCTCCGCGTCCACCTTCTCGGTGGAGATGACAAGGATCGGCTCGTCCTTCTGGACGCGGTCCCCTTCCTTCTTCAGCCACTCGATGACGGTACCCTCGGCGACGCTCTCGCCGAGTTGAGGCATGATAACCGGAACACTCATGGAAACAACCCGTTCGGGCGTTCGACTGTTCGGTCGTTCGGTGGTTCAGCATCGAACGCCCGAACTACCGAACCACCGAACGTTCTTCGTTTCTAGTAGGCTGCCAACCGTTCGGCGGCCGCAACGATCGTGTCGGCGTTCGGGAGAAAGGCCTCTTCCAGCGGAGCGGTGAAGGGCACCGGCGTATCCGGCGCGGTCACCCGCAGGATCGGGCCATCCAGCCGGTCAAAGGCGCCCTCGGCGATGACGGCAACCACCTCGCCCCCGACGCCGCCCGTCCGCGTGGCCTCGTGAACGACCACGACCTTGCCCGTCTTCCGAGCCGTGGCCAGGATCGCCTCCCGGTCGAGGGGGAGGAGTGTCCGCAGGTCCAGGATCTCCACCTCGATTCCCTTGGCGCTCAACCGGTTGGCCGCCTCGAAGGCCTGGTGGATCATGGCCCCATACGTGATCACGCTCAGGTCGGCTCCTTCCCGCTTCACCTCGGCCTTCCCAATGGGGACGGTGAAGTCGTCGTCAGGAACCTTGCCCTTGATCCGTCGGTAGAGATACTTGTGCTCGAAATAGATGACCGGGTCCGGATCCCGGATGGCCGCCTTGAGCAATCCCTTGGCGTCGTAGGGGGTGGAGGGAGCCAGCACCTTCAGTCCCGGGACATGGACGAACCACCCCTCGGGATTCTGGGAGTGGAACGGTCCTCCGTGCACCCCGCCGCCGGAGGGACCGCGGATGACCAGCGGGACGCTGGTTCCCGTCCGGTAGTGGAACTTGGCCGCCATGTTAACGATCTGGTCGAAACCACAGGCGATGAAGTCGGAGAACTGCATCTCCACCACGGGTCGCAGCCCCATGAGCGCTGCCCCCACGGCCGAGCCGACGATGGCGGATTCGGCGATGGGGGTGTCAATCACTCGATCCTCGCCGAACTTCTCCAGGAAGCCCATCGTGATTTTGAAAGCGCCTCCGTAGACGCCAATGTCTTCCCCGATGAGGAACACCCGCTCATCCCGCTCCATCTCTTCCCAGAGCGCCTGCCGGATCGCCTCGATGTATGTGATCTCTGGCATCTCAAAACGCGTTCGGCTGTTCGAGAGTTCGATTGTTCGGTTGTTCCGTCTTGAACGACCGAACGCCCTTAGGTGGAATACACCCCCTGTTCCACGTCTTTGCCCTCGGGGAACGGGCTTGCCTCGGCCCAGGCGACGGCTGCCTCCAGCTCGTCGGCTATGCGCTTCGCGATCCGGGCTTCCCCCGCCTCGTCCAGGATCCCCCACTCCCGCAGCCGGGCCTCGAACCCCTGGATTGGGTCTTTCGCTCGCCATTCCTCCAGCAACTGCCGGGGAACGTAAGAGGCATCGTCATGCTCCGAGTGGCCGCGCATGCGCATCGTCTTGCACTCGATCAGACTGGGCCCCTCCCCCCGCCGGGCGCGCTCGACCGCCTCCCTGGCCGTGTCGTACACCGCCAGCACGTCGTTGCCGTCCACGATCGTCCCGGGAATGCCGTAGCCTCCCGCTCGCGCCGCAATGTCCGGGATTCGGGTCTGCCGCGACAGGGGGGTTGAATAGGCGTACTGGTTGTTGTTGCACACGAACACCACCGGGACCCGGAGCACGGCGGCCAGATTGATGCCCTCGTGGAAGTCGCCGCGGCTCGACGCCCCTTCCCCGAACCAGGTCATGGCCACCCGCCCCTTCCCCTGCCGCTTCAGGGCCAGCGCCACGCCGGTCGCCACCGGGATGCCGTCGGCCATGGAGCTGATGAAGGCCACGTCCCCCCGCTGGATGTCCCCATAATGGACGTTCCCATCCCGCCCGCGGCTGAGGCCCCCGACCCGTCCCAGGTACTGCGCCAGGATCTCCCGTGACTGGATCCCGCGCAAGAGGTGCGCTCCCATGTCGCGGTGAGAGGGCACGATAATATCCCCCGGCCCCAGGGCATAGGCGGCTCCCACGGACACAGCCTCCTGTCCTGTGGAGAGGTACACGCCGCCAAAAATCCTGCCCTGGCGGTAGAGGATCCCGATGCGTTCTTCCAGGGTTCGGGTGAGGCGAAGGTGGTAGTAGACGTCGAGGAGCTGGTCGCGGGTCAAACCCGAGTGGTCCACGAGCACCGCCTCCAGGTTCGGGCTCTTGTGTGCGCCGTCATTCCGCCCTGCGGGGCGCGCGCCTCCTGGCGCCCTGCCGCAGCGGGGTCGAGCAGGGTTCGCCGGGGTCAGCCGCCGATGGCTGACATGGATCGGGCCGGCTTGACGAAGTCCGGCTGATTGATCTTGTGGCCGGCCTCCTTCTTCCAGACGGCCGCGAGGATGGAGTCGGCGATCTCCTCGTCGGTGGCCCCAGAGCGCAGGAGCCCCTTGAGGTTGTACTCGTGGAGAGAGAAGAGACAGGTCCGGAGTTGCCCATCGGCGGTGATCCGGATGCGGTTGCAGCTCTCGCAAAACGGCTCCGTGACTGAAGCGATCACCCCGATGGACCCCCGCCCGTCTGCGAATCGGTAGACGGTGGCCGGTTCCGTCCCGTGGCCGCTGGCCGGCACCAGGGGAAACACCGTGTGGATGCGGGCCAGAATCTCGGCCCCGGGCACCACGGCCTGCATGCTCCATGCCCCCTGGGCGTCCAGGGGCATGTACTCGATGAAGCGGACCTGGTAGTCGTTCTCCCGCCCGAGGCGAGCGAAGTCCACCAGCTCGTCCTCGTTGTAGCCGCGCATGACCACGCAGTTCAACTTGATGGGGTGTAGCCCGGCCGCGCGGGCCACCTGGAGCCCGTCCAGGATCTTGAAGACCAGTTGACCTTCCCGCCGGACCATGCGTTCGAACCGCTCCGGCTGGAGCGAGTCCAGGCTCACATTGATCCGTTTGAGGCCGGCCGCCGCCAGCCGCGGGGCCTTATCCTTGAGGAAAAAGCCGTTGGAGGTCATGGAGAGGTCCAGATCCGGCGCCAACCGGATCAGCCCCTCGATCAGCACGTCGATGTCCTGACGCATCAGGGGCTCGCCCCCGGTCAGCCGGACCGTCCGGATCCCCAGGTCAATGAAGATGCGGACGAGTCGCAGGATCTCCTCGTAGGTCAGGATCTCCCGCTTGGGAACCCAGGCGAGCCCCTCGGCCGGCATGCAGTAGACGCAGCGGAAATTGCACCGATCCGTCAGGGAGATTCGCAGGTCGTCAATGACCCGGCCGAAGCTGTCTTTCAAGCGCGACATCTTATCCCTCGGCAACTTGGCAATCCGTCAATCAGGCAATCCGGCGTTCCAGGTTGCCGGGTACCCTCTGGGTGCACCCAATCGCCGGATTGCCAGCCTCACTTCTTGACTGGCGCCGCCTCGACCAATTCCGGGGTCATGGGCGTGGGGTAGAACTTCTCCGCATGCATCGCGGTCTGGTCGAAGACCAGCCCCATCCGGTTGAAGGCGCCGATCTCGAAGTCGCCCGTCCACATCGTGATGGCGTCGAAGGGGCAGACCTCCACGCACAGATTGCAGTACATGCACAGGTTGTGATCGATGACGAACTCGACGGGGTGGCGCTCTTTCCCCTTGCCCGCGCCGATGATGGTGATGCAGCGGGTGGGGCAGATCTTGGCGCAGGCGTCGCAGGCTGTGCATTTGAGCTTGCCGGTGGGCAATTCGATGGTCAGGACGTGGCGGTTCAGCGAGCGCAGGGGCAGGCGGCGCCTCTCCTTCGGATACTGCACCGTCAGTGCCGTTGGTCGAGGCGGCGCCAGTCAAGAAGTGAGGCTGGCAATCCGGCGATTGGGCAATCGGGACAGGGCAGTCGCACTTCCGAATTGCCGGATCGCCGGGGACCCAGCCGACCCTGGGCCCGTGGCCCGTCGGCAGGGTGCCCCTCTGGGTGCGCCTGATTGCCAGCTCTGTTAGGCCTTGGCCCCCGCCGGCAGCATCTCGGGAACGGTGATGGCCGGCAGCTTCTTCTTGGCGATAGTCTCTTGGGAGATCTTCTCCTGAAGCTTCAACACCCCGA
>METI01000019.1:9327-9996 GCA_001771285.1 candidate division NC10 bacterium RIFCSPLOWO2_12_FULL_66_18
GAGATCTTCTCCTGAAGCTTCAACACCCCGAACAGCAGGGCCTCGGGCCGTGGCGGGCAGCCCGGCACGTAGACGTCCAC
The DNA here is from genome assembly GCA_001771285.1 of candidate division NC10 bacterium RIFCSPLOWO2_12_FULL_66_18. Classification (GTDB taxonomy): domain Bacteria; phylum Methylomirabilota; class Methylomirabilia; order Methylomirabilales; family 2-02-FULL-66-22; genus 2-02-FULL-66-22. The sequence continues at coordinate 9,408 of METI01000019.1, forward strand.
CGGGATGACTCGATCCACCCCCTTCACCACGTGGTAGGAATCCCAGTAGAACGGGCCGCCCGAGATGGCGCACGCGCCCATGGCGATGACCCACTTGGGATCGGCCATCTGCTCGTACAGGGTCTTGATGCGGGGGGCCATCTTCTCCGTGACGGTCCCGGCCACGATCATGACGTCGGATTGCCGCGGCGACGGGCGGAAGACCCCGGCCCCGAACCGGTCCATGTCGAAGCGCGAGGCCCCGGTGGCCATCATCTCGATGGCGCAACACGCCAGGCCGAAGGTCATGGGCCACGGCGAATTCTTCCGGGCCCAGTTGAATAGCCAGTCGAGCGAGGTGGTGACCACCCCGGGCTCGAATTTTCCTTCCAGCAAGCCCATCCTCTGGCTCCTTTCCTTTCCGCACCCTCTCCCGGGGACTCGATTCAGCGCAGGGGCGTCCCCGCCCCATCACGCCCCGGTGAGTTGATCGATGATGGCGTCGGCCATCTCCCGGGTGGTCGCCGTTCCCCCGAGATCCGGGGTGACCCCCCGCCCCCCTGCTCCCCTGCCGTCTTCCGGCTAGTTCACCAATGCGCGAATGTATGCA
>METI01000020.1:0-9257 GCA_001771285.1 candidate division NC10 bacterium RIFCSPLOWO2_12_FULL_66_18
CAGATCGGCGTGGATGAGTACGCCGCGATCCGGAAGGTCCCGTTCAAGGTGGCGGAATCGCTTCTCCTCACCCCGGTCCAGGCCGGGCAGTCGGTACCCACCGACGAAGAGATCCCCCACCTCCGCCAGCTCCTCCTCGGCGTTCCCGTCGTCCTCGGGGACCACCTGCAGATCACCTTCCTGGGCTCGCGACCGCGCTCCTTCACGGTGGAGGGGGCTGTGCCGCGCGGCGCGCTGCTCATCTCCACGGACACCGCCATCGCCTTCAAGGCGCCCGAGGTGTCCGCGGAGAAGGCCTACCGCGTCTCCTACGAGGACATCGGCGGCTTGGACCGGGAAGTCGCCCTGGTCCGGGAGATGGTCGAGCTGCCGCTGAAGTTCCCCCAGATCTTCGGCCTCCTGGGGATTGATCCGCCCAAGGGGGTTCTGCTCACCGGGCCGCCCGGGACGGGCAAGACGCTGATCGCCCGCGCGGTGTCCAACGAGGTCCGGGCCCACTTCATCCACGTGAACGGGCCCGAGATCATCCACAAGTTCTACGGGGAGAGCGAGGCCAAGCTGCGCCAGGTCTTCGAGGAGGCGCGGCGGAACGCCCCCAGCATCATCTTCCTCGACGAGATCGACGCCCTGGCGCCCAAGCGGGCCATGGTCGTCGGGGATGTGGAAAAGCGGGTCGTCGCGCAGCTCCTGGCCCTGATGGACGGCCTGGTGGAGCGCGGGGAAGTGGTAGTCATCGGGGCCACCAACATGCCGGAGCTGGTGGACCGGGCATTGCGCCGGCCGGGGCGCTTCGACCGGGAGATCACCATCGGCATCCCGGATCGGGCGGGGCGGCGGGCCATCCTGGGCATCCACTCGCGCCGGATGCCGCTCCACCCGGACGTGGAGCTGGACCAGATCGCCGAGATTACCCACGGGTATGTGGGGGCGGACCTGGCGCTCCTCTGCAAGGAGGCGGGAATGGTGGCCCTGCGCCGCCTGATCCCGCAGGTCCGCTTCGAGGTGGACCTGAAACCGCAACTGGATGCGCTGGCGGTCCAGGTCACCCGTGACGATTTCATGGCGGCATTCAGGGTCGTGGAGCCCACGGCCACGCGGGAGTTTATGGCGGAGCGCCCACGGACCACCTTCAAGGACGTCGGGGGCCTCGGCGAGATCAAGCGGACCCTCTCCTCCATCATGCAGCTCGTGCGCGGGGGCGGGGCCCTCTTCGGCCACACGCGCTTCAACCCGCCCAAGGGGATCCTGCTCACCGGCGCCTCGGGGACCGGCAAGACCTTGCTGGCGCGCGCCCTGGCGGGCGAGCTGGGGCTCACCCTGATCACGGTGGATCAGCCGAGCCTCCTCTCCAAGTGGGTGGGCGAGTCGGAGAAGGGTCTCCGCGAGGTCTTCAAGCGGGCCAAGCAGGCATCCCCCTGCATCCTGTTCTTCGATGAGATCGAATCCCTGGTCCCGGCCCGGTCCGTGCAAGAGGCGGGGAGCCTGTTCCCCCGCCTGGTCAGCCAACTGTTCCGGGAGCTGGATGACCTGCACGGCTCGCTGGGTGTTGTGGTCCTGGCGGCAACGAACCGGCCCGACTTGATGGAGCCCGCACTTCTCAGGGCGGGGCGATTTGACTATGTGCTGGAGCTGCCCCTCCCGACCCGGGACGAGCGGCGGGAGATCCTCGGGATCCACACCGAGGGGCTGCCCCTGGAGGACGATGTGGGCCTCGGCGAGATCGCCGAGGTCGCCGGGGGCTGGACGGGCGCGGACCTGGAGCTCGTCTGCAAGAAGGCGGCGATCCTGGCGCTGGAGGAATTCCGCGGGAGGCCATCCGGGTCCTTCCGCGTCGCCTTGCGACACCTGCGGGAAGCCCAGGCGCAGGTAAAGACCATGAAGTAGTCCCGCAGGCAATGCGGGAGGACCGGAGGGAGGTGTAAGGGCGGCTCGCCAAGGCGTGACCATAGAGTGGCGCGGACAATAACCCCCCGCAGTCAAGGAGGGACGCATGGCTAGCAAGGTGAAGCAGATAACGGTATGGGCTCGAGGGGTAGTACAGGACAAGGAGGGGCGGGACATCGCCAACGGCCTGGCCAACGCGGCGAAGAAGGAAGGCAAGTTCACCCAGGCCTTCGACAACTACGTGGACCTACCCGACCGGGTGAACGTCCCCCTCCGGAAGTACGCCCGCATCAGCGACGAGGAAATCGAGGAGCGCTACGAGTACGAGAACGAGAAGCCCGAGGTCGTGATCGTGGCGGACGCCACCCTCGTGAAGGGCATCAACGTTCTCCGCGGCATGGAGAAGGGCGGCGTCCTGGTGGTCAACACCGACCGCAAGCCGGAGGACATCCTGAAGTTCATCCCCAACAGGGACCTGCTCAAGGCGATCGTGTGCGTGGATGCCAAGGGGATCTGCGGCGAGGCCACGGTGGACTTCTCCGGCAGCGAGGGTGGTGTGGATGCGGTTGGCCTCGGGGCAGGCATGGCGGCACCCATCCTGGGCGCCCTGGTCCGGGGCACGAACCTCGTGAAGCTGGAGAATCTGGCGGCCGTGGTCAAGAACAAGGAGGCCCTGTACAAGGGGCATGAGCAGGCTGTGGTGAAGACCCTGTAGGGGTGGGGTCCATATCAAGGAGGTCAGGCGATGTTCATTATCCCCAAGGAAAAAGAGGTGCCCCTCGGGTGCATCACACCGGCACCGGTGACGGAGCAGCCCATGATGATCACCGGCAACTGGCGGGAATACCGGCCGGTGATCGAGCAGGAGAAGTGCAACCTGTGCATGAACTGCATCGTCTACTGCCCGGATGCCTGTTGGCAGTTGAACGAGGTCGAGGACGAGGTGGTCTGGAACGCGAAGTACTGCAAAGGCTGCCTGATCTGCGTGAACGAGTGCACCACTGAGGCCCTGAGCAAAGCCTACGAGCTGGATTTCGAGGACGGCGTGGTCCGACTTGAGAAACCGTTCTAAGGAGGGAGACCCATGGCAAAGGAGATGGTGTTGAGCGGATGCGCCGCCTCGGCCCAAGCGGCCAAAATGGCCAAGGTGGAGGTCATCTGCTCCTATCCCATTCGTCCCTACACGGCGTTGATGATGGAACTGGCCAAGATGGTGGCCAACGGCGAACTGGACGCCGAGTTCATCTACGGCGAGGGCGAGCACGCCCAGCTCTCGGTGGTCCTAGGGGCCTCGGCGGCGGGCGCCCGCGTCCTGACCGGCAGCTCCGGGGTGGGCGTCACCTATGCTTTTGAGACCTACTCGCCGATCGCCGGCGGACGCGTCCCGGTGCAAATGATGATCGCCGACCGCGCCCTGGATCCCCCGGGCGACTTCGGGTCCGAGCACACGGACGCCATGTCCTGCCGGGATCAGGGCTGGCTCATGGGGTGGGCCGAGAACCCGCAGGAGGCCTTCGACAACTGCCTGATCAACTACCGGGTGGGTGAAGACCACCGGGTCCTCCTTCCCCAGTTCGTCTGCCAGGACGGATACTTCGTCTCCCACATCCCCGGGAAGGTGCTGCTGCCCGATCAGAGCCAGGTGGACGAGTTCCTGCCGCCCTACACGCTGCCGCATCCGCTGGATCCGAAGCACCCCGTCTCGCACGGGCCGCAGATCCGCCCCGACCAGGGGACGATCATGGACCTGCAGCGGGCGCAGGCCCACCTGGACGCCCCTGCGGTAATCAAGGAGGCGATTGCCGACTTCAACCGGATCTTCGGGCGGGACTACTCTCCCTTCGTGGAAGAGTACATGACCGACGACGCCGAGATGGCCTTCTTCATCATGGGGGCCCATACGATGACGGCCCGGCACGCGATCAAGCACCTGCGGAGCAAGGGCGTGAAGATCGGGTTGGTCAAGCTCCGGTTCCTGCGGCCGTGGCCGACGCAAGAGGTGGCCGAAGCCCTGTCCAAGTTCAAGGCGGTGGGAGTGGTGGAGACCAGCACCTCCTACGGCGGGGCGATGCGGGGCGGGAACCTCTTGCACGAGGTCCGCGCCTCGCTGTACGACCTCCCGCAGCGGCCCCTGACGACCTCCTTCATGGCCGGCCTGGGCGGCGAGATGGTGCCGCTCAAGGATTTCTACTACATGGCCGAGATCCTGTCCAAGATGATCAAGGAGGGGAAGACGAAGAAGACCGTGCACTGGGTCGGTTTCGAAGCGGAGGCGTAGGCGGACGTGAAACGTGAAGCGTGAGGCGTGAGTCGAGGAGCGGCGTTCTACGATTCTCGTGTCACGATGAGCGAACGAAAGGAGCCAGCGATGGCGGTTGCCGTGAAAACCCAGAATCTCCCGTTGATTAAGAAGATCCGGAACATTCCCAAGGAAGAGTACTACGTGCCGGGGCACCGGACCTGCGCGGGCTGCGGCCCGGCGCTCCAGTACAAGCTGGTGGCCAAGGCGGCCGGCCCCAACACCATCTTCCTCGGACCCACGGGCTGCATGTACGTGGCCAACGCCAGCTACCTCTGCACCCCGTATGCGGTGCCCTGGATGCACACCCAGATCACCAACGCAGGGGCGGTGGCCTCAGGCGTCGAGGCGGCCTACCAGGTCTTGATCCGCAAGGGAAAGTGGGAAGGCGAGCTGCCCAACGTCATCGTCATGGCGGGTGACGGCGGCTCGGTGGACATCGGGTTGCAGGCCATGTCGGGCATGATGTACCGCGGCCACGATGCTCTGTTTATCTGCTACGACAACGAGGCCTACGCCAACACGGGCATCCAGACCTCGCCTACGACACCCTACGGCGCGAACACCACCTTCACGCCGCCGGGACCCGCGATCCCCGAGGGGAAGAAGCTGTTCCCCAAGGATCCGCCGCAGCTCGTCATCGGCGGCCACCCGGCGGTAAAGTACGTGGCGACGGCGTCAGTGGCCTACCCAGTGGACCTCATGAACAAGGTCCGAAAGGCGCTGAACGTGCAGGGGCCGACCTTCCTCCATATCCATTGTCCCTGCCCCAAGGGGTGGAAGTTCGAGGAATCCAAGACGGTCGAGATCGCGAAGCTGGCGATCCAGACCGGCATGTGGATCCTGTACGAGTGGGAAAACGGCGAGTACAAGTACCAGCACAAGCCGAAGGAGTACAAGCCCGTCCGCGAGTACATGAAGCTCCAGGGGCGCTTCGCGCACCTCCAGGAGGCTCACATCGCCAAGATGCAGGCCTTCGTGGACGCCAAGCTGAAGGCGCCGGGGATCCCGGTGGAGATCCCGGTCCCGCCGCCGCGGGCGCAGGCCTAGCAGCGTAGTGGACACACCGACCACGCCTGCCTGTGGACGCGGTGGAGTCCGGGGGGACAGGCGTGGCCGTGTCGCATTCCCGCACGGGAATGGGGAGGAGACTCATGAGCAAGCAGCAGTTACCCAAGTCGTGGCGATGGGCGGTTGTGGCCGCCCTGGTCGTGGGTCTGGTGGGTTTCTGGGGCGGGATCGCCGCTGCCGCCTGGCAGCCCACGAAGTCGGTGGAATTCGTGGTTCCGGCCGGAACAGGGGGCGGGGCCGATATCATGGCCCGCTTCATCTTCCCGCTCGTCGAGAAGCACAAGCTCTCCCCCCAACCCTTGATCGTGGTGAACCGGTCGGGGGGCGCCGGGGCCGAGGGGTTCATGCACGTGAAGGAGAAGAAGGGCGACCCTCACGTGATCACCCTCACCCTGGACAATCTCTTCACCACTCCTCTCGCCACGGGCGTTCCGTTCAACTGGAAGGACCTGACCCCCGTGGGCCGGCTGGCCCTCGACTGGTTCGTCCTCTGGGTGAACGCCGAGAGCCCCTACAAGACGGCCAAGGAATACTTCGATGCCGTCAAGAGGGAGCCCAGCAAATTCAAGATGGGGGGCACGGGGACGGCCCAGGAGGACCAGATCATCACCATCCAGATGGAGCAGGCCTTTGGGCTGAAGTTCATCTATGTCCCCTTCAAGGGGGGCGGGGATGTGGCGGTGAGCCTGGTGGGGAAGCACACCGACTCGACCGTGAACAATCCCTCGGAGGCCGTGGGCCACTGGAAGGCCGGCCGGCTCCGGCCGTTGGCGGTGGTAGACCGCGAGCGGATCCCCCTGCCCGAGTGGGACAAGATCCCGACCATGAAGGAGGCCACCGGTTTTGACATGGGCTATACGATGTTGCGGGGGATCTTCATGCCCCCCGCGGTGTCGAAAGAGGCACAGGAGTGGTACGTGGACCTCTTCCGGAAGGTCACCGAGACCCCGGAGTGGAAGAAGTACCTGGCCGACAACGCGCTCAAGCCCGCCTTTCTGGCGGGCTCGGACTACCCCAAATGGCTGGAGGAGAAGGAGACCCTCACCAAGGACCTCATGAAGAAAGGGGGCCTCGTCAAGTAGCGGTCAGGCGACGGTCGTAGAGGGCAAGCATCCCTCGGGGGCGAGGGTCCCCTCGCCCCCGGTGGGTGTCATCCTGCCAGGGGAGGCGAAGGAGAGGTCATGCGCAAGGCTGATGCAATCTGTGCATTGATAATCCTGGCGATCGGGATTCTGGTCCTCTGCGAGGCCGCGAGGCTGGGCATATTCGGCTGGTCGACATCCGGCCCGGAACCTGGCATGTACATATTCTTGCTGGGGATGGGTGTGAGCGTGGGGAGTCTGGTGGTCCTGGGCCAGGTGTTCGTCGAATGGCGGAAGGCCGTTCCGGTCAAACCCTTCATCCGGCCGGGTGGGCTAAGGCCGGTCCTCTATGTGGCGGTTCCGGCCGCCATGATGGTACTCCTTACGGAGTTCATCGGACTCTACATCGCGGCCGGACTGTACCTCGCCGTCTACATGCGGTGGATCGGAAAGCACAAGTGGATCACCGTGGCGGCCGTGAGCATCCTGCTCCCCCTGGTGAGCTATTTCATATTCGATCGGATCTTCCTGATCCCTCTACCCAAGGGGAGGTTTGAGGATCTCCTGACGTTCTGACCCATACAGGGAGGATGGGATGGAGGCAGTATATAACCTGCTAATCGGTTTGCAGACGGCCCTGAGCCCATTCAACCTGACGGTGCTGGTCGCGGGGCTCTTCGTGGGGACCTTCGTGGGGGTCTTGCCAGGTCTTGGGGGGGCGAACGGGGTGGCCATCCTCATCCCGGTGACCTTCAGGCTGCCGCCCACCTCGGCCGTCATCCTCTTGGCGGCCATCTACTGGGGAGCACTCTTCGGCGGGGTGATCACCTCGATCCTGTTCAACATCCCTGGGGAGCCGTGGTCGGTGGCTACCTGCTTCGATGGGTACCCCATGGCCAAAAAGGGTAAGGCCTGCGAGGCCCTGACCACAGCCTTCTGCTCCCATTTCTTCGGGGCCATGGTCGCCACGCTGATCCTGACCTTTGCTGCCCCCATCGTCGCGGAGTTCACGTTGATGTTCGGCCCCCCCGAAACCTTTGCGGTCATGATGTTGACCTTCAGCGCCTTGGTGTCCTTGGGAGGGATGTCCCCTGTGAAGTCGGTGGTAAGCACCCTCCTGGGCTTCATCATGGCCGCGGTGGGGATCGACATCGTGACTGGGAGGCTCCGCCTGACCTTTGGCAGCACCGAGCTGATGGGAGGCTTCAGTTTCATCGTGGCGGTCATCGGACTCTTCGGCCTGGGGGAGGTCTTCATGACCGTGGAGGAGGGCCTCAGGCTGGAAGGCGTCTCGGTCCGGATGGGCGTGCGGACGGTCTTCCAGACCATGGCACAGCTCCCCAGGTTCTGGAGGACGTACATTCGGGGCGCCCTCATCGGGTGCTGGATGGGGATCAAGCCGGGAGGAGCCACACCGGCCTCCTTCATGAGCTACGGCTTCGCCAAGCAGTTCTCCAAGAACCCCGAGGAGTTCGGCACCGGGACCATCGAGGGGGTAATCGCGCCCGAGGTGGCGGCGCACGCCGCCGGGGTCTCGGCCACCCTTCCCATGATCACGCTGGGCATTCCGGGGTCTCCCACGATGGCGGTAATCCTGGGTGGTCTCATGATGTGGGGCCTGCAGCCGGGCCCGATGCTGTTCAAGGAGAACCCCGAGTTCGTCTGGGGGCTCATCGGCAGCATCTGGGTAGCCAACGCTATCGGGGTGGTCATGGTGCTCTGCTTTGTCCCCTTCTTCGCGAGCATCCTCCGGGCTCCCTTTAGCATCCTGATGCCAAGCATTGTGTTCGTGTGCGCCATCGGGGCGTATGCGGTCAACAATCGGATGATTGATATCTGGTATATGATCCTCTTCGGCTTTGTCGGGATGGCCTTTAAGAAGCTGGACTACCCCATCGCCCCCATGGTGCTCGCCCTGGTGCTGGGTGACATGGCGGAATCGGCCATGCGTCAGAGCCTTGTCATGTCCCAGGGGTCCCCCCTCATCTTCTTCAACCGGCCCATCGCGGGCATTGTGAACGGGCTGGCCGTTCTGTTCTTCTTCTGGCCCCTTGTCACAGTGCTGCGCGACCGAATCCGAAAAAAGTTGCGGGCGCCAGTAGACGCCTGAAAGGTGCTTCCATGCCCATCGTGGCCTTGACCCGGGAATACGGTAGCGGCGGGACCGATATTTCTATGAAGGTGGCTGAACGCCTCGGCTACGAATACATCCGCGATCAGGTCACACGGGAGGCAGCCGAGCTGTTCGGCGTGGCTGAGGATGAGCTGATCGCCGTGGTGGAAGGCAAGCCGGGCTTCTGGGAAAACCTGGCGGAGGCGACGCGCGTCGAGTTCGCCCTGGTGGCGTCGGAGGTCTACCACCTTGCGGAACGGGATAACGTCGTCATCATGGGACGCTGGGCAACCCTCCTGTTGAAAGAGATTCAGCACTGCGTCCGGGTGAGGCTGTGTGTCCCTATGGAGGCCCGAATTCCGCGGGTTATGGCCAGGCGATCCGTGGGTCGCGAGGAGACCATAGAACTCATCCGGAAGGCGGACGAGGGGGCCAGTGCCCGCATCCAGCAGTTCTTCCACGTCCGTTGGGGGGATCCGCTCCTCTACGATCTCGTCATCAATACCGACCGTGTTTCGGCAGAGACAGCGGTGACCCAGATCGTCCAGCTCGTGCAGCAGCCGGAGTTTCAGCCCTCGGAGTCCTCTCGGGAGAAACTGCGGGATCTCGGCCTGGCAGCCAGCGTCAGGGCGGCCCTGCGAGCCGACCAGGAGACGATGCGGTTCGACCTCAACATTGCGTCGGCTGAAGGCCACATCACGCTGATGGGGATGGTCTTCTCCAACGTAGCAAAGGATTCGGTAGAGCGGATCGTCAAGAGTGTGGTTGGGGTCCGGTCGGTCGAGAACCAGGTTCGCGTCTTCCGGGA